>JACMLB010000038.1 GCA_014379805.1 Rhodospirillales bacterium | reverse complement strand
GTGAAGTCGCGCCGCATATCGCCATTGTTGAAAATGGTGATGGGCTCGCCGGCCAGGATGGCCTTGGCGAACAGATAGGCGGCCATGTCGGGGCGGCCCCACGGGCCGTACACGGTGAAGAAGCGCAAGCCGCTGGTGGGGATGCGGTACAGATGGGAATAGCAATGGCTCATCAGCTCGCCGGCGCGCTTGGTGGCGGCGTAAAGCGAGATGGGCTGGTCCACCCGGTCTTCCACAGAGAACGGCAGCTTGGTGTTGGCGCCGTAGACCGAGGACGAGCTGGCGTAGACGAAGTTCCGGCATTTGTCGTTGGCGCGGGCCAACTCCAGCATGACCAGATGGCCTTCCACGTTGGAGTGGGTGTAATCGTGCGGCGCCTTCAGGGAATGGCGCACGCCCGCCTGGGCGGCCAGATTGATATAAGCCGTCACCTCGGGATGGGCCGTGGCGATCTCGGCCATGGCAATGCGGTCGCCGATATCGGCCTGATGGAAGCTGAAGCCGGGATGGGCGCGCAGCTGGGCCAGCCGGGCCTGCTTCAGGGCGGGGTCGTAATAGGGGTTGAGGTTGTCCACGCCCACCACCTTGTCGCCCCGCGCCAGCAGGCGCAGCGAGGTGTGGAAGCCGATGAAGCCGGCGGCACCGGTGACGAGAACGGTCATGGATCATCCCTCTGTGTGAGGCTCTCAAATAGCACGCCCGTTTGCAGCGTGACAAATTGCTGGTCAGTGACGCGCCAAAAAACTATGAACGGACAGGTTTGGCCTCGTAAAATGACGTGAAGATGGAGGGCCGTTTGCGGATTTCGTGGTCGTTGGGGTCATGGTTGCCGGTGTTGCGCCGCCTGCCGGACGGTGGGCCGAAGCAGATCGCCCTGACCATCGACGACGCCCCCACGCCCGACGCCACGCCGCAGATGCTGGATTTGCTGGACCGCTTTGGCGCCAAGGCGACCTTTTTCCTGTCGGGCTGCCGGGCCGAACCCCATCTGGACCTTGTGGCCGAGATCAATCGGCGCGGCCATCAAATCTATGCCCATGGCTGGGAACACATCCGCCTGGATAGGGCCGGCCCAGAACGCCTGATTCTGGACATGGACCGCTGCGAGGCCCTGCTGTCACGCTTCCGCCCCACGCCGTTTCCCTATCTGGTGCGCCTGCCTCAGAACGGCGGCTATCGCAACACCACGGTCCATCGGGCGCTGGCCCGCTGGCAGCCCGGCTGTCAATTCGCCCATTGGGGCGCGTCCACCGAGGACCATCTGATCTCGCCCCGCTGCACCAGCGCCGCCGACGTGGAGCCGGAGTGCCGCAAGGAAGTCGATCGCCTGCTGGCCGCCCCCCATCTGTCCGGCGCCATCCTGCTGATGCACGACCAGCCCATCAACGAACGTCCCGGCGCCGAGCATAAGGCCGCCGTGACCGTCACCCTGACGCGCCTGCTGCTGGAGGGCCTGACCGCCGCCGGCTTTGGTTTCGCCCCCATCACGCCCCTCGCCGCGCAGCCCGTCTGGGCGCGCTTCGCCTTGATCTAGGACCCAGACGCATGCGCATCCTGCACACCATTCCCGGCCGCAATTGGGGCGGCATGGAACATCGCACGCTGGAACAGGTGCGCTGGCTGGTCGGCCACGGCCACGACGTATGGCTGGCCGCACCCGCCGATGGCGATCCCTACAAGCGGGCCGAGGCCATGGGCCTGCCCGTGGTGCCCATGAATTTCGACCGGCCCTGGCGGCTGTCGTCCCTGCGGGCGTTACGCGCTTTGGTGCGCGAAAAGCGCATCGACATCATCGACGCCCATGTCACCCGCGACGCCAAGGCGGCGCTGGGCTGTCTGGATTTATGCGCCCTGGTGCGCTCGCGCCACGTGAACCAGCCGCTCAAGCCGTCCTTCATGCGCCGGCTGCAATGGCGCCTGTCCGACCACATCATCACCGTGGCCGAATGCACCCGTGTCGATCTGGTCCATATGGGGCTGGCCGATGCCAAGCGCTCCACCTCCATCGGCGGCTGGGCGGATGAACGGTTCTTCGACCTGCCCGACCCGGTGGCCACCCGCGCCCGCCTGCGTGCCGAGATCGGCCTTGGGGCTGACGACTGCGTGCTGGTCTGCGTGGGCATGCTGCGCCCCGATAAGGGCCAGAACTTCCTGATCGAGGCGCTGAGCCTGTTGAAACAGCGCGGCATCACCCTGACAGCCGTCTTCGCCGGTTCCGCCACGGCGGAAAGTGCCGATTACGAGGCCGGCCTGAAGGAACAGGCCAAGGCGGCGGGCGTCACCGTCCATTTCCTGGGCTACCGCGAAGACGTGTCCGAGCTGATGCAGACCGGCGATCTGGTGGTCATTCCCAGCCTGACCGAGGCTCAGCCCCGCGTCGCCGTGCAGGCCTTCGCCACTGGCCGCCCGGTGGTGGCCTGCGCTGTGGGCGGCGTGCCCGAGATCGTCAAGGATGGCGAGACCGGCTGGCTGGTTCCCCCGGCCCAGCCCGCCGCTTTGGCCGATGCCATCGCCCGCGTGGTGGGCGATCCGGTTGAAACCGCCCGCATCGCCAAGGGCGCCCGCGCCTTGGCCGAGCACGCCATGCGCTTCGACCACCGCATGGCCCAGACGCTGGACACCTATCGCACAGCCATCGCTCGGGCCAAATCGCGTCCGCTGGTGCGGGTGAAGTCATGAAACTGTCCGCCCTGGTCGTCGCCCATAACGAAGAAGCACGCCTTGCCGCCTGCCTGGAAAAGCTGGCCTTCGCCGACGAGCTGGTGGTGGTGTGCGACAAATGCACCGATGGGACGGCGGACATGGCGCGCCGCTTCAACGCCCGCGTCATCGAGGGCAGTTGGGACATCGAGGGCGACCGCCGCAACACCGGCATCCAGGCCTGCACCGGCGATTGGGTGCTGGAGGTGGATGCCGACGAACATGTGCCGCCAGCCCTGGCTGAGGAAATCCGCCGAGTGATCGCGGTCACATCCCATGATTGGCACGAAATCCTGGTGGACAATTACATCGGCGACCGTCTGGTCCGCCATGGCTGGGGCGCCAGCTTCGGCAAGGCGGCCTATCCGGGACTGTTCAAGAAGGGCGCCAAGGTGTGGGGGCGCGACCGCGTGCATCCTTCGCTGAAGTGGAATGGCAGCAAGGGACCCATGCTGGTCAACCGGGTGGACCATTATGTGGACCGCAATATCTCGGACATGATCCGCCGGCTGGATTCCTATTCCACCGCCAAGGCGCGGGATTTGCGCGACAAGGGGCAGACCTGGGGGTCCACTGCGTCCAACGTGCGCCGGCTGGTCAGCCGCTTCTTCAAATGCTATGTGCGGCGCGGCGGGTATAAGGAAGGCGGCTACGGCTTCATCATCGCCGTGTGCGCCGGGCTTTACCCACTGCTGTCGCATTTCAAGGCCAAGTACGAGAAGGACTGAACATGGCTCGCATCGTCATGGCCGATGACGGCATCGTCTTCGATGGCCGCACCTTAGAGGAACGCCCGCTGGGCGGGGCCGAGACCTCGTTCATCGAAATGGCGAACGCCCTGGCCGCGCGCGGTCACGACGTGCTGGTGTGCAACAAATGCGAGGGCGAGATCAATCATCGCGGCGTCACCTGGCGTCCAATCTCGCAGGGCATCCCCCATACTGCCGACCTTTACATCCCCAATCGCGGCGACAAGCTGTTGAAGCACTGCCGGGGCGCCAAGCGGATGATCTTCTGGATTCACAATCCGGCGGGCTATTTGCTGAAGTGGCGTTATCAGTGGAAGCTGGCATGGCGCCGCCCGACCATCGTGTTTTCCGGCGCCAGCCATGCCGGAACCTATCCGGCCTGGGCCTTCGCCGGTGGGCGCGAGATCGTGCTGTACGGCCTGACCGATCTATTCCGCCACGCCACCGAGCGCACGCAAGCCCCCGCGCCCAAGGCGGTGTTCACCTCGAACCCCATGCGCTCGCTGGATTGGCTGCTGGATGTGTGGGAGGCCCGCATCCGCCCCGCCGTGCCCAATGCCGAGCTGCACGTCTTCGCCGGCATCGCCACCTATGGCGCCGCCGGTCAGGCCAAGGCGGGCAAGATGGGACCGGTGCTGGACCGCGCCGCCGCCCTGGCCGACAAGGGCGTCATCCTGCGCGGCCCCGTGCCCAAGGCCCAATTGGTGGGGGAACTGGCCTCCGCGCGCGCCCTGCTGTATCGCGGCGACATCGGCGAGACCTTCTGCTCTGCCGTGGCCGAGGCCCAGGCCATGGGCCTGCCCATCGTGCTGGAAGACATCGCCTGCATGAAGGAGCGGGTGGTGGAAGGCAAGACCGGCTGGGCGGTCAAAGGCCCCGACGCGTTTGCCGAGAAAGCCATTCAGGTGCTGGCCGACGACGCGTTGTGGCTTGAGATGCACCGCAACTGCCTAACCTTGCAGAACGCCTGGGGCTGGGATCAGGCGGCGGCGGAGTTCGAACGCATCGCCGGCCTGACCTGACCATGCGCATCCTGTTCATCACGGCAAGCCGCATCGGCGACGCGGTGTTGTCCACCGGATTGCTGGCCCATTTGGCCGACCGCTACCCCCAGGCCCGCTTCACCGTGGCCTGCGGAGCGGTGGCCGCGCCGCTGTTCGCCGCCGCCCCCTTCGTCGAGCGGGTAATCCCCCTGGTCAAGCGCAAGCGGGCCGGTCATTGGCGGGATTTGTGGAAGCAGACCGTGCTGACTCCGTGGTCCCTGGTGGTGGATTTGCGCGGCTCGGCCATGGGCTGGCTGGTGCCCACATTGCGACGGCGCATCATCCGGTCGTCATGGACGCCGCAACACCGGCTGTGCCATCTGGCCGGCGTGCTGGATTTGGCCGCCCCCGCAGCGCCCCGGCTGTGGGCCGATGACGCCCAGCGCACCGAGGCCGCCCGCCTGATCCCCGACGGCACGCCGGTTCTCGCCGTCGGCCCCACCGCCAATTGGGGCGGCAAGCAATGGCCGGCTGAACGTTTCGTGGAGGCGGTGCGCCGCCTGACCGCCGAGGGCGGCATGCTGCCCGGCGCCCGCGTGGCGGTGTTCGCCTCGGCGGATGAACGCGACCGCGCACGCCCGGTGGTGGAATCGGTGCCCAGCGAACGGGTCATCTACCTGACCGGCGGGGTCAGCCTGCCCACCGCCTATGCCTGCCTTCAACGCTGCGCGTTCTATCTGGGCAATGATTCAGGGCTGATGCATATGGCCGCCGCTGCCGGCATCCCCACCTTGGGCCTGTTCGGCCCCAGTTCAGAAGTATTCTACGGCCCGTGGGGCGACCGCGCCGCCAGCGCGCGCGGCCCACGCAGCTTCGAAGACATCTGCCACGCCCCCGATTTCAACCACCGCAGCCAGGACAGCTTGATGCTGGATTTGGACGTGGAAACGGTGGTGGACGCGGCAACAAGCCTGTGGGGGCGGTGCCGGGCTTAGTGCCGGCTGTCATCCCGCCCCGCTTGTCATCCCGCCCCGCTTGTCATCCCGAACCAATGTGAGGGATCTCCGCCTGGCACAACGGTTGGGGCGTTCGCACTGGCTGATGCCGTGCCAGGATGAGATTCCTCGCATACGCTCGGAATGACAGAATTCCAGGGAGAAGCACGCTGCCCCCTGCCTTTCCGGCAAAGGCCTAACCTAAAAGTCCGAACACCTCCCGCCCTTTTCCCAATCGCCGAAGCGCGTCGGCTCGGGGCCGGCGGGGCCGCCGATTTCGGTGGCGGGGGCCTTGTCCGTCGCGTCCTTGTTTTCTTCCGCCTTTTCGGCAGCCGGCTCGGTCTTCTCGTCGCTCATAATGGGAATTCCCTGCATCTGACCGTCGCCCCTTGCGGGACGGGCGGATCACACCTATTCACTCTACACCCTGCCCTCAGTCAACGGTCTCATCATGAGCACTGCCAAAACCGCCCTTCTGCTTGCCGCGCTGACCGCGCTGTTCATGGCCATTGGCGCGATGATCGGCGGTCAAAGCGGCATGGTGATCGCCTTCATGATGGCTGCGGGCATGAATGCCTTCGCCTATTGGAACTCCGACAAGATGGTGCTGTCCATGTACGGCGCCCAGCAGGTGGATCGGCATTCCGCGCCGGGATTGGTCGCCATCGTCGAGCGCCTGACCGCGCGCGCCGGCATGCCCATGCCCAAGGTGTTCGTCATCGACTCGCCCCAGCCCAACGCCTTCGCCACCGGGCGCGACCCCGAACATGCGTCGGTGGCGGCGACCACCGGCCTGCTGGACAGCCTGAGCCCCGAGGAAGTGGAAGGGGTGATGGCCCACGAGCTTGCCCATGTGAAAAACCGCGACACCCTGATCATGACCATCACGGCCACCTTCGCCGGTGCCATCGGCATGCTGGCGAACATGTTCGCGTTCTCGTCCATGTTCGGCGGTCACCGCGACGAGGAAGAAGGCGGCGGCGGTCTGGGGCTGATCGGCGGCATCGTCATGATGGTCGTAGCGCCCATGGCCGCCATGCTGGTGCAGATGGCCATCTCGCGCACCCGCGAATACGCCGCCGACGCCGAGGGCGCGCGCATCTGCGGCAATCCGCTGTGGCTGGCCAGCGCGCTGGACCGGTTGGAGCAGACCGCCCACGCCATCCCCAATCCGGTGGCCGAGCGCAGCCCCGCCACCGCCCACATGTTCATCGTCAATCCGCTTCACGGCGGCGCCATGGACAATCTGTTTTCGACCCACCCCGCCATGGACAACCGGGTTGCCGCCCTGCGCGCCATGGCGGCGGAAATGGGCATGACCTGGGGCGTGCGCGCCGAACGCCAAACGGCACCCACCGGCCCGTGGGGCGGAACCCGCCGCCGTGGCCCCTGGGGATGATGGATAATCGCCGGAGAATGCGGTAAAGGAGGGCATGGCCCGCTCCCGCACCCCCCGCGCCGACCCGCGCACCGTCGCCCTCGATCTCCTCGCCGCAATTCTGGTGGACAAGCGTCTGCTGGATGAGGTGCTGGACAGTACCCCCGCTTATGGCAAGCTTGAAGAACGCGACCGCGGCTTCGTGCGCATGCTGGTGGCAACCGTGCTGCGCCGGCTGGGCCAGCTTGACGACGTCATCAAGCGCTGCCTGGACAAGGGCCTGCCCCACAAGGCGCGCAGGGCCCATGACGTGCTGCGCCTGGGCGCGTGCCAGTTATTGTTCCTCAACACGCCGCCCCATGCCGCCATCGACACCTCGGTGGATCTGGTCAAGGGGACCCAGCTTGCCGGTTTCGCCAAGCTGATCAATGCCGTGCTGCGCCGCCTGGACCGCGACGGCCGCGCCTGGATCGAAACCCAGGATGCCGGTCGCCTCAACACTCCCACTTGGCTGTGGGCGTCCTGGTCGGCCACCTATGGCGACGCCACCGCGCGCGCCATCGCCAATGCCCATCTAAGCGAAGCCCCGGTGGATATCACTGTGACCGGCGAGCCCAAAGATTGGGCCGAGCGCCTGGGCGCCGATCTGCTGCCCACCGGCAGCCTGCGCCGCCGCGAAAGCGGCGATTTGACCCAATTGCCGGGTTTTGCCGAGGGCTCGTGGTGGGTCCAAGACATGGCTGCGGCCATCCCGGCCCGCCTGATGGGCGACGTCAACGGCAAACGCGTGGCCGATCTATGTGCCGCCCCGGGCGGCAAGGCGTTGCAACTGGCCTCTGCCGGGGCACAGGTGACCGCCGTGGACCGCTCGGCCCGCCGGCTGGTCCGCTTCCAGCAAAATCTGGATCGCCTGAAGCTGAAGGCTGAGATCGTCGAGGCCGACGTGGCCGCTTGGGCGCCGGAAACCCCGTTCGACGCGGTGCTGCTGGATGCCCCGTGCACCGCCACCGGCACCCTGCGCCGCCACCCTGACGGCCTGCGCCTGAAGGGACCGGGCGACGTGGCCGCCTTGGCCGATCAGCAAGCCGCCTTGCTGAAGGCCGCCATCGCCATGCTCAAGCCCGGCGGCACCCTGGTCTATTGCGTCTGTTCGCTGGAACCCCAGGAAGGCATCGCCCAAATCGAGCGCCTGCTGGCGGCGGGCGCGCCGGTGCGCCGCCTGCCCATCACCGCCGCAGAATTGGGCGGTTTGAGCGAGCTGATCACCCCCGACGGCGACGTGCGCACCCTGCCCTTCCATCTGGCCGAGGCCGGCGGCATGGACGCCTTCTTCGCCGCGCGCCTGCAACGCCTGCCGGACGCCCCATGACCAACGCCCGCCGCTTCGTCCTGATTGACCGGGACGGAACGCTCAACATCGAAAAGCACTATTTGTCGGACCCGGACCAACTGGAGCTGATTCCCGGCGCGGGTCAAGCCATCCGCCGGCTGCGGGCGGCGGGCTTCGGCGTAATAGTGGTGACCAACCAATCGGGCATCGCGCGCGGCTATTTCGACTTGCCCCGCCTTGACCTGATCCACGCCCGCCTGCGCGAGCTGTTGGCCGCCGAAGGCACCGAGGTGGACGGCATCTATCTGTGCCCGCACGGACCCGACGACGATTGCACCTGTCGCAAGCCGCTGCCGGGTATGATCGAGCAGGCGGTGGCGGTGCACGGCTTCGACCCCGCCCAGGCCATCATAATCGGCGACAAAGAAGTGGATGTGGAGCTGGGCTTGGCGGTGGGCGCAACCACGTTTCTGGTGCGCACCGGCCACGGCCACAAATACGTGACGGGCACCAAGGCCCATCACGTGGTGGACGATTTGCCGGCTGCCGCCGAGATCATCCTGGGCGGTTAGGCTTTTCCCCCTCGTCATCCCCGCGAAAGCGGGGATCCACGGTGGGAAACGGCACCATGGACCCCGGATCTGCGCTGCGCTTGTCCGGGGTGACGATAGTCTTTGGGGAAGCTCCCTGTTTTAATCCCGCGCCGCACCGGGCGCGGCATAGCCAAGATAATGCAGCCGCTTGCTCTCGCGCCGTCCATGGGTGACGGTGTCGAGGATGAAGCCGGCGGTCAGGCTGAGGAAGCCCAGCAGCATGGTGCCGGTGGCCAGGATGGCGGTGGGGAAGCGCGGCACCAGACCGGTTTCCATATAAGTCACCACGATGGGCGCGGCCAGAACCATGGACAGCACAGCCAGCACGGCGAAGATGGCGCCGAAGAAAAGCTGGGGCCGCTCACGCTTGAGCAGTTTGAGGATCATAATCAGAATCCGCCAGCCGTCGCGATAGGTGCGCAGCTTGGATTCCGACCCCTCGGGCCGGGCGTAATAGGGGGTCTGCACCTCGGCCACCGGCATGGACAGGCTGAGCGCGTGGACCGCCAGCTCGGTTTCCGTCTCGAAACCTTCCGCCAAGGCGGGGAAGGATTTGACGAAGCGGCGCGAGAAGATGCGGTAACCCGACAGCATGTCCTTGAAGCGGTCGCCGAACAGCCAGGCGACGAAGCCGGTCAGCAGGCGGTTGCCCAATTGATGGCCCTGGCGGAACGCCCCGGTTTCCTCGGTATGCAGGCGGGTGCCCACCACCATGTCCAGGTTTTCGTCCACCAGCTTCGCGATCATCTCGGGCGCGCTGGGGGCGTGATAGGTGGCGTCGCCGTCCACCAGCACATAGATGTCGGCTTCCACGTCCGAGAACATGCGCCGGACCACATTGCCCTTTCCCTGCAAGGGCTCGCAGCGAACGATGGCGCCGGCTTCCCGGGCGATTTCGACGGTGCGGTCGCTTGAATTGTTGTCGTACACATAGATCGCCGCCGACGGCAGAACGGCGCGGAAATCCTGCACCACCTGCCGAATGGCAAGGTCCTCGTTATAGCACGGGATGAGGACGGCGACCTTCATGGGCACCGCTTTACAGGCCCCATTGACGGCGCGCGCCGTCCAGGGTCAGCCCGCGCCACATGCCCTTGAGGTCGGCGACCAAACCACCGTCGCGAACCAGGGTGGTGAAGGTCTCGGTGCACATTTCCGCATAGGGCTGGTGCGGCACGGCGCCGACGACGCAGTCATACACGCCCACTTCGTCCAAGGACGGCAGCAGGGTCTCGCCGTATTCATGCTGCGCTTCCGCCGGATCGGCCAGGGGGTCGTGAACCTCGACCGTATGGCCCAGGGCACGCAGGCCGCGGATGACGTCCACCACCTTGCTGTTGCGCAGATCGGGCACGTTTTCCTTGAAGGTCAGGCCAAGCACCAGAATGCGCGACGGGCCGGATAGCTGGCTGTGCACCCGCTCGGCCACATAGCCGCCCATGCCGTCATTGATGCGGCGGCCGGCCAGGATGATTTCCGGGTTGTGGCCGTTATCAATGGCGCATTGCGCCAGATAGAACGGGTCCACGCCGATGCAGTGACCGCCCACCAGACCGGGCTTGAAGTTCAGGAAGTTCCACTTGGTGGCCGACGCCGCCAGCACGTCATGGACCGAAATCCCCAGGCGCTGGAAGATCATGGTGATTTCGTTGATGAAGGCGATGTTGATGTCGCGTTGGGCGTTCTCGATCACCTTGGCGGCTTCGGCCACGCGGATGCTGGCGGCCTTGAACACGCCGCCGGTGGTGACGCTGCCATAGATGCGCTCAAGCAAATCCACCACTTCGGCGGTCTGGCCCGAGATCACCTTGGTGATGCGCTCGACCGTGTGTTCCTTGTCGCCGGGATTGATGCGCTCGGGGCTGTAGCCCAGGAAAAAGTCCTTGCCGCACACCAGACCCGAAACGGTTTCCAGTTCCTTGCCGCAGATGTCCTCGGTCACGCCGGGATAGACGGTGCTTTCGAACACCACCACGGCGCCCTTGCCCATGGCCTTGCCCACCGACCGGCAGGCGCTGATCACCGGGCGCAAATCCGGCTGGTTGTCGTCGGTCACCGGGGTCGGCACGGTGATGATGTAGACGTCGGCGCCCTGGATGGCGGCGGCGTCATGGGACAGGTGCAAGGTGCTGGCCCGCAGATGGGCGCCGTCCACTTCCCCGGTGCGGTCGAAACCGCCCTTCAATTCGCTGACGCGGCTTTCACTGATGTCGAAGCCGACGGTGGGGAAATGGCGGGCAACCGCCACCGCCAGCGGCAGGCCGACATAGCCGAGGCCAATCATGACGATCTTAGGAGACGACTGGGTCATAAGGACACCTTGCTTGAAACTGGAACGCCTGTACCGGGCCGGGGGCCAAGCTTAGTGACGGAAGTGGCGCATGCCGGTGAACACCATGGCCAAGCCCTGCTCGTCGGCGGCGGCGATCACCTCGGCGTCGCGCATGGAGCCGCCCGGCTGGATGATGGCGGTGGCACCGGCGGCGGCGGCGGCCAGCAGGCCGTCGGCGAACGGGAAGAAGGCGTCCGAGGCAACCACCGAACCCATGGTGGCGGGCTGGGCCAGACCGGCAGTGTCAGCCGCTTCCTTGCTTTTCCAGGCGGCGATGCGGCTGGAATCCACACGGCTCATCTGACCGGCGCCGATGCCCACGGTCGCGCCATCCTTCACATAGATGATGGCGTTGGACTTGACGTGCTTGCACACCCGGAAGGCGAACAGCAGATCGGCCATTTCCTGCGGGCTGGGGACGCGCTTGGTCACCACCTTCAGCTCGGCCTCGGTAACGCGGCCATTATCGCGGGTTTGCAACAGATAGCCGCCGGTGACGGTGCGCAGAGTCATGCCCGACTGGGTGGGGTCCGACATGCCGCCGGTGACCAGCAGGCGCAGGTTCTTCTTGGCGGCGAAGGCGGCGACAGCCTCGTCATCGGCTGCGGGGGCGATCACCACCTCGGTGAACAACTTGGAAATTTCCTCGGCGGTGGCGCGGTCAAGCGGACGGTTGATGGCAATGATGCCACCGAAAGCCGACACCGGATCGCAGGCCAGGGCCGTGCGATAGGCCTCGGCGATGGAGGCACCCGTGGCCACGCCGCAGGGATTGGCGTGCTTGATGATGGCGACCGCCGGCTGGGTGAATTCGGACACCAGTTCGAAGGCGGCATCGGTGTCGTTGATGTTGTTGAACGACAATTCCTTGCCCTGCAGCTGGCGGGCGGTGGCGATGCCGGGGCGCGCGGCGCCGGAGACATAGAACGCGGCCTGCTGATGCGGGTTCTCGCCGTAACGCAGGGTCTGCTTCAGCTCGCCGGCGGCGACCACGCGGCGGGGGAAGGTGTCGCCGACCTGCTGGGCGAACCAGCTGGAGATGGCGGCGTCATAGGCGCCGGTGCGGGCATAGGCGGTGGCGGCAAGGCTGCGGCGCAATTCATGGGTGGTGGCGCCGCCATTGGCGGACATGCTTTCCATCACCGCCTGATAGTCCACCACGTCCACGACCACGGTCACGCTGTCATGATTCTTCGAGGCGCCACGGATCAGGGCCGGGCCGCCGATGTCGATGTTCTCGATGCAGGTGTCGAAATCGGCACCCTTGGCGACGGTTTCTTCGAACGGATACAGGTTCACCACCAACAGGTCGATGGGGCTGATGCCGTGTTCGGTCATGGCCTTCTCATGCTCGGCATTGCCGCGGATGGCCAGCAGGCCGCCATGGATCAGCGGGTGCAGCGTCTTCACGCGCCCGTCCAGCATTTCAGGGAAGCCGGTGTGGTCGGCCACTTCCTTGACGGCGATGCCGGCATCGCGAAGGGTCTTGGCCGAACCGCCGGTGGACAGAATCTCGACCCCGCGCTCGACCAGGAACCGGGCGAATTCCACCAGGCCGGTCTTGTCGGAAACCGAGATAAGGGCGCGGCGAATCGGGTTCTGGGACATAGGCGTGCTCTCCGGCGGCAAACATACGAAAAATGGGGGGCGATATACCATGCGGGCGCATGACGCGCATTACATTCTTGGATGAACGTCAGGCCGCGGCCTTGCTGATGTCATCCACCTTAGGGCATAGTGCCCCCGTTTTGCGGAGAATAAGGAGCCGATGTGGGTCGAATAACGTGGCTGTGGCCACTGTTGCTGTGCGCCATTTTCCTGACGCTGCAAGCCGCGACCATGGATTACGGCACTTCGCTCAACAACCACCCCACGGTCTCGGGCGCCGTTTCGCGCCCGCCGCCCGCCGGTGCCCTTGACCGCCAGACGGTGATCGGCCAGTCCACCGAGCAGGAAACTCCCGCGCGCTGGTCCATGCGTTTCCGCCTGTACAGCGTCGAAGCCGACGAGATGATGAATGTGATGGCCCTGGCCCGCATGCGTCCGGCGGAACTGTCCTTCGACCCCCATTATTATCAATATGGCGGCGCCTATCTTTATCCCCTGGGCGGCTGGCTGTTCGCCCTGCAAAAAACCGGCGTGCTGCGCCTGGGCAGCCTGGACGACATGCTGGCCGATCCCGACCGCATGGACCGGGTCTACGGCGCAGGGCGCCTGTTCGTCACGCTGGCCTTCGCCGCCTCGGGCCTGATTCTATGGGCCACCTTGCGCCGGCTGGGCGTGGCGCCACGGCGCGCGGCGCTGGCCCTGGCCATCTATCTGGCCGCCCCCGCCAGTTTGTATTTTTCCTCGGTCATGAAACCCCATTGGTACTCGCTGCTGTGGAGCAACCTTGCGCTGTACTGCATGGTCCGCCTGAACCATGAGGCATCGTGGCGCTGGCTGATTGGCTTAGGCGTGGCGCTGGGATTGACCGTGGGGTCCGTGCTGACCAACGGCGTCTTCGCCCTGTTGGCCGGGGCCGGCCTGCTGGCCCTGGTCTGGCGCCGCCGCCTGCCGGTATGGGCGCTGGTCGCCGTCGTGGTCCTGGCCGGTGCGGTCGCCGCCGCCTTTAACCCCTATATGCTGCTAAATTGGACCGCCTTCCGCGCCGAAGCGGAAATCGGCGCGGGCTGGTTCAATCAGGCACCGACCGCCGCCCTGCTATGGGATTTCGTCGCCCATTCGCTGGTCAGCGGTTTCGGCGTGGCATTGCCGGTGGCCGTCATCGCCGTGATCGTTACCCAACGATGGGGACTGGCGGCAGCGGGACTGGCCTTTCCAATCGTGGTGATCGGGAGTATCACCGCCGCTATCGCCACCTGGCACGACAACGCCCGCTATGTGCCGTACTGGCTGTCCCTGGCCGTACTGGTTCTGGCCATGAACAAAGGCCGTGCCAGCGGCGCCATCCTGGCAGTGACCTGCGCCCTCACCCTTGTTCAGGCGGTTCCCACGAAAATGGCGCAGGCCGACACCGATTCCCCCGCTCACTCCACCCGCCTGCGGGCCGCTGCCTGGGTCGAGGCCAACGTGCCGCACGGGTCCGCGCTGTGCCTGGGCACGCGCAGCCCGGCGCCGTTCGATGCGCCGCCTTTGGCGTTTGCCGATTACCGCATCAACGATCCCCAATGCCGGTTCATGGTGGTGACCGAGCGCGATCCCACGGATGCCGTGCCCGACGGCTGGTCGGTGGCGGCGCGCTTTTCACCGCGCCTGGGGCTGACGGTGCCGGTACAAACCGTCTTCGGCCACACCAACCCGCGCATCTCCATCTACGAGCATTCGGGATCATGAATACATACCTTCCCTCCCGCAGCCTATGGCTGGTGGTGCTGCTTGCTCTGGCAGCCCGGACGGCGACCCTGTTGCTGCTGCCCGATCAGGGCTTCGGCGATGCCATCAGCTATGGCTGGGCCGGCGAGGCCTTTTGGCAGACCGGGCGCATCAAATTCGACCACGTCATGCCGCTTTATCCGGTCCTGGTGGGTTTGGTCGGCGGCATCGCCAATGCCAAAATTCTGGACGTGCTGATCTCGGCGGTCACCGTGGTACTGATCCATCGGCTGAGCTGGGTGCTGTTCCGGGACGAGGCCGGCGCGTTGCTGGCCGCCCTGGCCGCCGCAATCTATCCCCATTTCCTGTTCTACGCGGTCAGCGGCCTGACCGAGACCACCTACACCTTCATCGTGCTTTCGGCGTTTCTGTGCCTGTACGGCCAGCGTTATCTGGCGGGCTCGGCGCTGCTGGCGCTGTCCATCCTGGAACGCCCCAGCCTGGAGCCCCTGGCTCCCCTGCTGATCATGCTGTTCGCCATAGTGGTCCACCGCCGCAGCCTGAGCTTTGCCCTTGGCCGCGTGGCAATCTATGTGCTGATCTACGGGGCGTTGATGACCCCGTGGTGGCTGCACCAGATGGATAAGTACGGAACCTTTGTCCGCCTTAATTTGGGTGACGGCATCGTGCTGTATTCGGGCAACAACCCGCTCAACGTCTCGGGCGGCGGCGTCAACAACAGCAACGGCGCCGACGACGCCGATATGAGCGCCTTCCAGAAGATCGAGGACCCGGTTGCCCGCAATCAGGCCCTGAAACAGGCGGCGGTGGAGTTCATCCGCGACAATCCGCGCCGCTTCGTGGAACTGGCCGCCGTCAAATTCGTCCGCTTCTGGCGCCTGTGGCCCTATACGCCCAGCTATCAATCGCCGGTGATCATCGCTGCGTCGCTGCTGAGCTTTGGCCCCGTGCTGCTGTTGTCGGCGGGCGTCCTGCTGGCCCAGGGGCGCAAACGGTTCAGGGCACTGTCGCCCATCGTGCTGCTGACCCTGTTCCTGACCGCCGTGCACATGGTCACCATCGGCTCCATCCGCTATCGCCTGCCGCTGGAGGCCTTCATGATCGCCCTGGCCGGACAGGGCGCCATCATGCTGGTACGGCGCGCCAGGGCGTTGACGGCCATTTCATGAACTGGATACACTCCCGCCATGCTTGGCATGAATTGTCTCCCGCGCGCCGACCGGCCCGACCGGCGGAACTGCAAGCCTATGGGAAAGTGTGAAATATGAGCCTGACCGCCGCGCTTCGGCGTTTCCGCCACGGTCCGCTGAAGTTCCTTGGCCCGGTTTGGCGCATCCTTGGCCGCGCGTACCGTGCCGCCTGCCGCCTGGGCCTAAGCGGGCCCAAGGCGCAGAAGATCGGCCCCTATGGTCCGTTTCTGTTGCAGCCGCAATTTGCCTTCAGCGATTTCGAAAACTGGGGCGGCGCCCATAACGGCGGCTTCACCGAATGTGTCGAGGCCTGCCGGGGCGCCGATTGCGTGCTGGACGTGGGCGGCCATATCGGCCTGCTGGCCCTGCCCATGGCAAGTGCTGTGGGTGCTGGGGGCCGGGTCTACACCTTCGAGCCGTCGGCCGCCAATTGCGCCTCGCTCAAGGCCCATGTGGCCCTGAACAAGCTTGGCAATGTGGACGTGATCAACGCCATGGTGGGCGAGACCGACCATGACGCGGTGACCTTCTACGAGCATCCCGGCGTCAGCGGCCGCAACGGCATGGCGGTGCGCAAGAACGCCGAAGACCACGTCCGCACCACGCGCCCCCAAGTGTCACTGGACAGTTTCTGTGGCGCCCGCAACCTGTCGCCGCGCGTCATCAAGATCGACGTCGAGGGCGCGGAAGTGCAGGTTTTGCGCGGTGCGCGCGCCCTTCTGGAACGTGCCCGGCCCATGATTTTCCTGTCGGTTCATCCCGCAGAATTGAAATTGCTTGGCTCCAGCGTCGAGGAATTGGCTGCGGAAATTGAAAAAACCGGCTACCAATGTCGCGAAATGGACGGCTCGCCCATCCGCGAATTCCGTCTGAGAGAATATCTTCTGCTTCCCCGTTCCGAGGAGACACCATGCTGACGAGCGCGTTCGTTACCCTGAGGGACCGCGGCCCTGGTACATTGGTTTCAGCCGCGTTTAACCTTTTGTGGGCGAACTTCCACAAGCGCGTGCTGGGCAAGCGTTTCCTTGAGCGCAAGATCCATTCCTACCGCTTGCTGCTGGATTTGGAAGACGCCGGCATCAGCCGCTCGCTGATCCTGTTCGGCACCCGCGAGGTCGATCACAAGATCATCCTTGAGAAGGTGCTGAAGCCCGGCATGTCGGTGCTCGATATCGGCGCCAACATTGGCTATTACGTGCTGATGGAGCTGGACCTGATCGGCCCCCAGGGCCGCATGGTCGCCGTCGAGCCGTCGCCCACCAATATCGAGCTGCTGAAGCGCAACATCGCGTTGAACGGCTATGCCGATATCCCGGTGGTGGCCGGTGCCATCTCGGACAAGCCCGGTGAGCGCGAGTTCTTCCTGGCCCACCAGTCCAACCTGAACACCTTCCACACCACCGGCACCGGTGCCAAGCACCTGTCGGGCAAGACCCTGGACGTGCACACCTATACGGTGCCGGAACTGGTCGCCCAATACGGCGCCCCGGATTTGATCCGCATGGACGTGGAAGGCCACGAGGTCGAGATCTTCAACGGCATGCTGGATGCCGTGGAAAAGGGCGAAATCGCCCCCATGGTCATCTTCGAGACCCATTTGTCGCGCTACGATGCCGATCACGACATGGAGACGCCCCTGCGTCGCCTGTTCAAGGCGGGCTATCACGTGCGTTATCTGGCCTCGTCGTCGCAGCGCGGCACCGCCATCATCAACGAGCGCGGCTATAAGGGCGGCGCCCCCATCAAGACCGACGATGTGGAACGGGTGATCTACGAGAACGTCTCGGACGATGACGCGGTCGATTTCATCTGCACGGTGGGCGGCGCCCGCACCATCTTGCTGGCAAAGCGGACCTAAGCCCTTTGAGCACACGCCTGTTCCACCTTTCGGCCCGCTTCTGCCCCGAGGGGCGGCTTGAGGACCAAGGCGGCGCAGGCCTTATCTTCGACCGCCATCTGGCAGTCGAAGCCGCCAATCTCCATCCGCCGGCCCGGCATTATCAGGCCGGCGGATGCGATTTGGTGGTGTGGGGCAATCCCATTGTTGACGGCCAAATAGACGACCGCGCGGTGCTGCGCCTGTTCGAGGGTGCAGCCGACACCGCCGCCTTCGCCCGTGCCCTCGACGGATCGTTCCTGATCCTGCTGCGCGATCCCGCCCGGCGTACGTTCTCTGTCATCTCCGACCGTTTCGGGTCGCTTGCCGTATATTGGCGCATGGACCAGGGCGTGCTCAGCCTGTCCACCTCGTTCAAATCCATCCTTGATGGGTTGATGCGCGAGCAGCGCGCCCGCCTCAAGCCCGAGGCGATCTTCGAGTTTCTGCATTTCCGCCGCCTGTTCGGCACCCACACCTTTGAGGCCGATACCGTCTATCTGGACTCGGCTTCGGTGCTGTCCTACGGCCCCGGCCAGTCCGAACCGTCGGTCACGAAATACTGGCAGCCGTCCTTCGCGCCGACGCCGCTGAAGGGCAAGGCCCTGGCCGCCGAACTGGCCGACGGGCTGCACGCCGCCATGGACTCGCACATGTCCGACGATCGCCGCTTCGGGCTGATGCTTAGCGGCGGGTTGGACGCCCGCGCCTTGCTGGCGGCGGCACCGCGCCCGCCGGTGTGCTTCACCACCTGTTTGACCCGCAACAACGAATTCGAGGTCGCCGCCGAACTGGCGCGCGGTGCCGGTGCCGAACACATCTTCGTCGAGCGTCCCAAGGACATGCTGAACGACGTGGTGGACGACTGCGTCTGGCTGGCCGGCATGCAGATCTACCCGGAATTCCAATTCGCCCCCTATGGGCCGGCGGTGCTGCCCAAGGCCGACAGCATTTTCCTGGGGCTGGCCCTGGATGTGTTCTTCGCCGGGCTTTATTTGCCCAAGCGTCCACGCCGGGTGCTGGGCCGCGAAACCCTGATGTACGCGCTGAAGCCCCTGGGCGACGATCTGCCCGGTGCGTTCATGAACGGGGTAAGCTATCGCCTCAAGACCTCCAGCCCGTGGAGCATCGTCAAGGACGGTGCCCGCGCCGGTCTGGAGGAATCGCTGCGGGCCTCGGTCGGCGGGGTGATGGCGCACGGCAAGGATTTGGGGGCTGATTCCTACGGGCAGTGGGAATACATGCACCTGCACAATTTCTCGCGGCACTATTCCTTCCCCATGGCGGCGTCCATCCGTGGCTACGCCGATTGCCGCATTCCCGCTTTGACCAACCGGCTGTTCGATCTGGCCTTTGCCATGCAGCCCGAGGACAAGGCCAATTGGGCGGTCTATCAGCAGGCCATCGATCTGTGCGATCCGGCCATGATGAGCGTGCGCAACGCCAACACCAATATCCGGGCAAGCCGTTCGCTGGCGGCGCAGACCGCCATCCATTTCGCCCGCGCCGCCGCCAAGCGGGTCATCGGCAACCGCTTCCGCAGCCTGCCGCCGTGGTGGGAACGGTCGTGGCCGCCGGCCAGCCATTCCATCGAACACAATCCGCGCATCCGCGAGATGGTGTCCGCGCTGACCGATTCGCCTCGGCTGGACAGCCTGGGCTTCCTTGACCCTGCCAAAATCCGTTCTGCTGTCGCCGAACATCAGGCCGGAACCCGGGACCATTCCGTCATGCTGAACATGCTGGTGACGGTGGACCGCTGTCTGACGCCACGGGCGGTTCCGTGAAAATCCGGGTGGTTTGCAGCAAGTTTCCGCCGGAATATGCCGGTGCGGGCGTGCGCGTCCACAACACCTACCGCCGCCTCGCCGCCGCCGGCCATGATGTGCGCTGGAGCGTCATCACCAACGCCGTCGAATTCCCCGGCAACGCCTGTTATCGCCATGACGGCATCCCCGTGCGGCGCATTTCCACCCGCCTGTTCGCCCATTGGCGCGCAGCCCCCGGCTTGGCCGGTCGCCTGCAGCATGCGTTGCGCAGCTGGTGGGAAGCGTTGCAGGTCTGGGCCGCGCTGGCTGGCGACCGCCCTGATGTGATCCACGTCTTCGGCAGTTCCGCCGCCACCGCCGCCGCCATCGCCTGGGCCCGTGTTACCGGCACGCCGCTGGTCATCGAATTGGTGACCGCGCGGGCCAGCCCGGCCCAGCATCTGCCGGGATTGAACTGGTCGCGTTGGCTGCGGCTGGACCGCAATACTCTGATCGTCGCCATCTCGGCGGCATTGGCCGAGACCTGCGCCCGATTGGGCCTGGACCGCAATGTGTGGACCCGGCCCAACCCGGTGGACACAAAGCGCTTTCTCCCCGAACCCCAACGGCGCCACGCCTTGCGCGCGGCCCTGACGCCCTTTGCCGCCCATGACATTGTGCTGTCCATGGTGGCCAAATTCATGCCGCAGAAGAACCAGATATTCCTGCTGGACGTGCTGGCCCGCCTGCCCGAGCAGTACAAGCTGGTGCTGGCCGGGCCGGTGGTGGAATCGGGGCCGTTGCTGGAGCGCGACCGCGCCTATCTGGCCCAATTGCACGACCGCATCGCCGCTTTGGGCTTGGGCGCCCGCGTGCATGTGGTCACCGGCTTTGTGCCGGCGGGCGATTTCATGAAACTGGCCGACGCCTATGTGCTGCCCAACAAGGATGAAGGCCTTGCCACGCCCATGCTGGAGGCCCTGGCCTGCGGCTTGCCGGTGGTCGCCAATGACGGCGAAGCGGCCTTTTGCCAATGGGTGACCGATGGCGTCAGCGGCTTCCTACGCCCGCTGGACGCTGATTTGTGGGCGCAAGCCGTGCAGAATGCCGTGGCCCTGCCCACCGCCGGTGTGATGGACGAAGCGGGGCGCATCGCCGACCAAGCCTCCGCCACGACGGTGGACGGACGTTTCCTTGCCCTGGTCACCGCATTGGCCGCATTGCCGCCGGGTGGCCGTATCGACGTAGAGGCGCAGCCGTGACCGAGAGCCTGTCCATCGCCCTGCCGACCTCCACCTTCCTGCCCGGTCTGGGCGGGGCCGAGGTGGGCCTGCACAACATCGCCCTGCGTCTGGTCGAGCGCGGCCACCGCCCCGTGGTGATCGTGCCCGCCCCCCACGCCGCCCAGCTGAAGCGGGACGATTGGCAACTGCCCTATCCGGTGGTCGCCTTCCCGCCCAAGGTCTGGGGCCTGCTGCATCGCTTCCCCGGTGTGGGCTTCGCCGTGCTGGACAGTTTCTTCGAGTTCCTGCACCGCCGTCATCGCTTTGATTTCTGGCATTGCACCATGGGCTGGCCCACCGGCGTCGCCCTGGTCCACTATGCCCGCACCCGCCGCCCGGTGCCCCATCTGGTCCGCTGTGCGGGCGAGGATATCCAGCGCGACGCCTCCATCGGCTACGGCGCCCGGCTGGACCCCAAGGTGGACGCATTGGTGCGCCGTTGGCTGGTCCAGGCCGACCGGCTGGTGGCCATCACCGCCACCGTAGCCCAGGAATACCAAGCCCTTGGCGTTCCGCCCGAGCGCGTGGCCGAAGTCCCCAACGGAGTAGACCTCTCGCGCTTTGCCGCCGGTCCCGAACGGGCAGCCACGCGGGCCGCGTTGGGCATCGCCCAGGACGATTTCGTCTTCCTGTCGGTAGGCCGCAACCACCCTAAAAAGAACTTCGCCGCCGTGCTGAACGCCGCCGCCCGGCTGAAGGCGCAGGGACGGAAAAACTTCCGGTTGATCTTCGCCGGGTTGGGTACGCCGGGGCTGGCACCGCTTGCCGCCCAATTGGGCCTGACCGAGAACGCCGTCTTCCTGGACCAGATCGGCGGCGCCTTGGGCAGCTTGCCGCTGAAGCTGCCCGACGACCAATTGGTCGGGCTTTACCGTGCCGCCGATTGCTTCGTCTTCCCGTCCATCATGGAAACCTTCGGCATCGTGCTGGTGGAAGCCATGGCCGCCAGCCTGCCCATCGTGACCGCCGACGCCCCCGGTTGCCGCGACATCGTGCGCGGCGGACGCGACGGATTGCTGACGCCGCCCTCGGATGCCGACGCCCTGGCCGCCGCCATGGGCCGGATCATGGACGAGCCCGGCCTTGCCGCCGACCTGTCGCAACGCTCGGCTTTGCGGGCACGCGACTTCTCGTGGGACGATGTGGTCAGCCGCTATGAAGGCCTTTACCACCAGGGCATCGCGGCCCGAAAAGGCAACGAAACCTTGACGTTCGCGCCGGAAAAGCCGTAATGTCCGGGCCATTCGGGAAGAGAAATTCCCGCGGGAATGCGCCGCTCGGTTGCCCCCCGAAGACTCCTTCGCCGCTTTGACCAGATGGGCTTTGAATGCGCCGTAAGAAACTGCTCAACGCGCCTTCGGTCAGTTTGGCACACGCTATCATCGACAGCGCGATCCGCATTCTGCCGACCGGCTTTTACCGGCGGCTGATGGAGTCCCGCTTCATCAATTTCGGCGTTGAAACCACCAACATCTGCAACGCCAATTGCACGTTCTGCGGCTACCGCTTCATGGAACGGCCCAAGACCACCATGGACCCGGCGCTGTACGACAAGGTCATCGTCGAATTCGCGGCCAGTGGGGGCGGCTCCATCAATTTCACGCCGACCGTTGGCGACCCGTTGGTCGACAAGGATATCGTCGAGAAGATTCGCCGCGCCACCAATGAGCCGTCCATCACCTCTGCCATGCTGTACACCAACGGCATCCTGATCGACCGCATCGGCATCGACGCCCTGCTGAAATCGGGCCTGACGCGGCTGGCCATCTCCACCTATGTGGGCAACCGCGAGGGCTATCTGCGCTATTACGGCAAGGATCGCTACGAGCAGGTGATGGCCAATATCGAAGCCATCGGCCGGCGCAATCAGGAATTGGGCAAGCCGGTGCTGATCACCTTGCACCTGCGCGTCGCCAAGGATCAGGGCGAATGGCGCGAGACGGCGGAATTCGCCCTGTTCTCCGGCCTGTTCGGCGGCTCCAACATCTCGTTCCTTGAGGCGTACGACGCGTGGTCGGGCCGGGTGATGGCCGAAGACGTGCCCAGCGGCTGCGAAATGGCGCCCTGCCTGTCCGTCGAGGAAAAGAAGAAGTCGCCCTGCTTCGAGCTTTACCGCCGCGTCCACGTTCTGGCCGACGGCAATGTGGGCGCCTGCATCTGCACCGATCTGGAAAGCGAGATCAAAATCGGCAATCTGGCCGAGCAGAGCCTGGAAGAGATCTGGAAGGGCGAGAAACTTGCGCGCTATCGCCAGGACTGGCTGAAGGGCGACCTTCCCCAGGTCTGCCGCACCTGCACCCGCTATATGGCGGTTGACGATTTCATTGAGGAAAACCCCAAGCGGGTTCTTGTGGACTGGCTGCGCCGGGCATTGCCCTGGCTGTTCGCGCTCCGCCGCAAGATGCGAAAGAACAACGATGACTTCTAAGCCGGCCACGCGGCTCTCCCGTTTCGGTAAACGCCTGCCGCTGCGCGATCTGGGACGCATTCTCGCCCTGTTCGGCCGCCGCTATCCCATGGCGACCGGCATCGTCGTCAGCAGTCTGCTGTTTGCCAACGTCCTTGATGGCCTGGGCATCCTGACCATTCTGCCCTTGCTGGCGGTGGCGACCAATCCGGGCCAAGCCCCTAGCGGCATCGGCGGCCGCTTCTTCGACGCCTTCCACGCCGTGGGCCTGGAGCCCAGCCTGGGCATGCTGCTGAGCCTGATGGTGACCATCGTCATCGTAAAGTCGTGGCTGACGTGGCTGGGCATGAAATATGTGGGCTATGCCATGGCCCGCGTGCAGACCGATCTGCGCCTGGACTTCATCAACGCCATGCTGCGGGCACGCTGGAGCTATTTCACCAGCATGCCGGCCGGACGCCTGACCGCCGCCGCCGGCCAAGAACCCGAGCGGGCCGCCACCGCCATTTTCTATGGCATCAGCATGCTGGTGGTGGTGATCCAGGGTCTGGTCTATGTGGGTGCGACCTTCCTGGTGGCGCCGGTGGTGGCGCTGGGCGCCGTGGTCACGGGCGCCTTCATGATGACTGCGCTGTCGTGGTACATGCGCATGGCGCGGACCGCCGGCGAAAACCAGACCAAGTTCCTGCACAATTTGATGAACCGCTTCGTCGATGCCGTGCAAGGCATAAAGCCCATCAAGGCCATGGCGCTGGAAAGCCGTTTCCTGCCGTTGCTGGAGCACGAGACCCAGGGCCTCAATCGGGCCATGGAGCGTCATGTGGTGGCAACCACCGCCGTGCGCGCCTTTCAGGAACCCCTGGCCACCGTGGTCATGGCCGCGGGCCTGTATGTCTCGCTGACCAGCCTGAACGTCGCCATCACCGAGGTGATGGTTATGGCGCTGCTGTTCTGGCGTGCGGTCCAGGCGGTGGGCGGCTTCCAGAAAATCGGCCAAGCCATGGTGGCGGGCGAAAGCGCGCTGTGGGCCCTGCTGAAAGTCACCAAGGACGCGCATGACGCTGCCGAGCGCATTTCCGGCCATGCGCCGCCGCCCCTGGCCGACGCCATCCGCTTCGACAATGTGGTCTTCGCCCATGGCGAGCGCAGCGTGCTGGACGGCCTGTCCATCGAAATCCCGGCCAACCGCATCACCGCCATCGTCGGCCCGTCGGGGACCGGCAAGACCACCGTGGCCGATCTGACCCTGGGTCTGCACCTGCCCCAGCAGGGCGTCATCCGGGTGGACGACGTTTCGCTGGGCGAGATCGACATCCATGCGTGGCGCCAGCAGGTGGGCTATGTGCCGCAGGAAACCTCGCTGTTTGCCGAAAGCATCCTGGTCAACATCACCCTGGGCGACCCCGCCTTGGGACCGGCCGAGGCCGAAGCCGCCTTGCGCGCCGCCGGGGCCTGGGACTTCGTCGCCGCATTGCCCCAGGGTCTCGACACCCCGGCGGGCGAACGCGGCCAGCAGCTTTCGGGCGGCCAGCGCCAGCGCATCGCCATCGCCCGCGCGCTGGTGCGCAAGCCGCGCCTGCTGATCCTGGACGAATCCACCACCGCCCTGGACCCGGAAACCGAAGCCGCCATCTGCGCCACCCTGCGGGAGTTGTCGCAAGGGGTGACCATTCTCGCCATTTCGCACCAGCCGGCCATCATGGGGGTGGCCCACCGGGTCTATGAACTGGCGGGTGGACGGGTCCTGCGCCACACGGACGGGGAAGCCGCCCAATGACGGTGGCGGCTAAAATCCGTTCCCTGGACGTAACGGCCACCCAATTGGATGGCAACGGCATCGCGGACTTCGTTTGGCCGCTGTCGTGGCGCGACCATGCTCAGTTCCGCGACAATTTGCTATCGGGCTATGCCGCCGTGATCCGCGCCGGTTTCGCGCGCGGCGATGAAGATTCCGATCTGCTGGCGATCCTGGCCATGGAGTTCATCCAGGAGGCCATGCGCGGCTGGTTCGTCGCCACCTTGCTGTCGCGCTTTGCCCAGCGCGGCGAGACCATCACCGCGCCGTGGCTGCGCGGCGGGGCAAGCGACGATCCCGCCACGTGGCAGGCCCAGCGCGACCGCCTGTCCTTCCTGCGCGGCCGGTTCCCATCCTCGGGCTGGCGCAGCCTGCTGCGTCCGGCCTATGGGCTGTTGCAGGGATCGGAGCTATCCTGGCGCTGGCCGCAGACGGTGGATTTCCGCTCGCGCATCATCGCCACCAACCCCTGCAAGCTGACCTGCCGGCGCGCCGGGCACGAGCAGGAAAAGCCGGTTCTGGTGTCCCTGCGCCATTGGTTCGGCGACGCCTGCGACAGCCTGCCGACCGATCTGTCCCCCCTGGCGTTGCGGCCGGAAACCGTCGATGCGGTGATGACCGTCATCGCCGACGCCGCCATTGCCTCGGGCGAGCAGGCGCCAAATGCTCAACTGGCCCATCTGCGCAGCTGGCTCATTGAAGCGTCGGCCACTACCCGCTGGTATCTGCGCTGGCTGAACAACCATCCGCGACGGCTGCCGGCGCGGCTGTGGACCGGTTCGGGCGGCTATATCTTCCGCCGCATCCTGCACATGGCGGTGCGCCGCAACGGCGGCACCTGCTGGAGCCACGACCACGGTTCGGGCGTCGGCCTGTTCGACATTTGCGACACCAATTTGACCGAGTTCGTCACCCCCGACACCTTCGTCACCTTCAGCTCCATCCAGGCTCAGGGCTACCAGACCCAGCGGCACGAAGCCTTCCGCATGGCACCGTCCTGGCCCACCATCGAGGCCGCGCCCAAGCCTGCGGGCGAGCCGCAACGGCAGGTCCCGGCGGCAACCGTGGGAATGGGCAAGACTATTCTGTTCCTCGCCAATCAGTATCGCGGCGAAAAGGTCTCGCTGACACCCATCGAATTCGACTTCGTGGCGGCGGATTGGCAGGCGCGCCTGTTCTCCCGCCTGCGGGCATTGGGGTATGAGGTGCTGATGCGCGCCCATCCGGAATCGCCCTCGCTTCCGCCGGGGGGCATCGGCGCGCCCCTGGCCGGCGGGCCGTTCTCGGAGGCGTTGGCGCGGGCCGACATGGTGATCATGGATTACCTGCATACCACCGTGCTAAAGGACATCCTGTTTAGCGGCAAACCGGTGCTGACGTTCGAGTTCGGCCATTGCCCGCCCAATGCGGTCGCCGCCGACGCGCTGGCGCGCCGCATCCGGTTCATTCCAGGCTGGTACGACGAGGACAACCGGGCCCATACCGACTGGTCGGCCCTGTCTTCGGCCATCGACGATGCGCGCGGCATGGCCGCCGATCAGGCCTTCGTCAGTTTGTTCGAAGTTTAGAAAGAGGGGGGCTCGCCTTGAGCAAGGGAAAGGTCCTGGTCACCGGCGCCGATGGTTTCATCGGCTCGCATCTCACCGAGGAATTGGTCCGGCGCGGCTATGACGTGCGTGCCTTCGCCCTCTATAACTCGTTCAATTCCTGGGGCTGGCTCGACCAGGCGCCCGCCGAAATCCGCGACAGTTTGGACGTGCGTTGCGGCGACGTGCGCGACCCGTTCTTCGTGCGCGAGGCCATGAAGGGCTGCGACGCCGTCCTGCATCTGGCCGCCCTGATCGCCATCCCCTATTCCTATGTGGCGCCCGAAAACTACGTGGCGACCAACATCACCGGCACGCTGAACGTGCTGCAGGCGGCGCGCGATCTGGGCATTTCCAAGGTGGTCCATACCTCCACCAGCGAGGTTTACGGCACCGCCCGCTTCGTGCCCATCACCGAAGAGCACCCCCTGCAGGGCCAATCGCCCTATTCGGCCACCAAGATCGGCGCCGACCAGATTGCGCTGTCCTTCCATAGCTCGTTCGAGACGCCGGTGGCGGTGGTCCGTCCGTTCAACACCTATGGCCCGCGCCAGTCGGCCCGTGCGGTGATCCCCACCATCATCACCCAAATCGCCGCCGGGGCGCGCAGCATCCGTCTGGGCGCCACCTCGCCGACGCGCGACTTCAACTTCGTCGCCGATACGGTCTCGGGCTTCATCGCCGTGCTGGACTCGCCGGCCTCGGTGGGTGAAGTCATCAATATCGGCAGCAATTTCGAAATCTCGGTGGGCGATACCGCCCGCCTGATCGCCGAAGTCATGGGCAGCCCGGTGGAAATCCAGACCGACGAAGCCCGCTTCCGCCCCGCCGGCAGCGAAGTGGAGCGTCTGTGGGCGTGCAACGCCAAGGCTAAGCGCCTGCTGGGTTGGGAGCCGAGCTATGGCGGCCTTGACGGCTTCCGGCGCGGCTTGACCGCCACCGCCGAATGGTTCCGCGAGCCCAGCAATCTGAAGAATTATCGAGTTGGCCAATATGTCGTCTGACGCCCTGAACATTCCCTCGGCCGTCGCCGCCCTGCTGACCGCCCTGCCGCCCGAATCCCTGCCCGCCTTCCTGCACGAGCCCGAATTCTTGGGCCGGGAAAAGGAATTGGTGGCCGATTGCCTGGATACCGGCTGGGTATCCTATGCCGGTCCGCGCGTGCCGGAATTCGAGGCCGGTCTGGCCCGCATCTGCGGCCGCCGCCATGCCATCGCCACCACCTCGGGCACTGCGGCCCTGCACCTCGCCCTCATGCTGGCCGGCATCGGTCGCGATGACGAGGTGATCATCCCCACCTTGACCTTCGTGGCCACGGCCAACGCGGTCGCCTATTGCGGCGCCCACCCCCATTTCGCCGATAGCGATTCCAAGACCTTGGGTCTGGATACCCAGGCTCTGGGCGCGCATCTGAAGCTGATCGCCGTACGTGATGGCGAGCAAGTCATCAACCGCCAGACCGGGCGGCGCATCGGCGCCATCGTCCCGGTCCATGTGCTGGGCCATCCCAGCGAGGATGACGGGCTGATCGCCCTGGCCGACCAATGGGGTCTGCCGGTGATCGTGGATTCCACCGAATCCCTGGGCAGCCTGCGCGCCGACCGTCCGGCGGCGGCGGCGGGACTGCTGTCGGTGCTCAGCTTCAACGGCAACAAGATCATCACCACCGGCGGCGGCGGCGCCATATTGACCGATGACGACGAATTAGCGGCACGGGCACGCTATCTGTCCACCACCGCCAAGCAGCCCCATCCGTGGGCCTTCGTCCATACGGAACTGGGCTACAATTACCGCATGCCCAATCTCAACGCCGCCGTGGGCCTGGGCCAATTGGAACGGCTGGACGATTTCGTCGCCCGCAAGCGCGTGCTGGCGCACACTTGGCGCCGCATCTGCGCCGAAATCCCCGGCCTGAGCTTCTTCGAAGAGCCCGCCGGCAGCCGCAGCAATTACTGGCTGAATGCTGTGCTGCTGGACGATCCCGCCTGCCGCGATGATTTATTGGCCGCCTTGCACGCGGCCAAGCTGATGGCGCGCCCCATGTGGGAACTGATGCACAACCTGCCCATGTTCGCCGAAGCCCCCCGGGCCGCCAGTCTGGCGGTGGCCGAGGATTTGGCGGCGCGGCTGGTGTGTTTGCCGTCGAGCCCCCGCTTGGCGTCGAGCCCACATCTGGCTTCGTTATGACCATGCCGCGACGGATCGCCGTCGTCACCGGGACCCGAGCCGAATACGGCTTGCTGAAGGGTTTGATCCGTCGCCTGCATACGGATCAAACCATTGATTTGGCCCTGGTGGTTACGGCGGCCCATCTGGACCCCGCCTTCGGCGAGACGTGGCGCGAGATCGAGGCCGACGGCCTACCCATCACCGCCAAGGTGCCCATGGTTCTGGACGGCGGCAGCCGGCTGGCGGCGGCACGCGGTCTGGGTGCCGGTACCGCAGCCATGGCCGAGGCCTTGGAAAACTTGCGACCCGATCTGGTGGTGGTGCTGGGCGACCGCATGGAATTGCTGGCAGTGGCATCGGCTTGCGTCATTCTGGGCCTGCCCCTTGCCCATATCCATGGCGGCGAGATCACCGAGGGCGCCATGGACGATGCCATCCGCCATGCCCTCACCAAAATGTCCCATCTGCATTTCGCCGCCGCCGAGCCCTATCGCCGCCGCATCCTGCAAATGGGCGAAGCCCCCGAGCGGGTGGTCATGGCCGGTGCGCTTGGCATCGACAATGTGATGAACACCGATTTCCTGGACCGCGCCGCCCTGGAAGCCGATCTAGGCTTCGCCCTGGACCGCCCGGTCCTGCTGGTCACCTATCACCCGGAGACCATGGACGACCGCCCGCCGGCGGAGGCGTTCTCGGCCCTGCTGACGGCGCTGGAGCGTTTCCCCGAGACCCGCGTGGTCATCACCAAGGCCAACGCCGATCCGGGCGGCCAGATCATCAACGACATGATCGATGCCTGGACGGCGCAACGGCCAGACCACGCCCGCGCCTTCACCTCGCTGGGGGTACGGCGCTATCTGTCGCTCATGCGGCACTCGGCGGCGGTGGTGGGCAATTCCTCGTCCGGCATCATCGAGACCCCGGCCTTCGGCATCCCCACGGTGAATATTGGCGGGCGCCAGCAGGGCCGTCTGCGGGCAGATTCCATCATCGATTGCGGTCCTGGGACGGAGGCAATCACCACCGCCATCGCCCAAGCCCTGTCCGAACCGTTCCGTCACCGTGCCGCCGCCACCATGCCGCCATACGGGCGGGGCGGCGCCGCCGAAGCCATTCACCGCGTGCTGGCCTCGGTGGAGATTGCCGGATTGCGGCACAAACACTTCGTCGATCTGGACATGGGAGAGTTGCCGTGACCGTCTGGTCTCTGCCCGCATCCGTCTTCATCATTGCCGAAGCCGGGGTCAACCATAACGGCGAGCTGGAGCGCGCCTTGGCCCTGGTGGACACCGCCGCCCAATGCGGCGTCGATGCGGTCAAGTTCCAGACCTTCAAGGCCACTGCCTTGGCCAGCGCCGCCGCCCCAAAAGCCGCCTATCAGGCCCGCGAGACCGGCAGCGGCGAAAGCCAGCTGGACATGCTGCGCCGGCTGGAGCTGTCCCCCTCCGACCATCACGTGCTGGCCGAACGTTGCCGCGAGCGCAACATCCTGTTCCTGTCGACCCCCTTCGATATGGGTTCGCTGCACTTCCTGGCCACGGATATGGCCCTGCCGGTCATCAAGATCGGCTCGGGCGATTTGACCAACGCGCCCTTATTGATGCAAATCGCCCGCCTTGGCCTGCCGGTCATCCTGTCCACCGGCATGAGCGACATGGACGACGTCGCCGAGGCCCTGGGCGCGCTGGCCTTCGGCTATGCCGCCGACCCGGCTTTGACCCCCGGCCCTGCCGGTTTCGCCACGGCCTTGCAGCGCCATGGCGACCGATTGCAGGGACTGGTGACCCTGCTGCATTGCACCACCGAATACCCGGCGCCCCTGGCCGACACCCATCTGCGCGCCATGGCGACCCTGGCCGACCGCTTCGGCCTGCCTGTGGGCTTTTCCGACCATACCCAAGGCATTACCGCCGCCTTGGGCGCGGTGGCCTTGGGGGCGCGGGTCATTGAGAAGCATTTCACCCTGGACCGCACTCTGCCGGGTCCCGATCACAAAGCCTCGCTGGAGCCTGCCGCCTTGCGTGCCCTGGCCGACGGCGTGCGCGAGATGGAACTGGCCCTGGGCGACAGCATCAAGCGCCCCTGCGCCGCCGAACTGAGCAATCGCATCGTGGCGCGCAAAAGCGTCGTGGCCACCGGCCCCATTCAGGCCGGCACCATCCTGGACAGCGGTCATCTGTGCCTGAAGCGCCCCGGTGACGGCATCCGCCCGGCCCAGCTGTGGCAGCTGATCGGGCAACCCGCCAACCGCGACTATGCGGCAGATGAAAAGATCGACCCATGTCTGTTGCCGTAATCGTCCTGGGAGCGGGCGGCCACGCCCGCGTCGTCATCGATGCCCTGCAGCGCGCCGGAGTGGAAATCGCCGGGCTGTGCGCCCCCGAATTGCCCAAGGGCATGGTGGGTCCGCTGGGCGTGACGTCTTTGGGCAATGACGGGGCATTGTCCGCCCTGGACCCCGCCGCATACCTGCTGGCCAACGGCATCGGCTCCACCGGGCGCTCGGACATTCGCGACCGATTGTTCGATGAATACAGCCGCGATGGCTGGCGCTTCGCCACCGTGATCCATCCGTCGGCCATCATCGGCGGCGACTGCTCCGTGCACGAAGGCGCCCAGATAATGGCCGGCGCCGTGGTGCAAAGCGGTTGCGTCATCGGCCGCAACACCATCGTCAATACCGCCTCGTCCCTTGACCATGATTGCCGCATCGGGGATTATTCGCACGTCGCACCTGGGGCCGTTCTGTGCGGCGCCGTCTGCGTCGGAGAGCGCAGCCATATCGGCACCGGCGCCGTGGTCATCCAGGGCGTCAGCATCGGCAGCGAGGTCTTGATCGGTGCGGGCGCCACCATCTGCCGCGACGTCATTACCGGGGACCGCGTCCCCGCTGGTGCCGTGGTCCGGCGGAAGCAGGCACCGCACCCGGGGAGAGACGGACAGTGAGCGTCATCGCCTTTATTTTCGCACGCGGCGGATCGAAAGGTCTGCCGAGGAAGAACTTGCGTCCCTTGGGCGGCAAGCCCCTGCTGGCATGGGCCATCGACTGCGCCCGCGCCTGCCCCCAGGTGGATCGCGTCATCGTCTCGACCGACGACGAAGAAATCGCCGCCACCGCCCGCGCCTTCGGTGCCGAGGTTCCCTTCCTGCGCCCCGCCGAATTGGCCCAGGACCAGTCGCCGGAATGGCTGGCATGGCGCCACGCGGTCAAATACGTGCAAGAGCACAGCGGCCCGTTCGACGTCTTCCTGGCAGTGCCGGTGACCTCGCCCCTGCGCGCCCCGGAAGATCTGACCGCCTGTATCCAGACCTTGCAGGGCGGCGATTGCGACGGTGTGGTCACCATGACCCCGTCGGCGCGCAACCCGTATTTCAACATGGTCCGCCAGGACGAAACGGGCAAAATCGCCGTGGCACTGGATGCCGGTTATGTCATCAGCCGGCGCCAAGACGCCCCGGAAATGTTCGATCTGACTACGGTGGCCTACGCCGTCCGTCCCGACTTCATCCTGTCCGCCGACGATCTGTTCCCCGGCGCGGTCAAGGCTGTGGTGGTTCCCAAGGAGCGTGCATTGGATATCGACGACGCTATGGATCTTGCCTTCGCTGAATTCCTGGTCGCGCGTGGTCAAACGCCATGAAGCTGGACCCCTTTCTGACGCCCCGCTTCCATTCGGAATTCCGCCGCGATCCGTTGGTCATTCACGATGTGGGCGCCGCCGGCGGCATCTATCCGCTGTACCGCGATACCCCGGCCGATCTGTGGCGCGCCTACGGCTTCGAGCCGACCCCGGCCAGCTTCGCCAAGCTGCGCCAGATCTCTGCCGGCCAGACCAATGTGGAACTGCACGAGCTGGCCCTGACCGACCATGCCGGTACCGCCGATTTCCACGTCTATGCCGATGTGCCGACCAATTCCTCGCTGAACCGCAACACGCTGGTACTTGAGGACGGCAAGGCCCAGTGCCAGGTGGTCACCGTCACCTGCGAGCGCATGGACGCCTTCTGCGCCGAGCCGGGCCGGGCGACGCCGGACTTCATCAAGCTGGACACCGAAGGCACCGAATTGCAGGTGCTGCTGGGCGGCCAGGACGTGATCGCCGCGTCCGCCCTGGCCGTGGTGTCGGAAATCAAATTCGTCCATCTGTCGCCCGAGGCCACCCAATTCAGCGACCTTGACGCCTTCCTGCGCGGCAAGGGCTTCATGCTGTTCGACATTCAGACCTCGCGTCAGGCGCGCTGTGTCGGGCAGCGTTTCGGCGGCAAGAAGGGCGCCATCGACGCGGCCTATGTGCTGTATCTGCGCGATTTCTATTCCTATTATCGCAGCCACCTTGCGGACAAGCCCGAGCTGGCGCGCATCAAGCTGCTGAAGCTGATGTCCCTGGCGGTGCGTTACCTCTATCTGGATTACGCCGTGGAGCTGGCCGATTTCGGCCGCAGCCAGGGACTGCTGAACCCGGACGAGGCGCGCGAACTGCTGCGGCTTTATACGGGCGTCACCGACCGGTCGTGGTCGCTGCCCAATTTCCCCGGCAAGGCCAAGCTGGCATTGCTGGTGGACTACGTTTCCTACATGCTGCAGCCCGAGATGAAGCTTGCCGTCCCGCCCATGTTCAACAATTTCGGCAACCGGCGATCGGCTCTGACACGCCAGTCTCCGCCCAGCCAAATCCGGTTGCAGCATTCGGTCAGGGCCCTGACCGATGCCGGATCGGTTGAGGTTGCCATCCAAATAGAGTAGGACGCTTGCTTCGCGCACCCAGCCGCGACGACAAAACGACAATGCCGTCTTGCGGCGCTCGGATTTAAGAAAAGCTCATGATCAACTGGCGCAGCATTCTTGTCCCCCCCACGGTGACCATCCGTCATGCGGCGGAGATCATCGATCAGGGCGGGGCGCAGATCACCATCGTGGTGGACGAAGACCAACGCCTGCTGGGCGTCGTCACCGATGGCGATTTGCGGCGTGCCATTCTGCACAGCCTGTCGCTGGATCTGCCGGTGACCGAGATCATGAATCGCGATCCCAAGGTGGTGGATTGCGGCGCCGATCGCGAAACCGTGCTGGCGCTCATGCAGAAATACGTGCTGCGCCATGTGCCGTCGGTCGATCACGAGCGCCGGGTCGTCGGGCTGGAAACCCTGAACGACCTGCTGGTCCGCGAAACCCATGACAATTGGATCGTGCTGATGGCCGGCGGCCTGGGCAGCCGGCTGCGGCCGCTGACCCACGAAAAGCCCAAGCCGCTGTTGGACGTGGGCGGTCAGCCCATCCTGGAAACCATCATCCAGCATTTCGTCGCCCAAGGGTTCAGCCGCTTCTTCATCTCGGTCAATTACATGGCCGACAAGATCATCAACCATTTCGGCGACGGCCGCCGCTTCGGCGCTGAAATCCAGTATCTGCGCGAACAGGACCAATTGGGCACCGCCGGCGCGTTGTCGCTGCTGCCAGCCCGGCCCGAAAAGCCGTTCCTGGTGATGAACGGCGACATCCTGACCAACGTGAAATTCACCGAGCTGCTGCGGTTCCACAAGGAACAGGAGTCCATGGCCACCATGTGCGTGCGCGAGCACGACTTCCAGGTGCCCTATGGGGTGGTGAAATGCGAAGGGAACAAATTCTTCGCCGTGGCCGAGAAGCCGGTCCACCGCTTCTTCATCAATGCCGGCATTTATGCCCTGAGCCCGGAAATCCTGGACCACCTGCGGCCCAGCGAGACGTTGAACATGACCGATCTGTTCGACAGCATGACCCGCGAAAACGGCAAGGTGCACGTTTACCCGATCCGCGAATATTGGCTGGATATCGGCAAGGCCGAGGATTTCGCGCGGGCCAACGAAGAATTCTCCACGGTATTCGGGTGACGCCATGATCGCGGGCCAATCTGTCCTGGCCATTGCCGCTGCGCGCGGTGGCTCGAAGGGTGTTCCGCGCAAGAATGTCCGCCCGGTGGGCGGGCAGCCCATGATTGCCTGGACGGTGCAGGCAGCCCGGCAATCCGCCCATGTGGACCGCCTGATCCTGACCACCGACGATGCCGAGATCGCCGAGATGGCGCGCACCCATGGCTGCGAAATTCCGTTCCTGCGCCCGCCCCATCTGGCAAGCGACGACGCCTCCATGATGGACGTGGTACACCATGCCATCGCGGAATGCGGCGATGGTTTCGATTGGGTCGTGCTGCTGCAGGCGACCTCACCCTTGCGGCTGGCGGGTGACATCGACGCCCTGCTGGAAGCCTGCGTCGCCGCCGGCGCTCCGGCTGGCGTTACCGTCACGCCATCTGATAAAAGTCCGTTCTGGATGTTCTACCGCGACGCGGCGGGCGGCATGGATCCGGTGCTGCCGGCTGCGGCCCAGGCCAAACGGCGGCAAGAACTTCCGCAAGCCTACGCCTTGAATGGTGCGGTTTATGTAGCAAGGCGCGACTGGATCGCCGGTCGCTCGAGTTTTCTGTCCGACAGCACGCTCTGCCACGTGATGCCACGTGAACGATCTGTGGACGTGGACACCGAGATGGATATGATCATCGCCGAGGCTCTTTTTTCTCAGAGGAACAATGGAACGCTATAAGGGAAGTTTCCAAGTTGACGGTGCGCGCTACGCCCAGGAGACCAACAGCTCCGACGCGTTCTATGGCCTTCCGGAACAGGTCTGCTATTGCCGCACTTGCGTGATCTCCAACCAGCGGCCCAACTCGGCCGTGGAGTTCGCCCACACCAGTCAGAGCAAAAAGAGCACCATCCATTTCGACGAAGAGGGCGTGTGCGACGCCTGCCGCGTCGCCGAGCGCAAGCGCGCCGGCATCGACTGGGAGGCCCGCGACCGCGAGTTGCGCGAATTGTGCGACCGCTATCGCCGCCATGACGGTCACTATGACTGCCTGGTCCCCGGTTCGGGCGGCAAGGACAGCATCTACGCGGCGCATAAGCTGAAATACGAATACGGCATGCATCCGCTGACCGTGACGTGGTCACCCCATCTGTACACCGATTGGGGCTGGCGCAACCATCGCGCCTGGATCGATGCCGGTTTCGACAATATTCTGGTCACGCCCAACGGCATGGTTCACCGCCTGCTGACCCGTCTGGCCATCGAAAACCTGTTCCACCCGTTCCAGCCGTTCATCTTCGGTCAGAAGAATCTGGCGCCCAAGATGGCCGCCCGCTTCAACATCCCGCTGGTGTTCTACGGCGAGAACGAGGCCGAGTACGGCAATCCCCAGGCCGACACCAATTCGGCCCGCCGCCGCTGGGATTACTTCGCCACCGCCGACAAGTCGCAGGTCTTCCTGGGCGGCACCTCGGTGTCCGATCTGCAGAAGCATTTCGGCCTGGAAATGGTCGATCTGGCCCCCTATCTGCCCGCCGATCCGGCCGAGCTGGAGCAGGTCAAGGCCGAGGTCCACTATCTCGGCTATTACCTGAAGTGGCATCCGCAGGGCGCGTATTACTACTCGGTCCAGCATTGCGACTTCGAAGCCAGCCCCGAGCGCACCCCGGGGACGTACAGCAAGTACAACAGCATCGACGATAAGATCGACGATCTGCACTACTACTGCACCTACATCAAGTTCGGCATCGGCCGCGCCACCTATGACGCGTCCCAGGAAATCCGCTCGGGCGAAATCACCCGTGAAGAGGGCGTGGCCCTGGTCAAGCGGTTCGACGGCGAATTCCCGACCCGCTTCGAAGACGAGTTGTGGAAGTACCTGTCCATCCCCGCAGACAAGTTCCCGGTGGCGTCCAAGATGTTCGAACAGCCGACCATGAGCCGGGACTATTTCATGCAGGTCGCCGACCGCTTCCGCTCGCCCCATCTGTGGGTGCGCGAAAACGGCGAATGGCGTCTTCGGCAGGGAACGGTCGCAAACGTCTGATGATCGGACAGGATCATGGCTAACCTTCGCCTGATTGCCCGCCTGGACATCAAGGGCCCCAACCTCATCAAGGGTATCCGCCTTGAGGGGTTGCGGGTGATCGGCAATCCGCAGGAACACGCGCTGCGCTATTACGAGGCGGGCGCGGACGAGTTGATCTATATGGACGTGGTGGCCAGCCTGTATGGCCGCAACAGCCTGACGGAGATCGTCCGCGCCACCGCCGAGAACGTGTTCATCCCCCTGACCGTGGGCGGCGGCGTGCGCAGTGCCGACGACGTGCGCACCCTGCTGAGGTGCGGCGCCGACAAAGTGGCCGTCAATACGGCGGCCCTTGCCCGGCCCGAACTGCTGACCGAAATCGCCAACCGCTTCGGTTCGCAATGCCTGGTTCTGTCGGTGGAGGCCAAGCGCCTGCCCGGCGGTGGCTGGGAATGCCTGACCGATAACGGGCGCGAGCGCACGGGCCGCAACGTCATCGATTGGGTTCACCAAGCCACCTCCCTGGGCATCGGCGAAATCCTGCTGACCTCGGTGGATCAGGAAGGCACCCGCAAGGGCTTCGACGTGGAACTGGTGCGCGCCGTCTCGACGGCGGTGCCGGTGCCGGTGATCGCCAGCGGCGGCATGGGCGAGGCCGACCATTTGATCAAGGTGGCGCAGGACGGCGAGGCCAATGCGGTCGCCATGGCCGACATCCTTCACTACAACCGCATGGGCTTGCGGGAGATCCGGGAGACGGCGCGCACAGCCGGGCTGCCGGTAAGGAGCCTGATATGAGTGCTGACGTCGTTGTGGTCGATTACGGCGTGGGCAACCTTCTCAGCGTTACCCGCGCGTTGCTCCATGTGGGCGCCAACCCCATCCAGACCTCCAACCCCGCCGATTTGGCGTCAGCCGAGCGGCTGGTGCTGCCCGGCGTCGGCGCCTTTGGCGATGGCATGAACGGGTTGGCCCAAGCCGGCCTGATCGACGCCGTGCGTCGCTTTGCCGAAACCGAACGCCCCTTCCTGGGCATTTGCCTGGGCATGCAGATGATGCTGCAGACCAGCGACGAGTTCGGCAGCAATGAGGGTCTGGGGCTGGTCCCCGGCAAAGTGGTCGCCATACCGCCGGTGGGCACCGACGGCCGCCCGCACAAGATCCCCCATATCGGCTGGAACAGCCTGAGCCCGGTCGAGAACGATTGGGCCGGCACCATCCTGGACGGCATTCCCGTGGGCAGCGCCGCCTATTTCGTCCATTCGTTCATGGCGACGCCCGTGGATCCGGCGCACCGTCTGGCCGATTGCGATTATGACGGCCACCCCATCGCCGCGGTCATCCGCAAGGGCGCGCTGAACGGCTGTCAGTTCCACCCGGAAAAAAGCGGCCCTGTCGGCCTGCGCATCCTTGAGAATTTCCTGAAGCAATGACCGAACGCGATCTTCAATTCTACGGCGCGGAGACTTCCGAACCGGTCGCCGAGGACACGCTGACCCATTTCCGACACGGGGATTTCGCCACCGCAGCGTGGCCGGAGCGCTATGCGCCGCCCCTGTCCAAGCAGCCCGAGCGGGTCGTGGTCATCTGCGAGAACAAGCTGATCTCGCTGGATATGATCCTGCCGGTCATGTTCGAGCTGAAGGGCGAATGCCCCGGGATCGAGATCGACTTCATGTTCCTGCGCCGCGACCACATGGCCAAGGTGCGGGAAAACTACATCCTGTGGGCGGGCATGGAGGCGGTGGGCCGCATCCGCTTCCTGTCATTCGGTGGCGCCAAGCCCAGCAGCCTGCTGGAGCGGGTCCGCAACCTGGGCCGTCTGGCCTGCGAAGTGATGACCGCCCGCAAACGCCCCACCTTGCTGTTCTACCGCAAGGACTTTTCGCGCTGGCCGGTGGGCCTGCTGGCCATGGCGGTCAAGGCAGGCGGCGGCGCCCTGATCGGCTTTCCCGGCATCGCCTATCCCATGTCGTCGGTGCTGTTGCGCTCGCTGGTGGCCCAAGAACGGTCCACCATCCACCACCGCTTCCAGGCCGACCGCCATCTGCTGTTCCACCCGCTGCAGCGGGGCGAGCAGCGCCGCGTCACCAATGCGCCCATGGCCGTCATCGGCACCTCGCGCTGGTTCCCCCGCTGGCAGGCCTTCATGGACGGCATCCTGAGCCAGCGCGGCATCATGGATATCGACGGCAAGCCCATCGATGTGGCGGCCAAGCCCAATATCCTGCTGTTCTATCCCGGCAATCTTAACCTGCCCGATCTGGACGGCCCCACCGCCTGCCGTGACCAGATGGTGCGGACCCTGGCCGCCATCTCGCGCGCCGCACCGCAAGCGCGCGTGCTGATCAAGCCCCACGTCATCTGCGACATCGGCGAGCTGAAGCGCGAACTTGCGGCGTTCCCCAATCTGGACGTCCACCTGAGCTTCGCCCACCCGTTGGCCCTGGCCCGCCATGCCATCGTCTGTTCGGTCCCCAACGGCACCAGCGTCATCGACGACATGTATCTGGCCGGCTTGCCGCTGATCGATTCCGCCATTTACCTGCCGGAAATCCGCGAGCGCGAAGGCACCATGTTCCCCAATCGCGGCCGCCTGCGCTGCACCACCGATGCCGAGCTGGAAGACGCCTTCCGCCAGGCATTGGAGCAGCCGGACAGCCTGCCCCAGCCCGAGCGCGGCCATCTTTATTGGCCCAAGAGCGGCCCCATTGCCCCGCTCTTGTGGAAACACGCGAAATGAGGTCCACGACCCAACACCCTTACGGGGCTGCTGCCCCGGCCCTGCTCGGAGGAAACCTCCGAACCTCCTTCTTTTTATTCAATAGAATCAAAGGAGGTCTGGAGCATCGCTCCAGATGGGCTCGGGCAATAGCCCGAAAAAACATGGGGCAGTCGGCATGACACGGGCGCTTGTCGTCGGTTTCGGCAGCATCGGCACGCGCCACGCCCGGCTTCTGGCCGAAATGGGCCACACAATCGGCATCGTCAGCCGCCGCCCCTGCGCCCACGACTCCAGCTACGCCACCATCGCCGACGGGCTGGCCCAGTTCCGCCCCGATTACGTGGTCATTGCCAACGAGACCTCGGCCCATTGCCGCACCCTGGACGCTGTCCGGCGGGGCGGCTTCACCGGCCCCATCCTGGTGGAAAAGCCGCTATGGGACGTGGGCGAGGCGCCGTTGCAGATCTCGGGCGACAATATCTTCGTCGGCTACAATCTGCGCTTCCACCCGGTGCTGATTGCCTTGAACGCGCTTCTCGCCGGGCAAAATTTGGTCTCGGCTGAGGTGTTCTGCGGCAGCTACCTGCCCGATTGGCGCCCCGGCCGCGACTATCGCCAGACCGCCTCGGCGCTGCAGGCCCATGGCGGCGGCGCGCTGCGCGATCTCAGCCATGAATTGGACTATCTGACCTGGCTGTTCGGCCCGTGGCGCCGCGTGGCCGCCGTGGGTGGGCGCCTGTCGCCGCTGGAAATCGAGACCGACGACGTGCAGATGGCGCTGATTGAAACCGAGCGCTGCCGCGCTGTTTCCCTGAGCCTGAACTATGTAGAGCGCAAGCCCCGGCGCGGCCTGATCGTCACCACCACTGAGACCACCCTGATCGCCGATCTGGAAGCCGGGACGCTGACCCGCGGCCAGGGCGAAAACATCGGCGTGGCGCCCTTCGACATGGATGAAACCTACCGTGCGCAGCACCGCGCCCTCCTGGACGGGCCGCAGCACCATATCTGTAATTTCGGCCACGCCCTCAAGGTCGTGACCCTTGTCGCCGCCATCGAAAAGGCGGGGCGCCATGGGGTGTGGGTGGCGCACACCGAGTCTGAGGATGCTCGCTCATGAACAGTTTTGCCGATTGCAGCAATGCCTTCGATTTCACCGGCAAGCGGGTCCTGATCACCGCCGGCGCCGGCATCCTGGGGCCGCAATTTGCCGCCGGCTTCCTGCAACACGGCGCCCATGTGGCCATCGCCGACATCAACCCCGAGACCTTGGCCACGGTCGCCGGTGAGCTGGAGCAGGCCTATCCGGGCCGGGTGCTCGCCATCGTCAGCGACGTGGCCGACGTCCAATCGGTGGATGCCATGGTGGAACGCACCGTGGAAGTCTTCGGCGGCATCGACGTCCTGCTCAACAACGCCGCCTATTTCCCCGACGACTTCCCGTCCTTCTTCACCCGGTTCGAGGACTATTCGCTGGACCAGTGGCGCAAGGTCATGTCCGTCAATATCGACGGCATGTTCCTGGTCGCCCAGCGGGTGGGCCGCCAGATGCTGGCCCAGGGAACGGGCGGCTCCATCGTCCAGACCTCGTCCATCTACGGCGTGATGGCGTCGGACCAGCGCATCTATGAAGGCTCGGAATATCTGGGCAGCCCCATCAACAACCCCGCCGCCTATGCCGCCAGCAAGACCGCCGTGGTCGGGCTGAGCCGCTGGTTGGCAGCCTATTGGGCGGATAAGGGCATCCGGGTCAACACGTTGGCCCCCGGCGGCGTCGAGAGCGGCCAGAACGAAACCTTCACCAGCCGCTACGGTGCCCGCGTTCCCATGGGACGCATGGCCAAAGTCAATGAAATGACCTCCACCGTGCTGTATCTGGCGTCGGATGCGTCGTCCTATGTCACCGGGCAGTGCATCGTCGTCGATGGCGGCCTGTCGGCCTGGTAACGGCGAGGGGGACTTGGCCATGCGCGTGTTGGTATCGGCTCGGGATGTGGGCGCGGCTCGCCACATGATGGAGATCGTGCCGGCACTGCGTCTGGAAAACGATCTGGACATTCAGGTGGTGGCCGACGACCCGGCATGGTCACTGTTGGAGCAGCACGGCTTGAACCCCATCCGCTTTGCCGAGCCCGCCGTCGCCGACGGCCATGTGGAAGGCCCTGGCGCCACGGCATTGCGGTCCGCCGCCCGCGACCTACTGGAGGCATTGCGCCCCGATGCGGTGATGGTCGGGTTGTCCGGGCCGGGGATCGGCGTGGACGAAGCCTTGGTGGCCGAAGCCGGCACCATCCCCACTTACGCCATTCAAGACTATCCGGGCTGGGTGGTGGACGGGTTCGGCTTTCGCCCCGGCACCTATTTCGTCGGCGATGCACAAGCGGAGCATTTGACCGCCGAGAACGCCACCGAGGCCCGCATCGTGGTCGCCGGATCGGCCAAATACGCCGCCTATGACGAACTGGATTTGGACCTTCTGCGCAACGATGGTCGCGCCGCGTTTACCGGCACCGGCACCATCATCGGCTTCTATGGTCAGCCGGTGTGGTTCCTGCCCGGCTATGAGCGCGCCATCACCGGCTTTGCCGCCGCCACCGCCACCGCCTGCCCGGACGCCCGCGTGTTCTACCGTGCCCATCCCAAAGAGGATGCCGGACAGCGGCAGCGCATGGTGGATATCTTCCGTGCGGTGGGCGTGGATCTGGTGTCGGACCCCAACGGCACCGCCGAACAATCGCTTGCCGCCGCGGATGTTGTGGTAACGTGTTTTTCATCCTGCGCCACCGATCATGCCTATTTACAGCGGTTCGCCCGTAAACCGCTTGGCGTCACACTTTTCCTGCTGACGGAGGACGATCTCCGCCGCTACCATGCGCACCAAACGGGCACGGAAACGCCGCCGAGTGCGACTTTGGGTTTGGCGCTTTTGGCGACGGACGGCAACGGGTTGGCCGATCTGGTCCGCACTGCCGCCAGCCCGGATGAAACGTTGCGCATGTGGCAGCAGGCGCGCGCAGTTCTGCCCGATCCGATCCGGGCATCGATGACCATTTTGCAGACCCTGCGCGGCGATCACGCCCGCGACCCGCGCACGCTGGTGCATGAAGGAAGGATTTGAGTATGAAGGACGTTCTGAAGGGTAATTTCACCACCCGCGAAAAGATCGCCGTGGCCGCCGATAGCGCGGAGACCCTTGAAGAGAAGTTCGAGCGGACCGCCAAGGCCCGTTTGGGCGGCTCGGTTGCCTATGTTTCGAAGAAGCGGGTTGCCTGGACCGACGACAGCAAGTAACTGATCGCCCGGCACGACCAATGCCCGCAAAAGAAGGGATGTCCGATTTGACTTCTAATGGTCCCATCCGCGAAGACGGCGCCCTGGTGCGCAGTATGATCGCGGACATGGAGCAGATGACCTGGGACCGCATTGGCGAGCACGCCATCCGCAACGCCCAGTACAATCTGCAATACAAGAACGACGGCCATTCCTTGGCGGCGCTGCGGCGCCACCCCATGGGCAAGAGCGAAACCGCGGTCATCGTCGCCGCCGGCCCCAGCGTGCGCCGGCAGAACCCGGCGGTTCTGCTACGCGACCACAAGTACACGGGCACGGTCATCTCGACCGACAGCGGCATCGCCCATTGCCTGCGCAATGGCATCATTCCCGATCTGGTGGTCAGCCTGGACCCGCACCCGACCCGCATCGTGCGCTGGTTCGGCGATCCCAAGCTGCGCGAGCGTGATCTGGAAGAGGACGATTACTACCGGCGCCAGGACCTTGATCCGGTGTTCGCCGACGAAGTGCGCGCCAATTCGGAAATCATCGCGTTGATGCGCGAACACGGCAAGACCATGCCCATCGCCCTGTGCACCTCGACCTCGGTGGCGGTGGTCGAGCGCGTGCTGGAAGCCGGGATGCCCATCTATTGGTGGAACCCCATGCTGGACGATCCGGAAAAGCCGGACAGCCACACCAAGAAGCTGATGGAGATGAACGGCTTCCCCGCCCTGAATGCCGGCGGCAATGTGGGTTCGGCGGCGTGGATGATCGCCGATGCCGTGTTGGGCAAGCGCCGCGTCGCCTTGACCGGCATGGATTTCGGCTATTACGACGGCACGCCTTACAGCGCCACGCAGTATTATCGCGAAGTGGTCGATATGGTGGGTGAAGATCGCGCCGGAACCATGTTCTCGCGCATCTACAACCCCCATACCGAGACGTGGTTCATCAGTGACCCCGCCTATCAATGGTACCGGGAATGCTTCCTGGAAATGGCGCTCGACGCCGAATGCGAAACCTATAACTGCACAGAAGGCGGCATCTTGTTCGGCCCCCGCGTCAATTTCTGTCCGCTGACAGAATTCTTGACCGCGCATAGCTGAGCAAACCGGTTCTTGGGAAGGCAGTATCCATGAGCAAAATTCTCTTCATCAATCCCGTCGTCCGCGAAGAAGACGTTCCTCGGCACGTGCCCTATGGCATCGCCCTGCTGGCGTCCATTGCCATGGAAAACGGCCATCAGGTTCAGGTCTATGACGCCAATGCGTGGCGCCTGGGTGAGGACGTGCTGCGTCAGGTGCTGAACGCCGACGATTGGGATGTGATTGGTGTGGGCGGCATGACCACCGCCTATGGCTCCATCAAGGCCATCGTCAGCGCCGCCCGTGAAGAATGCCCCCATGCGCTGATCCTGCTGGGCGGCGGCGTGTTGACCTCGCTGCCGCGCGAGATGATGGGCTTTTTGCCCCAGGTGGATGTGGGCGTCATCGGTGAAGCCTTCCTGACCCTGCCCGAAATTCTGACCATGGTCGACCAGAAGGGCAAGGACTGGCGCAGCATCGCCGGCACCATTTCCCGTGGCGCCGATGGCGCGTTCGTGTTCGGCCCCCAGCGCGGCTTGCTGATGGATTTGGACTCCCTGCCCTATCCGGCGTGGGATCTGTTCCCGCTGGAGGAAGTCTATTTCCCCAACAGCCAGGTGCTGTTCTCGGAAGAAGGCATGCTGGCGACCCGGCGCATTGATTTGAACGTCAGCTATGGCTGCTCGTTGATCTGCCGCTACTGCTATCATCTGGGCATTGCCGGCGACATGCGCTACGTCACCGAAGAAAATGGCGATACCGCCGTGCAGTTCGACGTACCGGGCAATTATACCCGCACCATCCGCTACCACAGCCCCGAATATGTCGTGCGTTTGGCAAAGCACGTCTATGACAAATACAACGTCAATTTCATCACCTTCCTTGATGAAAACCTGATGACCATGGACAAGTTCTCGGGCCGCACCTGGATGAGCGAGATCTGCCGTCTGTGGGGCGAGAACGGTCTTGCCCCCCATCCCGATGAGACCCCCGGAATGCCCGAGGGCAGCTGGAAGGGCATCCATTGGTCGGGCACCAGCCATGCCACCCTGGTCACTCAGGACATCCTGAAGACCATGCGCGACGCCGGCTGTTCGCATCTGGTCTACGGCTATGAGAGCTTCGCCCCCCATGTCATGAAGACCATCGGCAAGGGTGCGACGCCGCAATCCAATATCCGCAGCTTCTTCTGGACGCTGGACGCCGGCATACGGCCCATCCCCAACCAGATCATCGGCTTCCCCAACGAGGACTTCCTGTCCATCCGCGAGAATATGGCGGCATGGGAAAAGCTGGGCATCGTGGTCAAGCCGTTCTTCGCCACGCCCTATCCCGGTTCGGAGTGGTTCACCACCTACCGCAAACAATTGGAAGCGCAGTACGGCGGCGATTTGGAGGCCTATATCCTGGCCCTGGGCGACGCCACCAGCATCACCGGCGTGATCTCGCACAATTTCAATGTGGTCGAGTTGCTGGGTCTGCGCGAGCTGATGGTCAACAAGGACCGCAAGCGCATCGACGAGTACGAGCAAATCTGGCGGCGGAACCGTGGTTTGAAGGAGGGCCAGCCTTCGACCCTGTTCCCCGGCTCGGTCTGGGCTGCCGAATAAAGTGCGATCTCCCGGCGTTGCCCTAGGCGCGCCGGGAGTCTCCCCATTGCGGATGACCCAAGATCCATGTCGCGTCCGTCCCGTAAAAGCAGTCCCACGGCCTTGCTGCTGTATGGCCTAGCCCTGATCGCCGTGGTGGCGGCAAGGTTGCTGCGCCCGCTTGTGCTGATCCGCTTCGGCAATTTGCGCAATCACACCATCGGCACCTTCTCGCTGCAGGCCGAGGGTTATATGGCCGACCGCGATCTGGGTCTGGCCCGGCGCACAGTGGATTTCTTCTACCATACCGAGCCCCGCGCCAACCGGGTGCTGGACCGCATGATCGAGCGGCGCCTGAACGTCACCCCGTTCGCGCGCTATTGCCAAGCGGTGAATTCGCGCCTTCCCGGCGGAGCGGCCCATGTGGCCCAGCTTGGCACCCCGCAGCAGGACTACACCCGCGATCATTACCGGGCCTACACCCAGACCCCGCAGCATTTCTTCCTGTCCCAGGCCGAGATCGCCGAGGCGCGCCGCATCCTTACCGAACGCACCGGCATGCCGGCGGATGCACCCTTCATCTGCTTTTTCTCGCGCACCAGCAGCTATTTGCAGCACCTGCACAAGGGCGGCGAAATCCGCGCCCAGGGTGAGGTTCCCACGACCAATATCCGCGATTCATCCATCCACACCTTCCTGCCGGCGGCGGCGGAATTGGCGCAGCGGGGCTTTTGGTGCTTCCGCATGGGCGCGGTGGTGGATGAAAACATCGGCATGCCCCATGAACGCGTCATCGATTACGCCAACACCTTCCGCTCGGAACTGCTGGACCTGTACCTGATCTCGCACGCCCATATGACCCTGTCCGATACCACCGGCCTGTGCGATCTGACCTTCATGTTCCGCCGCCCTGCGGCTGTCGCCAATCTGTTCAATGTGCGCATCCTGCATTCGTGGGGCGGTCTGGTGATGCCCAAGAAATATGTGGTCGAGGCCGAGAACCGCCTGCTGTCATTGCCCGAGCTGCTGGCCCATGACGGCGGCCCGCCAAGCCCGTCGCGCTGGCCCGATTATGCCCGCACCCACGGCCTGCGCATCGAGGACGACACCGCCGAGGAAATCGCCGATTTTGCGGTGGAAGCCTTAGGGCGATTGGACGGCAGCTGGATCGACAGCCCCGAGGATCAGGCCCGCCAGACCAGAATCGAACAGCTTTACGCCAGCATCCCGCTAGAGCTGGGCGGCCCCCTGAAAGCCCGTTTTGCCGCCAGCTTCCTGCGCCGTCATCCCGAGTTCGTGCCCTGATCGAACAGCTTGCGTAAAAGCTTCCACCCCGTCACTCCATCGGATATAACCGCCCGGTGGTGAACTAGAGGCAAAGCTATTGGTCAAAGCACTTGTCACGGGTGGGGCCGGCTTCATTGGAAGTCACCTCGTCGATCGCCTTCTGGCGGACGGTCATTCAGTGGTTGCCATCGATAATTTGGCCTGCGGGTCGAATATCAATCTGGCGGACGCGCGCAAGAACCCCAACTTCCAACTTCATGTCGCCGATGTAGCCGACCAGCGGACTATCGCCCCGCTGTTCGAAGGCGTGGATTGGGTGTTCCATCTGGCTGCGCTGGCCGACATCGTGCCGTCGATCCAGCACCCGTTCCCCTATCATCAGGCCAATGTGGACGGCACTATCTCGGTGCTGGAAGCGGCGCGTGCGGCTGGGGTGAAGCGTTTCGTCTACGCCGCCTCGTCGTCGTGCTACGGCATCCCCGACGTGACCCCCACGCCTGAGGACGCCGACAAGCGTCCCATGTATCCCTACGCCCTGACCAAATATGTGGGCGAACAATATGTGATGCATTGGGCCTCCACCTACGGGTTGCCGGCGCTGTCGCTGCGCTTCTTCAACGTCTATGGACCGCGCGCCCGCACCAACGGCACTTATGGCGCCGTGTTCGGCGTGTTCCTGGCGCAGAAGCTGGCCGGCAAGCCGTTCACCGTGGTTGGCGACGGCACCCAGACCCGCGACTTCACCTTCGTCACCGACGTGGTGGACGCAGTGGTCACCGCCGCCAAATCGGACGCGGTCGGCCAGTGCATGAATGTGGGCTCGGGCAACACCTACAGCGTCAATAAGCTGGTCCAGTTGCTGGGTGGCCCCATCACCTATATCCCCAAGCGTCCGGGCGAGCCCGACTGCACCTTCGCCGACACTTCGCGCATTTCCAGCGTACTGGGCTGGAAGCCGACCGTGTCGCTGGAGGAAGGCGTCGCCAAGATGTTGGAGAACATCGAATACTGGCGCGAAGCCCCGGTGTGGGAGCCTGACGCGATCCGCGAGGCGACCGCCGACTGGTTCCGCTATTTGGGAGCCGAAAGGTGACTGTCACGACCTCCACCGAGTCGCCGCTGTCCAAGCTGAAATCCATGGATGACCTTGGCCGCGTGGCGCAGAAGCTGCGCGCCGCCGGCGAGACCGTGGTCCTGGCCCACGGCACCTTCGACCTGCTGCATATCGGTCATCTGCGTCACCTGCGCCAAGCCAAGCGCAACGGCAGCGTGCTGATCGTCACCATCACCGCCGATGCCTTCGTGAACAAGGGCCCCGGCCGCCCGGTGTTTTCCGAGCACATGCGCGCCGAGATGCTGGGCGCGCTGGAATTCGTCGATTATGTGGGCATCGTTCACGACGCGACCGCCCTGCCGTCCATCCACGCGGTCAAGCCCACGGTCTATGCCAAGGGCCAGGATTACCGCGACGCCAAGGACGACATCACCGGCGGCATCGTCACCGAGCGCACCGCCGTGGAATCCCATGGCGGCACCCTGTGCTTCACCGACGAAGTGCAATATTCCTCGTCGCATCTGATCAACCGGCATTTGTCGGTGTTCGACCCGACCCTGGATGAGTTCCTGGAATCCCAGCGCGAGAAAGATGTGCTGGGCGAGCTGTCCGAGCTGCTGGACCGCATCAAGGACTACCGCATCCTGATGATCGGCGACGCCATCATCGACGATTACAATTACGTCTCGGCCATGGGCAAGTCGCCCAAGGAACACATGATCGCCACCCTGTTCGGCGACCGTGAAGTGTTCGCCGGCGGTGTGTTCGCCGCCGCCAACCACGTGGCGGATTTCTGCCGCGAGGTCGAGATCGTCACCACCATCGGCGAAGGCTGCGAATACGAAGGCCTGATCCGGTCGTCGCTGAAGCCCAACGTCAAGCTGCACGCCTTCCACCGTCCCGGCGCGCCCACCACCCGCAAGGCGCGCTACATCGACAAGAGTTATCTGCGCAAGCTCTTCGAAGTGTATTACATGGACGACACGCCCACCTCGGCGGCGCTGGAAAGCGACATCGACCGCATCATCGCCGACCGCGCCGACGAGTTCGACGTGGTGATCGTCACCGATTTCGGCCACGGCCTGCTGTCGCCCTCCATGGTCGCCACCTTGCAGGAGCATTCGCGCTTCCTGGCGGTGAACGCCCAGTCCAACAGCGCCAATATGGGCTTCAACCTGATCACCAAATATCCTCGGGCGGATTTCATCTGCATCGACGCCCCCGAGGCGCGGCTGGCCGTATCGGACCGCAGCAGCGAAATCGAGGACGTCGCCAGCCAATTGCTGCCCGACCGCATCGACTGCCCGCGCATGATCGTGACCCACGGCAAGAACGGCTGTGTGGGCTATGAGCGCGACAAGGGTCTGGTCCACGCCCCGGCTTTCACCAAGCAGGTGGTGGACACCGTGGGTGCGGGAGATGCATTCTTCGCGGTGACGGCACCGCTGGCCGCCGCCGGTGGCCGCATGGATCAACTGACCTTCATCGGCAACGCTGCCGGCGCCATCAAGGTGGGCATCGTCGGCCATCGCCGCTCGGTCGAGAAGATTCCGCTGATGAAGTTCCTGAACACCCTGCTGAAATAGGAGTGCCGTGACCGTCCTCGCTTCATACCTGCGCACCTTGGCGGAGGTCACCGCCCGTGCCGAAGCGTCGGATGGCGGCGGTACGCCCCTGGCGCTGGATCAGGCGATCGCCACGGCCATCGCCTGGGCGGTGGAAACCCATGAGCGCGGCAATAAGCTGATAATCATCGGCAATGGCGGCTCAGCCGGCATCGCCAGTCATTCGGCCATCGACTATTGCAAGAATGGCGGGTTACGGGCCATGGCCTTCAACGACGGCGCCGCGCTGACCTGCCTGGGCAACGATTACGGCTTCGAGCACGTCTTCGCCAAGCAGATCGAGTTCCATGGCCGCGCCGGCGATCTGCTGGTCGCCATCTCCAGTTCGGGCCGCTCGGCCAATATCCTGAACGCCGTGACATTCGCGCGGGCAAACGGCATCCGGGCGCTGACCCTGTCGGGCTTTACCGCCGACAATCCGCTGCGCAGCGCCGGCGAACTTAATCTTTATCTGCCTTCGGGCGAGTATGGTTTCGTGGAGCTGGGCCATCAGACCCTGCTGCACGCCATCGTCGATCTCAAGCTGGGCTGGCTGCCCGCACATAAGGAACGGTAGGACCGCATGACCAAGAAGTTGTGGAACGTTTTGGTGACCGGTGGCGCCGGCTATGTCGGCTCGGTGCTGATTCCCAAGCTGCTGGCTGAAGGCCATCGCGTCACCGTTCTCGACCTCTATCTGTATGGCGAGGATTTGTTCGCCGAGTATCGCAGCAACCCCAACCTTATCGAGGTCAAGGGCGACATGCGCGATCCGGCGGTGGTGGCCAAGGCCATGGAGGGCTGCAACGCCGTCATCCACCTTGCCTGCATCTCCAACGACCCGTCGTTCGAGCTGAACCCCGATCTTGGCAAGTCCATCAATTTCGACGCCTTCCGCCCGCTGGTCAAAGCGGCGAAGAAGGTGGGCGCCACCCGCTTCATCTATGCGTCGTCGTCGTCGGTCTACGGCATCAAGAGCGACCCCCAGGTCACCGAGGACCTGCCCCTGGACCCGCTGACCGATTATTCCAAGTTCAAGATGATGTGCGAAGAAGTGCTTGAGGAAGAGCGCGAGCCCGGCTTCCACACCCTGACCATCCGCCCGGCCACCGTGTGCGGCTATGGCCCGCGCCAGCGCCTGGACGTGATCGTCAACATCCTGACCAACCACGCCGTCAACAATGGCCGCATGAAGGTGTTCGGCGGCAGCCAGCTGCGCCCCAACATCCACATCGGCGACATGACCGATCTGTACCTGCTGTGCCTGCAGCTGCCCGGCGAGCAAATCGACGGCAAGATCTACAATGCCGGCTACGAGAACCACTCGCTCATGCAATTGGCCGAGATGACCCGCTCGGTGGTGGGCGACGTGGCCATCGACGTGGAAGAGACCAACGATCTGCGGTCCTATCAGGTGTCGTCGGCCAAAATCACCCGCGAGCTGGGCTTCACGCCCAAGCACACCATCGAGGACGCGGTGCGCGATCTGAAGGCCGCCTTCGACGCCGGCAAGTTCCAAGACCCCATGAACAACCCCATGTATTACAACATCAAGCGCATGCAGCAGGTGAAACTGGCATGACGGAAGCCGCGTTGGCTGCCCAGAAAGACGCCGTGCGCCTGGACCTTTACCGGTCCATGCAGCGCATCCGTCTGGTGGAAGAAGAAATCGCCAAGCGCTATTCCGAGCAGGAAATGCGCTGTCCGGTCCACTTGTCCATCGGCCAGGAAGCGACCGCCGTGGGGTCGTGCGCGGCGTTGCGCAACGACGACCAGATCATCAGCAGCCATCGCGGCCACGGCCATTACATGGCCAAGGGCGGCAATCTGAAAGCCATGCTGGCCGAGATTTATGGCCGCGTGGATGGCTGTTGCGGCGGCCGCGGCGGCTCCATGCATCTGTTCGACGATTCCGTCGGCATGCTGGCCAGCGTGCCCATCGTCGCCAGCTTCGTGCCGTTGGGCGTGGGCGCCGCCTTGGCCTATCGCCATTTCGGCCAGGACCGGGTGTGCATCGTCTACTTAGGCGACGGCGCCACCGAGGAAGGCGTGTTCCACGAGAGCATGAACCTGGCCGCCGTGCACAAGGTGCCGGTGGTGTTCTTCATCGAGAACAATTCGTACTCCTGTTATATTGGCTTGGCCGACCGCCAGCCGGTGCGCCCGCTGACCGACATGGCGAAGGCTTACGCCATGCCGTCGGCATCGGTGGATGGCAACGACGTGGAAGCGGTCCAGGCCGTCACCGCCCAGGCGGTGGCCCGTGCCCGCAGCGGCGGTGGACCGACCCTGATCGTCGCCGACACCTATCGCTGGCGTGAGCATTGCGGACCCAATTACGACAACGATTTGGGCTATCGTCCCATGGCCGAGGTCGACGCATGGCGGGCGCGCTGCCCGGTGGACACCTTCGGCGCCAAGCTGGTTGCCGACGGCGTGCTGACCGAGGCCGGCAAGGCTGCCATCAATGCCGAGATCGAAGCCGAAATGGCCGAGGCTTTCGCCTTCGCCAAGGCCTCGCCCTTCCCCGACCCCAAAACCGTGGCGGACCGTGTCTATGCCTGAGCAGCGAGTCATCAGCGCGGCCCAAGCCATCCGTGAGGCCACCGATTTGGCCATGGCCGCCGATCCGGCTGTCATCATCATGGGTGAGGGCATCGCCGACCCCAAGACCATCTTCGGCACCACCGACCAGTTGATGGAAAAGTATGGCCCGGCGCGGGTCATGGAAATGTCCATCGCCGAGAACGGCTTTACCGGCATGGCCATCGGCGCCGCCATGAACGGCCTGCGCCCCATCATCGTGCACCAGCGCGTCGAGTTCGCCCTGTTGACCATGGAGCAATTGGTCAACAACGCCGCCAAGATGCATTACGTGTCCAACGGTGCCCATAAGGCGCCCATCGTGGTGCGCCTGATCGTCGGACGCGGCTGGGGCCAGGGTCCCGCCCATTCGCAAAGCCTGGAAACCCTGTTCGCCCACATCCCCGGCCTGAAGGTGGTCATGCCCGCCTCGGCCCATGATGCCAAGGGCTTGCTGCTGTCGGCCATCACCGACGACAGCCCGGTGGTGTTCATCGAACATCGCTGGATGCATTACGTGAAGGGCCATGTGCCGGAAGGCTGGGCCGCGCTGCCCCTGGACGGTCCGGCCCGCCTGACCCAGGGTGACGCCGTCACCGTGGTCAGCAATTCGTACATGACCCTGGAAACCATCCGCGCGGTCGAGGCTTTGGCCGCCGAAGGCGTGGCGGTCGAGCATTTCGATCTGCGCGTGGTGCGCCCGCTGAACGTGGACCCCATCGTCGAGTCGGTGAAGCGCACGGGCCGTCTGCTGACCGTGGATACCGGCTTCGCCACCTATGGCGTGGGCGCCGAAATCGTCGCCCGCGTGATGGAACGCTGCTGCCTGACCATGAAGGCGGCGCCCCGGCGCATCGGCCTGCCCGAGCATCCCACGCCCAGCTCGCGCTCGCTGGCCGCCGCGTTCTATCCGCGCTCGCCCGACATCGCCCAGGCGCTGGCGGAGTTGGCGGGGCTGGATCAGGCGCGCATCACCGCCATCCACAACCGTTTGGCCGAGGAACGCGAGGCGCTGCCCTTCGACGTTCCCCATCCCTCTTTCCAAGGCCCGTTCTAAAGGCTCGAGGTTCGTCCCATGAAGGTCCGCTACTCTTATCTGCCGCAACAATTCGCCAATGCCGACGACCTGTGGGCTGAACTGAAAGCCTTTGTGCCGACCGGGGACTTCACCCTGGGCAAGCCTTTGACCGAGTTCGAAAACCGGTTCGCCAAGCTGATCGGCACCAAGCACGCCATCGGCGTGGGCTCGGGCACCGACGCCATCAAGCTGTCGTTGAAGGCGCTGGGCATCGGTCATGGCGACGAGGTCATCACCGCCGCCAACACCTTCATCGCCACCGTGGGTGCCATCAACGAAATCGGCGCCCGTCCGGTCTTCGTGGATTGCGACGACACCTTCTGCATGAACGTGGATCAGGTCGAGGCGGCCATCACGCCCAAGACCAAGGCCATCGTGCCGGTGCACTTCACCGGCTACATGACCGACATGGTCAAGTTGAAGCCCATCGCCGACAAGCACGGCCTGCCCATCGTGGAAGATGCTTGCCAGTCCATTCTGGGCGCTCAGAACGGCCGCAATGCCGGCACCTGGGGCAATGCGGGCGCGTTCTCGCTGCATCCCCTGAAGAATCTGAACGTCTGGTCCGATGGCGGCGTCATCGTCACCGACGACGACAAGCTGGACCACCAGCTGCGTCTGCTGCGCAATCACGGCATGCGCAACCGCGATGAAATCGAAGTGCTGGGCTATAATTCGCGCCTGGACACCATTCAGGCCGTGGTGGGCAATTGGCTGATTCCGCAGACGGAAAGCATTGCCGCCCAGCGCATCGCCAATGCCGCCTATTACGACGAGCATCTGGGCAAGATTCCCGGCATCCGTATCCCGCCGCGCCGGCCCGACATGCAGATCGTCTATCATCTGTACGTGATCTTCGCCGAGAAGCGCGACGAGCTGCTGCGCTATTGCGTCGAGCGCGATATCGAGGCCAAGGTCCATTACCCGGTCCCGCTGTACCAGCAGGACGGCCTGAAGTTCCTGGGCTACAAGCCGGGCGATTTCCCGGTGACCGACCGCCACACCACCGAGATCATCACCTTCCCGTGTGACCAGCATCTGGGCAAGGCCGAGATGGATTGGGTGATCCAGACGGTCACTGAATTCTACCGGCAAGGCTAAGCCCATGCGATCGGTTCCCTACGTTAATCTGGCCACCCAATGGGCCGAAGAACGCCATGTGCTGGCGCCCGCCGTCGAGGCGGCGCTGGCCAGCGGTCAATGGGTGGGCGGGCCGCTGGTCGAGCAATTCGAGCAGGCGGCGGAAACCTATTGCGGCGTCGCCCACATCATCGGCGTCGCCTCGGGAACCGATGCGCTGATCCTGAGCTTGCGGGCGCTGGACATCGGTCCGGGCGATGAGGTCATCACGCCGCCCAATTCCTTCGTCGCCTCGACCGCCGCCATCATCTTCGCCGGGGCCACGCCGGTGTTCGCCGACGTGCTGCCCGACCAGAATATGGACCCGGCTGCCATCGAGCGCGCCATCACGCCGCGCACCAAGGCCATCATGCCGGTGCATCTGACCGGCCGCATCGCCGCCATGGATGCCATCATGGAGATTGCCGGCCGTCATGGTCTGGCGGTGATCGAAGATGCCGCCCAAGCCATGGGCGCGCGCCTGAACGGCCGTTCCGCCGGCGCCATCGGCACGGTGGGCTGTTTCTCGGCCCATCCGCTGAAGAACCTCAACGCCATGGGCGACGCCGGTTTTGTCGGCACCAATGACGACGCCCTGGCGGCTCGGCTGCGGCGCTTGCGCAATAACGGCCTGATGGACCGCAACACCGTGGTCGAATGGGGCGTGGTATCGCGTTTGGACAACGTGCAGGCGGCGGTGCTGCTGCATCGTCTGACCGGGCTGGACGACGTGGTCGCCAAACGTCGGCACAATGCCGCGCGTTATACCGAACGCCTGAACCCGGCCTTCGTCTTCGTGCCGCCCACCGAGCCGGGGCAGTTCAACGCCTTCCACACCTTCGTGGTGCAAGTGGACCGCCGCGACGAATTGCAGGCCTATTTGACCGCCAAGGGCATCGGTACCGCCATCCACTATCCGATTCCCATCCACCTGCAGCCCGCCGCCCACTCTTTGGGCCACGGAGCCGGTTCGTTCCCGGTGACCGAGGCGCAGGCCAGCCGCATCTTGTCGCTGCCGATCAATCAGTTCCTGACCGATGCCGACATCGATACCGTGGCCGATGCCATCAACGGCTTTTACGCCTGATCTCGTCGGGCCATTCTAATTCCTGGGCTGCGCCGCCAGCCTGCAAATCGTAAGGGGTCGCCGTGGGATACCATGTCAGTTCGTTCGCGCTGTTCACCGAGATCGCCCGCCGTGGCGAATTGGCGAACGTCCGCACCATCCTTGAACTGGGATCGCAAGAGGTCTCGCTCCAGGACCACGACAATCCCGAAGGCATGGCCGACTTCTTCGCCATGATGAAGGCGCCGCTGCCGACCAAGGAAGAACTGCTGTCATGGCATAGCGCCCCGGCCCGCAAGGTGTTCGAGCGGGCGGGCTTTGCCTATACCAGCGTCGACGTCAACGGCCAGGGCGGCAGCAAGGCCTTCGACCTGAATTTCGACACGGTGCCCGACAACGAGAAGGGCACCTACGACTTCGTCACCAATCAGGGCACCATCGAGCACACCGTCAATGTTGCCAACGGCTTCAAGGCCGTGCACGACTGGACCAAGCCCGGCGGCCTGATGTTCCATCACATGCCGTTCCAGAATTACGTGGACCACGGCTTCGTGAACGTGCAACCCAACATGTACAAGGCGCTGGCCCGGCATAACGACTACGAGATCCTGGGCATGTGGGTCAATGTGGACCGCGGCCGCCTTCACTTCATCCCGTGGGAGCGCCGCCTGCTTGAGGCGCTTGACCTCAACCGCGCCCACCTGAATCTGGCAGTGCTGCTGCGCAAGCGTTCCGACGCGCCCTTCAACCTGCCGGTCCAGGGCACCTATGCCGACGAACTGACCGATGCCGCCATCGGCCGGTATTCCTACTGCATCGACGGCACCACGGTGATGGGCAAGCGCGGTCTGGTGGAAAGCAATCGCGGGGAAATCGAGGCGCTCAAGGACCGCCTGCTTCACCGGATTTCCATGAAGGACCTGACCAACGAGCTGGTTTCCCGCATTCGTGGGCGCCTCAAGATCTAAATATCGCGGCAGCACACGGGAGGCCGCCTGCGGCCCCCGTGACGCCACTGTGTGGAAAGGGTTCGTTGTTGACTGAGGATACGCCGTCGCATCTCGACTACGACGACCTCGTGGCCCGCTACAATACCGGGCTGGTGGATAATCTGCGGAGCTTCGGCTTCCATACCGACTATTTGGACATGTGGGTGCCCGACGAAGACGTCGCCCGCAGCCTGCTGAACCTGATGGAAGCCGCCGCCACCGTGGGCTGCCCGGCGCTGTCCCTGCGCCTTGGCGCCGAGTCCCTGGCCAGCCTTGATTTCGCCGGTTTCGAAGCCGCTGCGGCGGGACGCGGCCGGGTTGTGCTGACCCGTGAGGGCCAGGGCGCCATCCTGAGCGTCACCGAATTGCGCGCCCCTGCTGCCACAGTCGTGGCGGTGAACCGGACTGAGGCCAAGCGCGCCGCGGATACTGCCGTCGCAGCGGCAGCCATTGCCCGCCCCCTGCTCCAGCCGCAGGATTTGGCCCCGCTTTACAGCGCGGCCATTGCGGCTTTGGCGGCGGCGGTTCCCGCTCCGGTCTGCCCGCCTGCCAATGCCATCAAGGTCACCGCCCAGCGTGACGGCTTGGTGCTGGATGCCTGGATCGAACCGCAAACCCACATCATCCGCGCCGTTGCCCATCATGGCGCCCGCAGCCCGGCAGCCCGTGGTCTGGCCGAAGCCATGGCCCAGGCCGTTATGGGCCTGCCGGTGCTGGAAGCCGCCGATCACGGCATGATCCGGGTAGAATTCACCCTGCGCGGCCATATCGCGCACCGTCCCGTCGCCGGCATCGTCACCCCCGAAGCCGCCGACCCGGCCTTCGCCTTGGGTTCGGCCCTGCTGCGCGACCTGTTGGCCGAATACCGCCGCGTCACCGGCTTTGCCGAAATCCACAACGATTTCGACCCCGGCCCCGGCCCGGCATGGATGGCGGCGGACGAAGACACGCGCCGGCGCATGCTGACCGATGCCCTGGCGGCGGACGGTTTCCCGCTGGCGCTCATTGACATCAGCGCCATCGAGTACCACGTCAGAGTAGTGCTTTCCCTAAGCGGCGAATTGGGGGCCGATGCGGCGCGTGCGCTGGTGGCCCTGGAGCGCTGCATCAAGCGGCGGGTAGATGATCGGTTAGAGCTGTTCCTGTCTGAACTCAAAGACAGCAATCAAACTCGCCGTCTGAGCGAACAGGGAGCTGAAAAGCCGTGACCGGCATGGTTGAACATACCCAGTTGATTCTGGACGGCACCAAGATCGCGTGGCACATGGACCGGGTTCAAGCCTGGGAACGTGGCGAGCGCGTCGCCCCCATCACCATCGACATGGCACTGACCCGTGCCTGCAATTTCGGCTGCGAATATTGCTACGCCATGCTGCAGGAGAACGACCGCAAGGTCATCAACCAGCGCATCATCTACGAGTTCCTTGAGGACTGCGCCGAGATCGGCGTCAAGGGCATCAGTCTGGTGTCCGACGGCGAAAGCTCCATCTCGCCGGTCTTCGTCGACGCCATCCGGCGCGGGTCCGAATTGGGCCTGTCCATGGCCACCGGCACCAACGGCTTCGTCCTGACCCGGGCCAAGCTGGAAGAAATCCTGCCCCACCTGACCTATCTGCGGGTCAACATCTCGGCGGGCGAGCGTGAGCGTTACGCCGAGATCATGGGCGTCAAGGAAAGCTGGTTCGACCGGGTGTGCCAGAACATCCGCGACATGGTGGAGATCAAGCGGCGCAACAATTTGCCGGTCACCATCGGCCTGCAGATGGTGCTGATGCCGCAATATGCCGACCAAATCCTGCCGCTGGCCCGCCTGGGCAAGGAATTGCGGCCCGATTATCTGGTCATCAAGCATTGCTCGGACAATGAAGACGGCGATCTGGGCGTGGATTACGACGGCTATCAGAAGCTTTACGACACCCTGCGTGAAGCGGAAGCCATGTCCGACGACGACTACAAGGTCGTGGTCAAATGGTCCAAGATCGAGGCCAAGAACCAGCGGTCCTATCAGCGCTGCTATGGCGCCCCGTTCATGATCCAGATGTCCGGTTCCGGCTTGGTGGCGCCGTGCGGCATGCTGTTCAACGAACGCTACAAGAAGTTCCACATCGGCAATATCTGCGAAACCCGCTTCAAGGATATCTGGGCCAGCGACCGCTATTGGGAAGTGATGAACTATCTGGCGTCGCCCGAGTTCAACGCCCAGAAGATGTGCGGATCGCTGTGCCTGCAGCACAAGGTGAACGAGACGTTGGATGCGCACCGCAAGGGTCTGATCACCCTGAACGAACCGGAAGCCGCGCCTCCGCAACATCTCAACTTCATCTGATCGACGGGACTGGTCCATGCGGCGCGTCCACGTCTTGTCCGACGACTTCGCGTCGCCTAACGGACTGGCCCTGCTGTTCCCACTGGTGTTGAATCGCCGTGCGCTTAAGGCGCACGGCGTCGATCTGCGCATCCTGGCCGCACCCGGTCCCGAGTTGACCCAGTGCGATACCCTGATCGTGGACAGCAAGGTATTCCGCGACCATTGGGGCGATGGCCGTGCCACCCAGGCACTCGACACCCTGGCGTCCTGGGCCGAGCGCACCCCCACCCTGTTCTTCGACACCACCGACAGCACCGGCTGGGTCAATGCCGCCGTGTTGCCCCTGGTGCGCGGCTATTACAAGAATCAGGCGCTGAAGGACCGCTCCCTTTATGCTCAATCCCTGTATGGCGGGCGGGCGCACACCGATTACGCCCACGGGGTGCAGGGCATCACAGACGAAGCCCCCGGCCCATCCTGGCCGCCCGCCGATCCCGCCTTGGCCGAGCGTATCCGGGTGTCGTGGAATTCGGGCTTCGCCGATTATTCCTTCCAGGGCCTCTATCGCTCGCGCCTGTACCGCCGGCTGCGCTTACCCGGCTTACTGAAGCCGCCGGGCCGCTTCGTGGCCCCAGGCGTGGACCGGCCCGTGGCGGTTTCGGCCCGCATGAGCACGCGGTATTCCCGCGCCACCGTGGCGTGGCAGCGCCTGGAGGCCACCCGCCTGCTGGGCGACCGGGTCGCCACCGACCGGCTGTCGCGGCGGGACTATCTGCGGGAAATGGAATCCAGCCGGGTCATCGTTTCGCCCTTCGGCTTTGGCGAAATCAATTACCGCGACTGGGAATGCTTCCTGTCGGGCGCCCTGCTGATCAAGCCCGATTGCAGCCATATGGAAACCTGGCCCAATCTGTTCCGCGGCAATGAGACCATCCTGTGCCACCATTGGAGCTGCGCCGACCTGCCCGAACTGGTGGAACGCGCACTGACAGATTACCCCCGCTATGTGGAGATCGCCCGCCAGGGACAGGCCGATTACCGCCGCGCCGTGGCCTCGGCCGAGGGGCGGCTGGCGTTCCGTGAGCGTTTCGCCGCGATTATCGCCGACGCCATTTCGTGCTGACGGCCTGCCAGCCCATGAGGGTCAGGACCAGCAGGGCCGGTTCCATGGGGGTGCGATAGCGGTGATTGCCGAAGCCCACGGAAATCGCCAGGAAGGCCGCGACCACCGCCAGCAACAGCAGGGTTTCCACCCGCCGCTCGCGGTTTCGCAATCCGTCCACCACACCCACCACCTGCAGAACGCGTGATCCCAGCAGCATCAGTTCCATGATCGTCCAGGCCACGGTGCCCGGAAGATTTTGGGCCAGCCCACCCGAGAACCATTGGCCCGGCAACAGGAAGGGCACGTGCAGGCGGTCGAGAATGTCGCTGCCCACATTGTGCAGCATCAATTTGGTCCAACTGCCGATGATGGCCGAAACCACCGTGGCGGGCGGCTGTTCCAAGATCATTTCCAGCGCGACCTGTTTGCCCAGGCGGTTTTTGGCGGCCAGATCATCCCGTTCGCCTTCGGGCAAGGCGGCGATGCGTTCGCGCCAGCGGCGGCGGCCCTCGGCGGTGACGGCATCACTGGAATTGCCGCAGCCCCAGCGCACCGCCAAACAGGGCGGCACATGCAAAGCGTGGTCGCCGGCCTGAAGGGTGAACAGCCACTGGCCGGTATGGGCGTGGGAGCGCAGGAATTGGGGCAGGGATGCCACACCCAGCGCGGTGCCAAGGCAAGCGACGGTGAGCGCGATCTTCACCCACGACCAGTGGCGGCGCCCCCGCAACGCCCAAATCAACAGCGGCAGCATCAGGATCGGCAGACCGAGAACCGCAGGCCGGGTCAGCAAGGCACAATCCAGCATTACGACCGCCGTCGCCAGGAACCGTACCGGCCTTTCGCTGCGCACCGCCCACAGCATGGCGGCCAACGCACCGGCGACAAAGGTGGTGAAGGTCAGATCGGGCAACAGCAGCGCCGTGCGGTAACTGAGGTTAAGCCACACACAGGCCAACAGTGCCGCCGGCCACGTCCATTCAACGCGAATGGCGCGGGCGGCCAGGGCGATGCCCAAGGTGGCGCCGCCGGTGAACAGGCATTGCACCAAGGCCAGCGCCAGATAATTGTCCACGCCGAACAGCGAGAAGGTCAGCCAGATGATTGCCGGATAAAGCGGCAGCCGTTCGGGGTTGTCGTGGGGAAGCAGGCCCAGGAAGTAATAAGCCGGCTCCGTGTATTTGCCGGTCTCGAAGGCGGGGTCCAGCAGCGGGATTCCGTTCAGCTGATAAAACGCGACCCAGACGGCCCCCGCCAAAATCCCCAACAGGAAAATGCCCGCGCAATGCAGTGGAAAAATGTTTCTCGTTTGCTGAACGGCAGGCATCATCTGGGTCCGATTTTTGAAGCGGCGGGCCGGAGTGTGCCACGTCCCCGTACACGGAGGAAAGCGTGCGCATCACCATTCTTGCCCGCTCGCTGGACGCGGGTGGGGCCGAACGGCAATTGGTCGTGCTGGCCGCAGCCTTGCGCCAGCGCGGGCACTGGGTTTCGGTCCTGACCTTCTATCCGGGCGGCGCCATGCGGCCCGCATTGGAAGCCGCCGGGGTCCAGGTGTCGTCGCTGGACAAGCGCCACCGCTGGGATGTGCTGGGCTTTGGCCGCTCGCTGGTGCGGCGCTTGCGCCAGGACCGGCCCGACGTGGTGCACAGCGTGCTGACGGTTCCCAACATCCTGGCCGCCATCATGGTGCGGCTGGCGGGCCGCCCCCGCTTGGTTTGGGGCATCCGCTCCAGCGTCATGGATCTGTCCCGCTTCGACCGGGTGTCCCGCCTGTCCTATGGCATCGAGCGGCTGCTGAGCACTCTGCCCGACGCCATCATCGTCAATTCCCAGGCCGGTCTGCGCCATTATGCCGGGGCGGGCTATCCGGCCAAGCGCATGACCGTCATCCCCAACGGCATCGACACCGCCATCTTCCACCCCGATCCCGCCGGGCGCGACCGGGTGCGCCGCGAATGGGGCGTTGCCCATGACACAGTGCTGATCGGTCTGGTGGCGCGGCTGGACCCCATGAAGGATCACCCGACCTTCCTGAAGGCGGCGGGCCTGCTGCAGGGCAATGTCCATTTCGTCTGTGTGGGTGACGGCCCGCCAGCCTACCAAGCCGAACTGACCCGCTTGGCAGCGTCGTCCGGGCTTGACGGCAAAGTGCTGTGGGCCGGGGCGCGTAGCGATATGCCGGCGGTTTATTCGGCGCTGGATTTGGACGTGCTGTGCTCCACCGGCGAGGGCTTCCCCAACGTGGTGGCCGAGGCCATGGCCTGCGCCGTGCCCTGCGTCGCCACGGATGTAGGCGATTGCGCGGATATCGTGGGCGAGCCCTCACGCTTGGTGCCGCCATCGGAACCGGCGCAGCTTGCCGCCGCCATGGCCGCCGTGCTGGCCCTGCCGCCAAGTGACCGCGTGGCCGAAGGTGAACGCGGGCGTCAGCGCATCATCGACCATTTCAGCGTCGCCGCCATGGCCGAGCGCAGCCTTGAGGTCTTCAGGCCCTAGGCAGTGCTGTGTTACGCCGGGCGGAGAGAACTGCTATAAGCCCACAATTGTCCGGGCCGATTGCGAGCGTGAAGGTAAATGCTGTTCACCGGTGGCAATGATCAAGACTTTCTGCAAGGACGCCGCCCATGTGTGGGCTGATCGGCTTTGTCGTCCCTGGCGGCGCTGACGAAGGCAAGCTGCACGCCACCGCTTTGGCCTGCGCCGATACTCTGGCCCATCGCGGCCCGGATGACCGGGGCGCCTGGGTGGATGCCGAGGCCGGGCTTGCCCTGGCCCATCGCCGCCTGTCCATCCTTGATTTGTCGCCGGAAGGCCATCAGCCCATGGCCTCGGCGGATGGGCGCTATGTGATCGCCTATAATGGCGAAATCTATAATTTCGCCGAATTGCGCGCCGATCTGCCGGGCCGCAACTGGCGCGGCCATTCCGACACCGAAGTGCTGCTGGAGGCCATTTGCGCCTGGGGCCTGGAGGAAACCCTGCGGCGCGCCAACGGCATGTTCGCCCTGGCCCTGTGGGACCGCCACGACCGCGTTTTGACCCTGGGCCGCGACCGCTTCGGCCAGAAGCCGCTTTATTATGGCTGGAACAGCGGAACCTTCCTGTTCGGATCGGAACTGCGCGCGTTCGAGGCCCATCCCGCCTTCACGGCGGACCTCAACCGCGACATCCTGCCGCTGTACCTGCGCCACGGCTATGTGCCGGCGCCCCATTCCATCTGGCGCGGCATCTTCAAGCTGCTGCCGGGCACCATCATCACCCTTGGCCCCAAGCAATTGGCCGAGCGCAGCCTGCCCCAGCCCATCCCCTATTGGACGGCAGCCGACGCCGTGCGCCGGGGACGGGCCGAACCGTTCCAGGGCAGCGACACCGAAGCCATCGACCAGCTGGAAGCCCTGCTGACCGACGCGGTCGGCAAATGCATGGTGGCCGATGTGCCGGTGGGCGTCTTCCTGTCGGGCGGCATCGATTCGTCGGCGGTGGTCGCCCTGATGCAAAAGCAATCCACCCGCCCGGTGCGCAGCTTTTCCATCGGCTTCCACGAGAAGGGCTATAACGAGGCGCCCCATGCGGTGGCGGTGGCCCGCCATCTGGGCACCGACCACACCGAGCTTTACGCCACCGACGAGAATTCCCGCTCCATCGTCCCCCGTCTGGCCGAAATCTACGACGAACCCTTCGCCGATTCGTCCCAGATTCCCACCCGCTTAGTGGCCGCCCTTGCCCGTGGGCACGTGACCGTCAGCCTGTCGGGCGACGGCGGCGACGAGCTGTTTTGCGGCTATAACCGCTATATGTGGATGCAGCGGCTTGCCCGCATCATGCACGCCACCCCGAACGGTTTGCGCGGCCTTGCCTGCACCATGGCCCAGGCCGTTCCGGTGGGCGCCTACGATGCCGTGGCCGGACTGGTGCCCGCAAAGCTGCGGCCCGTGCAGGCCGGCGACAAGGCCCACAAGCTGGCGACCATTCTGGGCGCCGCCTCGCCGGCGGAAGCCTATCGCCGCATGACCTCGCTGTGGCAGAACCCCGAAGCCCTTGTACCGGGCGCCGCCCCCGCTGTTCCCGCCGCCTGGAGCGGCGTTGCCGACAGTGACATGGTGGCGGAGATGATGTATCTGGATACCATGGCTTACCTGCCGGACGACATTCTGGCCAAGGTGGACCGGGCCACCATGGATGTCAGCCTGGAAGCACGCATCCCGCTTCTTGATCATCGCGTGTTCGAATTAGCCTGGAGCCTGCCGTCGTCGTTGCGGTTGAGGGACGGCCAAGGCAAATGGGCGTTGCGTCAGGTCCTGTACCGGCATGTGCCGCAGGCCTTGATCGACCGGCCGAAAATGGGTTTCGGCGTGCCCATCGGCGCGTGGCTGCGTGGCCCGTTGCGGCCGTGGGCGGAAGAGTTGCTGTCTGCCGAACGGTTGGCCCAGGACGGCTTGTTCGCCCCCGGACCCATCCGGCAAGCCTGGCACGAACACTTGTCCGGCCGTCGTAATTGGCAACACCAGTTATGGGCGGTTCTTGTTTTTCAGTCGTGGATGGATAGCCGCAATGCGGCCTCCGCCCCAGATCGGTCATCATAAGTTTGGATACTGCCATGGCTCATTTGTCCTCCCCTACCACCACCAAGCGCGCCGCCCGCATTCTTGAATGGGCCGAGCGTATCGCTCCGGTTCGCGCCAGTTGGCGCGAGAAAGCGTCGGGCTTTTACGAGGAGGACTACAAGTACATGCGTTTCCTCGTCCCCGAGGGAAGGCGTGTTCTGGAACTGGGTTGCGGCGACGGCGCGCTGCTGCGTGCCCTGAAGCCTGCCCACGGCGTGGGCGTGGATTTCTCGCCGGCCATGGTGGATTTGGCGAAAGAGGGCGCGCCCGAATTCGAATTCATCCTGGGCGACATCTCGAACCCCGCCACCTATGAATCCATCGAGGGCGAGTTCGACTTCATCATCCTGTCGGACACCATCGGCTTCCTCGACGATTGCGAGGAAACCCTGCGGCTGATCCACCGCATCGCCACCCGCGAAACCCGCATCATCATCTCGTACTACTCGCGCTTCTGGGAACCGATCCTGAAGACCGCCGAAATGGCCGGGTTGCGCATGAAGCAGGTGGATCAGAACTGGCTGTCCACCGGCGAGATCGAAAACCTGCTGGAACTGGCCGATTTCGAAGTGATCAAGCGGGAATGGCGCCAGCTGATCCCGGCCAAGCTGTTCGGCCTGGGCAGCCTGATCAACCGCTTCCTGGTGCCGATCCCGATGCTGCGCCGCGCCTGCCTGCGCAACTATGTGGTCGCCCGGCCCAGCCTTGACTGTGCGCTGGACAACCCGTCTGTCACCGTGCTGGTGCCGTGCCGCAACGAGCGCGGCAATGTGGAAGAGATCGTCAAGCGCATCCCGCGCTTCTGCGACGACATCGAGATCCTGTTTGTCGAAGGCCACAGCCAGGACGGCACGCTGGACGAAATCAACCGCGTCATCGCCGCCTATCCGGAATACGACATCAAGGCCCTGGTCCAAGACGGCAAGGGCAAGGGCGACGCGGTGCGCAAGGGCTTCAACGCCGCGCGCGGCGATCTGCTGATGATCCTGGACGCCGACATGACCATGCCGCCCGAGGCTTTGCCCAAATTCTACCGGGCCCTGGTCAGCGGCAAGGGCGAGTTCATCAACGGCTCGCGTCTGGTCTATCCCATGGAAGAGGAAGCCATGCGCTTCCTCAACCATCTGGCCAATGTGGCGTTCTCGGTGCTGTTCACCTGGCTGCTGAACCAGCGCTTCACCGATACGCTGTGCGGCACCAAATGCCTGTCGCGCCATCATTACCAGCGCATCGCCAATGACCGCGCCTATTTCGGCGACTTCGATCCCTTTGGCGATTTCGATCTGATCTTCGGTGCCTCCAAGGCTAATCTGAAGGTGATCGAGATCCCGATCCGCTATGCGGCGCGCACCTATGGCACCACCCAGATCTCGCGCTTCCGCCATGGCTGGCTGCTGTTGAAGATGGTGGTCGTGGCCTTCCGCCGCTTGAAGGCCTTCTGATCCACACATGGCGACCGAAGGACCCATGCACCCCGATTCGGTTCCCGTGCTTGTCGTGGCGCCACGCCTCGACGTGGGCGGGACCGAACGGCATCTCCTTCGGGTGCTGCCCCGATTGCGTCAATCGGGCATCGACGCGCAAATCTTCGTAATCCATCCGGGCGGCCACCTGGAGGACGACATGCGCGCCGCCGGTGTGCCCGTGCTGTCGCCGCCGGCAATGTCCAAGGCATGGCTTCGGCTGGCCTTGGCGGGCCTGATGCTGATGTGGATTATGCTGACCCAGCGCAAGCGCCTTGTGCATTTCTTCCTGCCCGAGGCCTATCTGGCCGGAGGCTTGGCGGGCTTCATGGCCGGGTGCCGCCGCATGATCATGAGCCGGCGCAGCCTGAACCGCTATCAGCGCGCCCATCCCATCGCCACCCGCATCGAATATTTCCTGCACCGCCGCATGGCGTTGCTGGTAGCCAATTCCCAGGCGGTCGCCACGGATTTGCGCCAGGAAAACGCACCCACGGAGCGTATTCGGCTGATCTATAACGGCATCGATTCCGAACCGTTTACCCGACCGCTGGACCGCACGGCGTTGCGGGCGGAATTGGGCATCGGCCCGAACACCCTGGTGTTCTGCATCGTCGCCAACCTGCTCCCCTATAAGGGCCATAGCGATCTGCTGGACGCGCTCGCCAACTGGTCCGGGCGGGACGGGGACTGGGCCCTGCTGTGTGTCGGGCGCGACGATGGCGCCAAGGCTGATCTAGCGCGACGCTGCAAGGCGGCGCAGATGGACGGCAAGGTGCACTTCCTGGGTCAACGCAGCGATGTGCCCGCCCTGATGGGTATCAGCGATATGGGCCTGCTGTGCTCACGCGAAGAGGGCTTTTCCAACAGCATCCTTGAGGGCATGGCGGCGGGTCTGCCCATGATCGTGTCCGATGCCGGCGGCAATGGCGAAGCCATCGCCCATGGCCGCACCGGGCTGATCTACCCGGCGGGAGACGTGGCCGCCTTGGGCGCGGCGCTGGATTATCTGGCCGGTCAACCCGATTTGCGCCGCTCGCTGGGTGCGGCGGCGCGGCAATGGGTCCAAACCAACCTCAGCATCGAGGCGTGCGTGCAACGTTATACCGAGCTTTACCATTCTTTGCGGGTGCCCGCATGATCACGCAAACCACGCGCCGCCCCCTGTTTTCCGCCGGGCAGGCCGCCTGCGTGTTGCTGGGCGCGGGCGTGCCGGCCATGGCGTTCAGCCGAGGCATGATGCAAACCGTCCTGGCCTTCGCCCTGGTGCTGGCCTTCGCCGACAGTTGGCGCATGGCGCGGGACAATCTCCGCACCTTGTCCCGCGACACGGTGGCGCGCGCCATTGCCGTGCTGATGCTGTGCCTGCTGCCGTCGGTCGCCCTCTCACTCCACCCGCTGACATCGCTTGGCATCTATCTGCGCGTGGCCCTGTTCATGGCTGGCGGCTACGTTTTCTGGACCCACCTGACCGCAGACCCGGCGCGCCTTCAGTTGACGCTGAAAAGCCTGATGGTGGCGGCCTGCGTCAGCTTTGTGGTGGTGGATTTGGGCCTGACCGTGCTGCCCGAAATTCTGGCCTGGGTCCGTGGCAAGTCCGCCTTATCCATGGGCGCGGTGCGGGAACTCAAGCCCTATGCCTCGTCGCTGATGTGCCAAATTCCCATCATCCTGGCAGTGGGCTTTTATCTGGGCGGGCGCATGAAGGCCATCGCGCTGGGCCTGACCGTCAACGGGATTATCGTGCTGTTCGCCCTGCGCAGCGACTCGGCGGTTGTCGGGCTGTTGCTGGCCGTGGGCGCCGTCACCGTCCTGCTGTGGTGGAAAAGTCCCCGATTGATCCTAGTGATGGGCGGCTTGCTGATTGTCCCGGCGGCGGCCATCGGCTATCGCATGATTTTCCGCGATTTCACCTATGTCAGTGACGGCTATCAGCCGTGGTTCTCGCTGCAGGTCATCGACTTCCACCGCCAAGCCATCTGGGACTTTGTCTTTCACAAATTCCTGGAAAGCCCGTGGGTCGGATATGGCCTGAACATGATCAGCCAGGTCCCCGGTGCCGGCGACCACGTTCCCGGCATCAATGCGGAATTCGTGCCGTCCCATCCCCATAACTGGCTGCTGGAAGTGGCCAGCGAAAGCGGCTTGATCGGCACCCTTCCATGGTTGGCGGTGTTGGCGATCATCGTGCTGCGCTATGGCCGCCGCTTCATCAATGGTCGCCGCGTCGGCGCGCTGGCCGTTGTCGCCCTGACCGTTGCGTTCTGGAGCTCGGCCCTGTTCAACTTCTCCATCTGGGCGCCGTGGTGGGGGCTGACCTTCGTCGCCCTGTTCGCCATCGCCGCCGCCATGGAAAGCCGCCCGAATCCATGACCGCGCGCCCTCGGCTGCTGTTCCTGGTCAGCGAGGACTGGTACTTCCTGTCCCACCGCATCGCTTTGGCCCGCGCCGCCCGCGCCGCCGGTTTCGACGTCTTCGTGGCCACCCGGGTCAATGATTTGGGCGAGGCGATCCGGGCCGAGGGCTTCACCCTGCTGCCCATCACCATGGATCGGGGCGGCGTTAATCCCCTCAAGGATTTGGCGGTGTTGGCCCAGGTGATCCGCATCTACCGCAAGGTCAGACCGGACGTGGTTCACCACGTCGCCATCAAGCCCGTGTTGTATGGCTCGCTCGCCGCCCGGCTTGCGGGCGTCGGCAACGTCATCAACGCCCTGGCCGGCCTGGGCTTCGTCTTCACCGCCACATCGTGGAAGGCGCGTCTGCTGCGCCCGCTGCTATGGGGCCTGTTCCGCCTGCTGCTTGGCGGCAAGAACAACCGGCTGATCGTCCAAAACCATGACGACCAGGGCATGTTCGCAGGCTCGGGGCTGATTGCGCCCGACCGCATTCAGTTGATTCGTGGTTCCGGCATCGACACCACCGCGTTCCAGCCCATGCCCGAACCGGACGGCGTGGTCCGCGCCGCGCTGGTCGCCCGCATGCTGTGGGACAAGGGCGTATGCGAGGCGGTGGACGCCGCCCGTATCCTGAAGCGGCGCGGCATCGCCGTGGAGATCGCGCTGGTGGGCAAGCCCGACCCGGCCAATCCCCGCTCCATCACGCAACAGCAACTGGACGCTTGGCAGCGCGAAGGCGTGGTGCGTTGCCTGGGTCATCAGGACGACATCCGGGCGGTGTGGCGGGACGCCCATATCGGCCTGCTGCCGTCCTATCGCGAGGGCCTGCCCAAGGCCCTGCTGGAAGCTGCGGCCTGCGGACGGCCCCTGATCGCCACCGACGTGCCGGGATGCCGTGAGCTGGTTCGCCACGGGGTGAATGGCCTGCTGGTGCCGGCGCAAAACCCGGACAGTCTGGCGGATGCCCTTGAGCGGCTGGTCACCGACCCGGCCCTTCGCCACAGCCTGGGCGCCGAGGCCCGCCGACTTGCCGAGACGGAATTCTCGCTTGATGGCGTGGTGGCGGCACATCTCGAATTGTATCGGGCAAGGCCTTAGCTCTTCTGCGCCCCGGCTGGCCCCGGCATGGGGCTGACAGAAACGACCAAATGTTCTATGCATAGCTCGCGCTCGGCACCTCTTTTCAGTGGTTTACCCTCCATGCGATTGCGCCCGACCCACGCTACCCTGGCTTTCCTCCACGACATCGTCATGGCTGCCCTTTCGTATTTCGTGGCCATGTATCTGCGTCTGGGCGATGAGGTCTGGGGCCTGGGTGAGAACTTCGTGGTCGGCATGGTGCTGTTCGTGGCTGTCGCCGCCATCATTTTCCGCGCCCTCAAGCTTTACGGTGGCATCTGGCATTACGCATCGCTGAACGATTTGCTGGCGCTGACCAAGGCGGCCACGCTGATCATTCTGGTCTATCTGCCGCTGATGTTCCTGCTGACCCGCCTGGAATCCCTGCCGCGTTCGGTCACCATCATCAATTGGCTGGTCTTGCTGGCCTTGCTGGGTGGGCCGCGCTTCCTGTACCGCCGACTCAAGGACGCCCGCGCCATCCGCCGGGGCGGCGACGTGAAGGGCCGCGTGCCGGTGCTGCTGATCGGTGCCGGCGACGACGCCGAGATGTTCATCCGCGCCATGCGCCGCTCGGCCCATGCCCCGTACAATGTGGTCGGCATTCTCAGCGACAGCGCGCAGCGGGTGGGCCGCAACATCCACGGTGTGGATGTGCTGGGTCAAATCGGCGATTTCGCCACCGCCGTCGAGCAATTGGCCCAGGCCGGGCGCCGGCCGCAGAAGATCATTCTGACCAAGACCATCATCGACGGCACCATCGTCCGCCACCTGCTTAACGCCGCCGCACAGGTGAATATCGGGCTTGCCCGCCTGCCCCGCATCACCGACCTGCACGACGGCGTGACCGACGAACTGGCCGTCCGTCCCATCGCCGTCGAGGATTTGCTGGGGCGTCCGCAGGCAGCGCTGGACCGCGAGGGCATGCAGGCCCTGATCACCGGGCACAAAGTGGTCATCACCGGCGCCGGCGGTTCCATCGGTTCGGAACTGGTGCGTCAGGTGGCCGAGTTGGGGCCGGAACGGCTGACCATCGTCGATGCCTGCGAATTCGCCCTGTACAACATCGACATGGAAGCCCGCAAGACGTGGCCCGAGCTGGATTTGAAATCCTATATCGGCGACGTGCGCGACCGCGGCCGCATCGACCAGATCCTGGGCGACGCGCGGCCCCATCTGGTGTTCCATGCCGCCGCCCTGAAGCACGTCCCGCTGGTGGAGGAAAACCCGGTCGAGGGTATCCTGACCAACGTGATCGGCAGCCGCAACGTGGCCGAATCCTGCCTTGCCCACGGCGTCACCGCCATGGTGCAGATTTCCACCGACAAGGCGGTGAACCCCACCAATGTGATGGGCGCCACCAAGCGGCTGGCCGAATGTTATTGCCAGGCCCTGGATATGGCGAAGCTGGGCACCCGCTTCCTGACCGTGCGCTTCGGCAACGTGTTGGGCTCCACCGGGTCGGTGGTGCCGCTGTTCCAGCGCCAGCTGAAGGAAGGTGGGCCCATTACCGTGACCCACCAGGACGTCACCCGCTATTTCATGACCATCCATGAAGCGGTGGAGCTAGTCCTGCAGGCCACGGCCCTGGGCACCAAAAGCCAGGACGAGGGCAAAATCTACGTGCTGGATATGGGCGAGCCGGTCCGCATCATGGACCTTGCCGAACAGATGATCCGCTTGGCCGGACTGCGCCCGGGCAAGGACGTGAAGATCGACATCGTCGGCCTGCGCCCCGGCGAAAAGCTGTTCGAAGAGATTTTCCACAGCGCCGAGCCGCCCGAGCCCACCGCCGCCAAGGGCATCCTGCTGGCCTCGCCGCGCATGGCCGACATCGCCGCTTTGCGTCAGCAATTGGTGGAGCTGGAAGCCTGTTGCCGCCGCGCCGACCTTGCCGCTGCGCGGTCCATCCTGCAATCCGAAGTGCCAGAGTTCCAATTGGCCCAGCCGGAAGCCGCACGGGCCGCCAGCGAAGTCTGCTGATTAGGGCCGTGACCGCAATTGGGACCTGTCATTCCGAGCGCATGCGAAGAATCTCATCCTGGCACGACATCGGCCAATTGCGGACCACCAACCGTTGTGCCAGGCGGGGATCCCTCACATTCGTTCGGGATGAAAAGCGGGGGAGTAACTGCCGGCCCTAGCCCGACGGGACAGCCGGAATCAAGCCCGCCGCGCCATCCACACCAACACCGCCAACGTCGCGCTCAAAGCGGCAGCCGCCAGGATCAGGGCCGACACCGGACGCTGCGTCAGCCCCACGGCAATGGCCAGAAACGCCGCATTGCCGACCGCGATCACGCCCACCACCTTGGCATGGCTGCCGATGCCCTTGGCGGCCTTCTGATAGAAATGCTCGCGATGGGCCTGAGCCAGCTTCTCGCCCCGCAAGGCCCGAGACGCCAGGGTGATGGTCGCATCGGCCAGATAATAAGCGGGGATGATCAGGGCAGCGGCCCAATCGCCGCCAATGGCCAACGACAGCAAAAGCCAGCCGAGCAGGTAGCCCAGGGTCACACTGCCCACGTCGCCCAGGAAAATCTTGGCCGGATGCCAGTTCAAGACAAGGAAACCGGCAACCGACGCGGCCACGGCCACACTGAGCAGCACGGTGCCCTGCTGATCGGCGACGGCTGCGAACACGCCCAGGCCCAGACACAGGAAAATGGTCTGGGTGCCGGTAATGCCGTCGATCCCGTCCATGAAATTGTACAGATTGACGAACCACAGCCAGGCGAAAAATACCAGAATGCGCTCGACGACGAGGGGGAGCCAGCCGTTGGTCAGGCTGCCCTCGGGCAAGGCGAACAAGCCGGCGCCCACCGCCACCGCCTGGATCAGCAAACGCCTGCCGGCGCCCAATCCCTTAAGATCGTCCATCAACGACAAGACCGCCACCGCCACCGCGCCAGCGACAATGGCCAGGGCATGCCCAGGAACCGGGAACAACAGGCTGATGACGGCCCAGGCCGGCAGCAGCACCGCGATTACGGCAAGGCCGCCGCCGCGAGGAACCGGCACGGTATGACTTGAGCGGTGATTGGGCACATCAAGCAGATCGCGCCGCAATAACTCGCGCCGGACAGCGCGGGTAAGAAAGAAACTGGCGGCACAAAGTGCGATGAATTCAATAGTCGCGATCATGGCCGTCATATACACGAAACGAACAGGCATTGGAACAGCCCGGGGTCCCGTTGCGTACTTGCCTCTGTGGCACGCTGCGGATAGTGTGGGCGACCTTTTGGACCAGACGAAGAACCGCCTCCATGTCGCAGAAAGTCGCGCTTATCACCGGTGTCACGGGCCAGGACGGGGCCTTCCTTGCAGAGCTGTTGCTGCAGAAGGGATACATTGTTCATGGTGTGAAACGGCGGTCGTCGTCGTTCAATACCGCCCGCATCGATCACCTTTATCATGACCCACATGAGCGCGATGTGCGTTTCTTCCTGCATTACGGCGACATGACCGACGCCACCAATCTGATCCGTCTGGTCCAGGAAACCCAACCAGACGAAATCTATAATCTGGCGGCGCAGTCGCACGTTCAGGTCAGCTTCGAGACCCCGGAATACACCGCCAATGCGGACGGTCTGGGCACGCTGCGCCTGCTGGAAGCCATTCGTATCCTGAAGAAAGAGGACAAGATCCGTTTCTATCAGGCCTCGACGTCGGAACTGTTCGGCAAGGTCCAGGAAATTCCCCAGCGGGAAACCACCCCGTTCTATCCCCGCAGCCCCTATGCGGCGGCGAAGATGTACGCCTACTGGATCACGGTGAATTACCGCGAGGCCTATGGCATCCATGCTTCGAACGGCATCCTGTTCAACCATGAAAGCCCGATTCGCGGCGAGACCTTCGTGACCCGCAAGGTCACCCGCGCGGTCGCCGCCATCCATCATGGCCTGCAGCAGAAGCTGCATATCGGCAACATCACCGCCAAGCGCGATTGGGGCCATGCCCGCGATTATGTGGAAGGCATGTGGCGCATTCTGCAGCAGGACCAGGGCGACGATTACGTGCTGGCCACCGGCGAGACCCATTCCGTGCGCGAATTCGTCGAAAAGGCCTTTGCCGTGACCGGCGTCACCCTGCGCTGGGAAGGCGAGGGCGTGGACGAGAAGGGCGTGGACGTGGCAACGGGCCGCGTTCTGGTCGAGATCGACCCGCGCTATTTCCGCCCCACCGAGGTGGAACTGCTGATCGGCGACCCGGCCAAGGCCAAAGAAAAGCTGGGCTGGACCCACACCACGCCGTTCGACCAGCTGGTCCGTGAGATGGTGGAGGCCGACCTGTCCCTGGTGCAGCGAGAGGAGCGCCGCCATGGCCTTGCCGAGTGAGTACTCTCTAGCCGGCAAGAAGGTATGGGTGGCGGGCCACCGGGGCATGGCGGGTTCCGCCATCGTCCGGCGGCTGCAGCGGGAAGACTGCCACATCCTGACGGCTGACCGCAGCCGCATGGATTTGCGCAGCCAAGCGGCAGTCGAAGGCTGGATGGCGGAAAACCGACCCGACGCGGTGGTCCTGGCCGCCGCCACGGTGGGCGGCATTCATGCCAACAACACCCGGCCGGCGGAATTCCTGTACGACAATCTGGTCATCGAAACCAACATCATCCATTCCGCGTGGCGGACTGGCGTGGGCAAGCTGTTGTTCCTGGGATCGTCATGCATCTATCCGCGCGCGGCAGAACAGCCCATGCGGGAAGAGGCGCTGCTGACCGGCCCGTTGGAACCCACCAACGAATGGTACGCCATCGCCAAGATCAGCGGCATCAAGATGTGTCAGGCGTATCGCCGCCAGTATGGCTGCGATTTCATTTCCCTGATGCCCACCAATCTGTTCGGCCTGGGCGACCGCTACGATTTGACCCAGGGTCACGTGGTCGCCGCCCTGATCATGAAGATTCACGCCGCCAAGCTGGCAGGCGACACCGAAGTAGTGCTGTGGGGAACCGGAACGCCCAAGCGGGAATTCCTGTTCTCGGAAGACCTTGCCGATGCCTGCGTCTTCGCCATGAAGCATTATTCCGACGAACTGCCCCTGAACATCGGCAACGGCAAGGAAATAACCATCCTTGAGTTGGCGACCAAGATCGCCGAAACCGCTGGCTGGACCGGTCATTTCACATTCGATACAAGCAAGCCCGACGGTTCGCCGCGCAAAGTGATGGATGTCTCGCGCCTGACGGCGTTGGGATGGACCGCCAAGACCGAGTTCGCCCAGGGCATGGCGGCGGCCTATGAGTGGTATGTTGCCAATAGCGCGTCGGAGGCTGGCCGTGGCTGAGATTGTTCCCGTCATTCTTTCCGGCGGATCGGGCACCCGTCTTTGGCCCCTGTCGCGCGAGGCCTTTCCCAAGCAGCTGCATCGATTCAATTCCGACCACACCTTGCTGCAAGAAACCGCACAGCGCGTTTCCAGCGCCCCCATCGTCATCTGTAACGACCAGCACCGCTTCATCGTCGCCGAGCAATTGCGCGAAATCGGCGTCGAAGCCCGCACCATCGCCATCGAGCCCATCGGCCGCAATACGGCGCCGGCGGCGACCATGGCGGCCCTGCTGCTGGAACAGGATCAGCCCGACGCGCTGATGCTGATCATGCCGTCCGACCATGTGGTGACCAACCCCGCCGCGTTCTCGCTAGCGGTGGAGGCGGCCCACGCCTTGGGCCTGGACGACCGGCTGGTGACCTTCGGTATCGTTCCCGAATCCCCCAACACCGGCTATGGCTATATCCGCCGGGGCGCGCCAGTGGGGCAGGGCTTCGCCGTGGACCGCTTCGTGGAAAAGCCCGATCTGGCCACCGCCCAGCACTATGTGCAATCGGGCGAATTCCTGTGGAACAGCGGCATCTTCCTGTTCCCCGTGCGCCTGTGGCTGGAACAGGTGGCCGAATTCGAGCCGGTCATGCTGGCGCGGTGCCGCGAGGCCTTGGCCGCCGCCGCCCGCGACATCACCTTCCTTCGTTTCGACACGGAAACTTTCTCGGCCATTCCCAGCCAGTCCATCGATTACGCGGTGATGGAAAAGACCGCACGGGCCGCCGTGGTGCCGGTGGACATGGGCTGGTCCGACATCGGGTCGTGGAACGCCTTGTGGGAACACAGCGACCAGGATGCCGACGGCAACGTCATGGTGGGCGATATCCTGGCGGTGGACACCCAGGGCTGCTACCTGCGGTCGGAAAAGCGTCTGGTGGCGGCCATCGGCATCGAGAATCTGGTGGTGGTCGATACCGGCGACGCCATCCTGATTGCGCCCAAAAACCGCGACCAGGACGTCAAGAAGGTGGTCGAGCAACTCAAGCAGCGCAACCGCCCCGAAGCCCACCAATTAGCCCAGGTTTTCCGCCCCTGGGGCTGGTTCCAGACCACGGATGAAGGCGACCGCTTCAAGGTCAAGCACATCCTGGTCAATCCGGGCGCCAAGCTGTCCCTGCAGAAGCACTGGCATCGGTCAGAACATTGGATCGTGGTGACCGGCACGGCGCTGGTAACCTCGGGCGACAAGACCTTCGTTCTGCGCGAAAACGAATCCACCTTCATTCCCGCCGGCACCACCCACCGCTTGGAAAACCCCGGACGCGTCCCCCTGCGCATGGTCGAAGTGCAGTCGGGCGAGTATGTGGGCGAAGACGACATCGTGCGCCTGGACGACGTGTACGGCCGTACGCCCCAGCCATAATGGTGACCCAACCGGCGTCCACAGTGCTGGTGACCGGCTCCAATGGGTTCGTCGGCCAAGCGGTGTGCCATCGCCTGATGGCCCAGGGCTGCCGGGTTGTCGCGGTAACCCGCGCCGGTCGGCCCGCGCCAATGGGAACCGTTGCCAAAGCCAGCCCGGACCTTGGCCCCGACGCGGATTGGCAGCCCTTGCTGGAGGGCGTTGACGCCGTCGTGCATCTGGCCGCCCGCGTCCATGTGATGCAGGACCGGGCGCTGGACCCGCTGGCCGAATTCCGCGCCCACAACGCCCTTGCCACCCGGCGGCTGGCCGAGCAATCCGCCGCCATGGGCGTGCGCCATCTGGTCTTCATGAGCACCATCAAGGTCAGCGGCGAGCGCACCGCACCGGACCAGCCGTTCCGCGCCGATTTGCCGCCCGCGCCGGTCGATCCCTACGGAATCTCCAAGCTGGAAGCCGAACAGGCCCTGCGCGAGGTGGCCGAAACATCCGGCCTCGCCGTTTCGGTCATACGGCCGCCGCTGGTCTATGGCCCCGGCGTCAAAGGCAATCTGCCGAAGCTGATGGCCATGATCGCGCGGGGACTACCCATCCCGGTCTCCACCGCCGCCAATGCCCGCAGCTTCATCGGCGTCACCAATCTGGCCGATCTGGTGGCAACTTGTTTGGGGCGTGACACCGCGACGCCCTTCCGTCTGTTCCTCGCCAAGGACGGTGACGTTTCGACTGCGCAACTTGTTTCCCATCTGGCGGCGGCGCTAGGCAGGCCCTGCCGGATCATCCCGGTGCCGCACGCCTTGCTGCGTCTGGCTGGCAAATTGACCGGGAATTCAGGGGCAGTGGAGCGCATGACCGGCTCGCTGGTGGTGGACGACACGGAAACCCGCCGGCTGCTGAACTGGACACCGCCGCTGTCCTTCGCCGACGGCATGGCTGATACGGCCCGCTGGTTCGTGGCCCACCGGGCTTAATCCAGTTCGAACGCGTGAGCGTAATCGAGCGCCAGCGCCGAATCCTGGTCTTCCTTCGTAAGGAAGCAATTGCCCACCACCAGCACCTCGATCTCGCTTCCCATGAAGCAGCGGAAGGCGTCTTCCGGAGTGTTGACCATGGGCTCGCCGCGCACATTGAAGCTGGTATTGACCAGCATCGGACAGCCGGTCTTGGCCTTGAATGCGGAAATCAGGGAATGGAAGCGCGGGTTAGCCTCCGCCTGCACGGTCTGTACGCGGGCGGAATAATCCACATGGGTGATGGCGGGCCAGTGGGGGCCGCGTGTCGGCGCCACCAGCAGCATGTAGGGCGACGGGCAGTCCAACTGAAAACACTCCGCCGCGTCTTCGGCCAGCACCGAGGGGGCGAAGGGGCGGAAGCTCTCGCGGTATTTGACCTTTAAATTCAAGACCTTCTGCATGGTGGGCGAACGCGGATCGCCCAGGATTGAGCGATTGCCCAAGGCCCGCGGCCCGAATTCCATGCGGCCCTGCACCCAACCCACCGCCTTTTGCTCGGCCAGGGCTTGGGCGGTGGCTTCCATCAAGTGATCATCGGCCAGCACGGCGAACTTCGCGCCCACGGCAGTCAGGCGGGCTTCCACATCCTCATGGGTCGGGCCAAGGTAACAGCCGTTCATGGCGTCACCGGTTTGACGCGGCTGCCCATGGTGCAGATGGGTGACGGCCAACGCGGCCCCTAGCGCGCCGCCAGCCTCGCCCGCCGCCGGCTGGACCCAAATGTTGTCGAAGATACCCGCCCGCAACAACTTGCCGTTGGCAACGCAGTTCAGCGCAACCCCGCCGCCCAGGCACAAATTCCGCGCCCCGGTTTCGGCGCGGATGGTGCGCGCCAATGTCAGAATGGCGTGCTCGGTCACCGCCTGAACCGACGCCGCCATATCCATGTGGAACGGGTCCAGCGCACTGTCTGGCTGACGCACGGGTTGGCCGAACAAGGCGGCGAAATCCGGCAGGTCCAGGGTGAAGCCGCCATCCGGTGCGACCCGGATCACACTGTCCAGCAGGACAGGGGCGTATTTGGGCTGACCATAAGGGGCCAGCCCCATGACCTTGTACTCGCCCGAATTGGCTCTGAAGCCGATGTATCGGGTCACCGCCGAATACAGGGCGCCCAGGGAGTGCGGATGCTGCCAGTCCAAGCGCAGCCCGGTGCCAGAGCCCATGCCCCAGGCGGTGGTCGCGTCCATGACCAGCACGGCGGCATCCGCGAAGGGCGACGGGAAAAAGGCCGAGGCCGCATGGGCCAGGGTGGCGTCAACCCGCAGCACCCGGTCGGCCCACGCCCCAGTGCCGGCGGTAGTGACGCAGTCCACATCGTCCATGCGGCAGCCGGCCTGGGTCAGGCAATAGGCCACGGCGTTGGTGGGAAAGCCGGCATCGTGCTTCTTGCGGGTGAAGCGTTCTTCCTGCGCGGCGGCGACGATACGGCCGTCTTCCACCAATACTGCGGCGCTGTCGTGCTGGAAGGCGGAAAGGCCGAGGACTCTCACCCGCGGTGACGCTGTTCCAGCACGTCACACAAGGAATGGCCGATCAGGATATGCATTTCCTGGATACGCGCCGTCACGCTGGACGGTACCACCACCAGCGGGTCCGCCAATCCCACCATCTTGCCGCCATCGCGCCCGGTGAAACCGGCGGCCACACCGCCCAGGGCGCGGGCCGCGTCCAGCGCCTTCAAGACGTTGGGGCTGTGGCCCGAGGTGCTGATGCCGATGGCCACGTCCTGGGGCCGCATCAACGCCTCGATCTGGCGCGAGAAGATATCGTCATAGGACAGATCATTGGCGCAAGCAGTCAGGATCGACGTATCCGTGGTCAGCGCCAAAGCAGCCAAAGCCCGGCCATTGGTGCGGTAGCGCACCACCAATTCCGCCGCCAAATGCTGGGCGTCGGCAGCGGACCCGCCATTGCCGAAGAACAGGATTTTCCCGCCGGATTCCAACGACCGCGAGCACGCATCCACCAAGGCGACGAACGAGTCGGACACGGCGCCTAGGGTGGCGGCCAAGGCGGTCTGATGATCGGCAAACTGGTCGGCGAGGAACTGACGGGCGTCCATGGAATTCTCCGTGACTCGGCAACTGCCTTGGTAACGCAAGCGCCCCGCCGCCGCAACATCAACCCTCCATCAACGTCTTGAACTGCCGCCCCGCCACAATTAGCATGGCGAGGTCGATCTGCGGCGCCGCCTTCAGTTCCGCCAGCATGGCATCGGTGCGTTCCACCGAAACCCGGTGGCTGGCGATCCAGGCGGCCAGGGCCTCGGGGGCGGCGAGGCCGGGGGCTTCGGCGGCGACTGCCGTGGTGATGTCGCGTTGATAGCCGTAAAGGTCCTCAATGGCGGCGGCGCCCGCCAGTTTTTGCCAATGGCCGCGCACCGCCAACTTCTGGGCCGACAACCGCAGCCAGCCCAGGCCGAAGCGGTGCCCCACGGTGAAGTACAATTGCCCGGCTTCCTCGACCGTGGCGCCGTGGCGGGCGGCGATGCGCACGATGTCGGCGGCAGAGGCCAGCACGATCAAATTGCCCACCTTGGCCGCCAGATCGGCGGGGACGCCCTGGGCCACGTAGTCCTGCACCCGGGCCGCCACCGCATCGGCCGCGTCTCCCGGCAGGATGGCGGGAACGGCGCCTTCCAGGGCGGCTATGCCGGGGCGCAACTCGGCAATGGCGGCGCCGATGTCGAAGGGCGGGGTGACCCAGCGCAGCACCCAGGCGGTGGCGCGCTCCAGCAGGCGGTTGGCTTCGGCCTGCATGGCGATCTGCACCGATGCCGGCACGGTGCCGTCCAACGCCTCGATGCGGGACCAGCTGTCGCGCAGGGAATAGGCGTCGCGGGCGACGATATAGGCGCGGGCCACGTCGGCAGGGCCATGGCCGGTCTTTTCCATCATGTCGGCCACGAAGGACACGCCCACCCGGTTGACCATGGAGTTGGTCACGCCGGTGGCGACGATCTCTCGCTTCAGCCGGTGATTGGGTATTTCGTTACGGAAACGGTCTTGCACGGCGGTGGGGAAATAGCGCGCCAGATCGCCGGCCAGGAAGGGATCGTCGGGCAGGCCCGATGCCAGCACCGCGTCGTGCAGCCATAGCTTGGCATAGGCCAGCAGCACCGCCAATTCAGGCCGCACCAAACCACGGCGCTTGGCGGCGCGCTCGGTCAGGGCTTCCTCGTCGGGCAGGAATTCGATGGCGCGGTCCAGGCGAGCGGCCTTTTCCAGCAGCCGCATGAAGCGGCCTTGGGAATCCAGCAAATCTGGGCCTTGGGCTTCCATAACGCTGAGCGCCTGGGTTTGCAGGTAATTGTCTCGCAGCACCAACGCTGCCACCTCGGCGGTCATGCCGGCCAGCACGGTGTCGCGTTGCTTGGGCGTCAGGTCACCCGCCGCCACCAGATCATTCAGCAGAATCTTGATGTTAACCTCGTGATCCGAGGTATCCACGCCGGCAGAATTGTCGATGGCGTCGGTATTGATACGCCCGCCATTCAAGGCGAATTCCATGCGGCCCAATTGGGTAACGCCCAGATTGGCCCCTTCGCCCACTACCTTGGCCTTAAGCTTGCCCCCATCCACCCGCAGAGCATCATTGGCGCGGTCGCCCACATCCGTATGGCCTTCATGGCTGGACTTCACATAGGTGCCGATGCCGCCGAAGAACAACAAATCCACCGGCTGGGTCAGCAGCCGTTTGATGAGGTCTGTAGGGGTCATGGCATCAGTTTCGATGCCGAAACACTTACGCATGGCCGGAGTAATGGGGATGGTTTTCAGGGAGCGGGAGAACACACCGCCGCCTTCGGAAATGGCCGCGAGGTCGTAATCGGGCCACGCCTTGACCGCCTTGAAAAGCCGCTCACGCTCGGTGAAGGACGCCACCGGGTCGGGATCGGGGTCCATGAAGATGTGGCTGTGGTTGAACGCCGCCACCAGCTTGATGTGGCGCGAACACAGCATGGCATTGCCGAACACGTCGCCCGACATGTCGCCGATGCCGATGGCGGTGAAATCTTCGGCCTGGACGTCGGTGCCCATCTCGCGGAAATGGCGCTTCACCGCCTCCCACGCTCCGCGCGCGGTGATGCCCATGACCTTGTGGTCATAGCCCTTGGACCCGCCCGAGGCGAAGGCATCGCCCAGCCAGAAGCCGTATTCCAGGGAAATGGCGTTGGCGATATCCGAGAAGGTGGCGGTGCCCTTATCGGCAGCCACCACCAGATAGGGATCGTCGCCATCGCGCCGCACCACGCCCGGCGGCGGCACCACGGCGTTGCCCATCAGATTGTCGGTGAGGTCCAGCAGGCCCTGCATGAGCGTGCGGTAACAGGCGATGCCCTCGGCCAGTAATGCCTCGCGGCCCGTCGGCGGGCGCTTGACCACGAAGCCGCCCTTGGCGCCCACCGGCACGATCACCGCGTTCTTGACCGTCTGCGCCTTCATCAGGCCCAGGATTTCCGTGCGGAAGTCCTCGCGCCGGTCGGACCAGCGGATACCGCCGCGCGCCACCTTGCCGCCGCGCAGATGGATGCCTTCCATGCGCGGCGAGGTGACGAAGACCTCGACCCACGGGCGGGGCAGGGGCAAATCCTCGACCGCGCGGGAGTCGAGCTTGAACGACAGATAGGGCTTGTTGAGGAAATAATTGGTCCGCAGCGTCGCCTGAATGACGTTGAGGAAGCGCCGGAGAATACGGTCGTCATCGGCACTGCCCACCCGGTCCAGCGCCGCCAGCACCAAAGCTTCAGCCTGGGCGGCATCACCGGAGCCACCGGGGTCGAACCGGGTGCAAAACAATGTGACTAACGCGGCGGATTGGGCCGGATTGTCGGCCAAAGCGCGTTCCACATAGGCTTGGCTGAGGGTACTACCGGCCTGACGCAGGTACTTGGCGTAAGACCGCAACACCACCACTTCGCGCCAATTCAGCCCGGCGCCCAGCACCAGCTTGTTGAAACCGTCGCTGTCCGCCTCGGACCGCCAGACCCGGATCAGCGTCTCCTCGAAGGCGGCGCCGCGCGCGGCCAGATCCAAAGGGCAGCCATTGGCGGATTCCAGTTGGAAGTCATGAATCCACATCGACACTTTCTGATCGCTGGGCCGCACTTCGTGGGGAACTTCAGCGATGACCCGCACGCCCATGGCTTCCAGAATGGGCAGGATGTCCGACAGGGGCACGGTGACGCCCTTATGCACCAGCTTCAGGCGGGCTTCGAACTCTGCCGCTTCCACCGGGCGATAGAGGTTGAGGCCGATATCGGCGCCCTCCAGCACCGCCTCCAGCCGCTCCACATCGGCCACCGCCACCAAGGCGGAATGGTGTTCGCGGTAGGAAACGGGGAAAGCGTCGCGCCAGCGACGGGCCAAGGCCAGCCCCAGGCCCTCGCCATGGACTTGGATCAGCGCGGTTTGCAGATGGTCGGCCCACGACCGTGCCGCTTCGGCAATGCGCGCTTCAAGGTCGTCCTGATCCACCACCTGAACCACACCGGGCTGGGTGCGGATGATCACGTGCAGGCGGGCCAGGGGGCCGTCGGAGATTTGGGTGTAATAGGCATCCAGAGTACCGCCGAACGCCTGTTCCAGCAGACGGATAGCGGTCAGGCGCAACGGCGTGTCGTAGCGGTCGCGCGGCAGATAGACCAGACACGAGACGAAGCGCCCGAACTCGTCGCGGCGCACGAACAGGGCGACGCGGGGGCGTTCCTGCAGATGCAGGATCGACAGCACGGTGCGGAACAGCAAATCCTCGGAGATCTGGAACAACTCGTCGCGGGGATAGGTCTCCAGGATGTTAGCCAGGGATTTGGCATCGTGGCCGAAGGGCGGGAAGCCGGCGCGGGCCTGAACCCGCGACACCTTGCGCCGCAACAGCGGGATACCCGACGGATTGCGGGTATAGGCCGCCGAGGTAAACAGGCCGAGAAAGGCGTGCAGCCCGACCACCCGACCCGCCTTGTCCACTTGCTTGACGCCGATCACGTCCATATGCACGGGCCGGTGCACGGTGGAATGACGCGCCGATTTGGTCACCAGCAAGGTACCGGGCCGGGTCAGGAAGGCCCGGATTTCCACCGGCATGGACGAGAGCGGCAGCTGGTCGTCGAACACATGGGCGTCTTCCCGGCGCAGCACGCCCAAGCCCGCATCCTGGTCCACCGCCACCTTGGGCGCCTCGCCATTGCCGGTCAGGATGAAATGGCGATAACCCAGGAAGGTGAAATGGTCGTCATGCAGCCAGTCCAGAAAGGCCAGCGTCTCGTCGCCTTCGTCGCCGCCGGTCAGGGCGCCCGCCACCTCTTTGATGCGGGCCCGCATGGCGCGCCAATCCAGCACCGCCGCCCGCACATCGGCCAAGGCGGCGGTCAAGCTGTCCATCACCCGCGCCCGTCCGACCGGGTCCTGACGGTCGATCTCGATGTGCATGATGGAGTCAAGGTGGTTGCCGCCATCTTCGCCCGGGGCGGATATGCCCTGCAGCACCCCGCTGGCGTCACGACGCACCGACAGGATGGGATGGACCAGCAGATGGATGGAGACCCCCAGGCGCGACAGCACCATGGCGACGGAATCCACCAGGAAGGGCATGTCGTCATTGACGATCTCGACCACCGTATGGGGCGAGGACCAGCCTTGCAGTTCGGGGTCGGCGTCGAACACGCGGATTTTCGGGGTGCCGGCGGGCCGTTCGCGGGCGAAGCTCATCAGCCCGACCACGATGGCGAACAGCTGATCGGCGGCCATATGGTCAAGGTCGTCCGAGGGAATGCCCGCCAAATAATGACGCGCCAGCCGTGCCACCTGATCGGCGCGGTCATCGTCCAAGCGCAGCCGGGTCAGGACAACCACATCCTCGGCCAAGTTGGTCTTGAGGAAATCCACCGGCTGGGTCATGGCGCGCCCTCCCTGCATTGGGGGCGACCGGCACTGCGGGGCCCCACTCCATTAGGTGGCTCCGCGCGCGGCTTTTCAACAGGGAGTGTGAATGATGCGGCGTTGTTTACCGCTGCCGCCCAGCCGCGCGGGCCAATTGCATCACTGCGCGCGAGCAGATTTCCTCCGCCGGCATGCCGGTGGTCTTGCAATCGGCTTCGGCTTCGATCAGCAATTCCAGGGCGCGGCCCACCCGGTCCGCCGGCCAGCGCGACAATTGGCGGCGGAAGCGGTCGGCGGATTTATAAATCACCGGCGGCTTCAGCACCGCCATGGCCTGATCCACCGATTTGCCCTGGGCCATGACGCCGGCGGCCAAATGCAGGCGCTGGAAGTGGCGCGACAGCGAGCGCAACACGCCCACCGCATGGGTGCCCTCGCGGAACAGACGATCCAGCACGCGCTGAGCGGTGGCGTGGTCGCCCTCGGCGGTGGCCATGGACAGATCATCCATGGACAAAGACGCGGTGTCACCGATGCAGGCCAGGGCGTCTTCCATGCGCACCTTGCCCGGCCCACCCATGTACAGCGCCAGTTTCTGCAACTCGGCCCGGGTCAGACGGCGGTCGCCGCCCAAATGATCCATCAGGTAAGCCAGCGCGTCGGGCTCCACCGCCAACCCGGCGGCCTTCAGTTCTTCCTGAATGACATGCTGCAGACTGCCGCCTTCATCACCATAGCTGGCCAAAGCGGCGGCGTTGTCGGCGCCCTCGAACAGCTTGCGCAAAGACGAGCGCGGGCCGAGATCGCCGCCTTCCACCACCACCAGGGCATCGCCCATGGGATTGGCAAGGAAGCCCTGTAACAGCGACGACACGGTATCGCCGGCATCGCGCACCACCACGGCCCGGCGCCCGCCGATCATGGAAATGGCGGCAGCTTCGTCGGCCAGACGGGCGGGGTCGTCCTTGAGGATGGCGGGGGTCAGCTCGGCCACGCGGAACGGGTCCGAGGGATCGTCCACCACCGTCTTGACCAGCCGGACCACGCGTTCGCGCACCAAGCCGCTGTCGGGGCCGAACACCAGCACCGCCCGAGTCTTCGCATCGGGTGCCTTAAGAAACGTTTCGGCCTTGGCGCCGGTCAGTTTCACGGATTGGCCGGCTTTGCGGCGCGAACGGAAACAAACCAGCCCGCCAAGCCGGTGCGGATTTCCTCGGCCACATCGGTCAGGACGCGCTCCTCGGTGTCCCGTTCGGCGGCGACGCTGGCGTAGCGCGGCCCCAGATAACGCAGACTGGCGAAGGAGCGGGCGGTACCGGACTTCAACGCCCGTCCCGTCTCGATATCCTTGAGCAGATAACTGCATTGCAGCCGCATGCGGCCCACGGTGGCTTTGCCGTCGCTGCTTTCGGCCTGGCCCTCCAACGTCTCGGTCACTTTGACCTCAAGCGTGTAGCGCGGCGCGGACGGTTCGCCCAAGGGAGTCAGACGCTGAACCAGGTTGTTGCGCAATTGCTGGCCCGAGCGGTTTTCGATCCCCAGCACCCGAATGGTGGCCAAATCCGCAGCCGCGCTGGTGTCGGCACCGTCGGTGCGCGCGTAAAGCGGCCTAAAGCCGCAACCCACCGGGCCCAGCGCCACCAGCATCAGGACGATAAGAGCTCTAGACCACCACATTGACGATCCGATTCGGCACGACCACCACCTTGCGCGGCGGTTTCCCAGACATTGCCTGGATCACCGCTTCCTGCGCAAGCGCCGTTTCTTCGGCCAGCTTGGCATCGGCGTCCTTGGGCAGCTCGATGGTAGCGCGCAACTTGCCGTTGACCTGCACCGCGATGGTGACGGTGTCTTCCACCAGCAGGCTGACATCGGCCTTGGGCCAGGGCGTTTCCACCACGGGAATGGTGTGGCCCAGCTCGGCCCACAGCTCTTCCGCCAGATGGGGCATCATGGGGGCGGCCAGCAGTGCAGCGGCCTCCAGGCCTTCGCGCAGCACCCAAGCCAGATCGGCGGCATCGGGCTTGGCCTCGCCCAGGGCGTTGGTCATTTCACGCAGGCGGGCCACCGCCTTGTTGAAGTGGAAGCGCTCAAGGTCTTCGCCGATCTGGGCGATGGTCTTGTGCACCAGCCGGCGCAGCTTGACCGCCGCGTCGCCCAGTTCCGGCATGGGAGTGCCAGAGGCGGGCAGGGATTCCGCCACGCCCACCACCATGCGCCATAGCCGGTTGACGTAGCGCCAGGCGCCGTCGATGCCCGCATCGGTCCATTCCAGATCGCGCTCGGGCGGGCTGTCGGACAGCATGAACAGGCGCGCGGTATCGGCGCCGTAGGTGGCGATGATATGGGCCGGGTCCACGGTGTTGCGCTTGGACTTGGACATCTTTTCCGAGCGGCCCAAGGTCACCGGCTTGGCGGTGGAGGCGTGCACCAAAGCGCCGCCCTCGGCCTTGACGACCTCGTCCGGATAGAGCCAGGCGCCGGCTTCGTCCTTATATGTTTCGTGGCACACCATGCCCTGGGTCAGCAGCCCGGCGAAGGGCTCTTTGACGTCCAGATAGCCGCATTCCTTCATGGCGCGGGTGAAGAAGCGCGAATACAGCAGATGCAGCACGGCGTGCTCGATGCCGCCGATATACTGGTCCACGGGCAGCCAGTAATCCGC
>JACMLB010000276.1 GCA_014379805.1 Rhodospirillales bacterium | reverse complement strand
GACGTCGACGAGCGTCCCGTCCCGGTCGAGGATCGCGCCGCGCTTCACGAGCGGTGCAGGTTCGCGACGATGCGCGGCGCCGTCGGGGGTAACGTCGAAGCCCAGCACGCGGGCGCCCCGGCGCACGATCAGTTCAAGCTCGTCGGGGGTGTAGAAATTCATGCGGCAGGGGATACCGAAACGCTCACGCAGCGGCGTGGTCAGCAGACCGCTGCGCGTGGTGGCACCCACCAGCGTAAACGGCGGCAAATCGATCCGCACCGAGCGGGCCGCCGGACCCTCCCCGATGATCAGATCCAATTGGAAGTCCTCCATAGCCGGATAGAGCACTTCTTCTATGGCGGGATTAAGGCGGTGGATTTCGTCGATAAACAGCACATCGCGCGGTTCAAGATTGGTCAGCAGCGCGGCCAGATCGCCCGCCTTGGCGATAACCGGCCCCGAAGTGGCGCGGAACCCCACGCCCAATTCCTTGGACACGATCTGCGCCAAGGTGGTCTTGCCCAGACCGGGCGGGCCGTAGAACAGGGTGTGGTCCAGCGCCTCGCCCCGGCCCCGTGCCGCCGCGATGAAAATCTTGAGGTTCTCGCAAACCTGCCGCTGGCCGGTGAAGTCGTCCAGGGTCTGGGGCCGCAGATGGGTCTCCACGTCGCCCGAGGCCTGTTCCGGCGAGACCACCCGTGTCATCGCGCCAGTTCCTTGCCCAGACGCTTGAGCGCATGGCTGATCAGGGCGGACGACGTGGCGCCCTCACCCAGTTCACCGGCGACAATGCCCACCGCCTCGAACGCTTCAAGCCGGCGATAGCCCAGATTAACCAAGGCCGAGATGGCGTCTTCCATGGCGCCGCCCGCCGCCGATGGCATGGGCGCCGCGTTGGCGACTGCATTTGCCGCCACGGCAGCACCGAAACCGCCCAGGGCGATCTTGCCGGCCTTGTCCTTCAATTCGGTGACGATGCGCACGGCCAGCTTGGGGCCGACGCCGTTTGCCCGCGTCAGCGAGGTCTTGTCCTGGGCGGCGATGGTTTGCAGCAATTGCTCGGGGCCGACCACCGACAGGATGGACAGGCCGACCTTGGCGCCCACGCCTTGCACCGTGGTCAGCAGGTTGAACCATTCCCGCTCTGCCGCTTCCACGAAACCGTACAGGTGGATGTGGTCCTCGCGTACGTGGGTCTCGATATGCAGCGTGGCGGCGGTGCCGACCTCAAGCCGAGCCAGGGTCTTGCCCGAGCAAAACACCAGATAGCCGACGCCGCCCACATCCACGATGGCGAAGTCGTCACCGACGGAATCGATCAGGCCCTTGAGCTTGGCGATCATCGCGCCACCGCCCGCGCCAGCCGGCGCGCGGTATTGAGGTGGTGGGAATGGCAGATGGCGACGGCCAAAGCGTCGGCGGAATCGGGGCTTTTGACCAGGCAGCCCGGCAGCAACGTCCGTACCATCATGCCCACTTGATCCTTCTGCGCGCGGCCAGTTCCGACCACCGCCTGCTTGACCGAGGCGGGCGAGTATTCGCCCACCTTGATGCCCATGAGCGCCGGTGCCAGCAGCACAACGCCGCGCGCTTGGCCCAGCTTCAGGGTGCTTTCCGGGTTCTTGTTGACGAAGGTTTCCTCAACCGCCGCCTCTTCCGGGTTCCACTGGGCGATGACGGCGCGCACACCTTCATGCAACTGAGCCAGCCGCTCGGCAAGGCTCAGCTTGGCATCGGACGTGACGACACCGTCGGCCACGTGGCGTAGGTGCGAGCCGTCAACGTCAACGATGCCCCAGCCGGTAATGCGCAAGCCGGGATCGAGACCCAGAACCCTCATCTCTTCCCTCTTCCCCCTCCCCTCTCTTCTCGTCACCCCCGCGAAAGCGGGGGTCCATGTGTCCGCATGGTGCTGGCGGAACGATGGATTCCCGCTTTCGCGGGAATGACGAAAAGAGGCAGCCCTCAGCCCAGCTTTTCCAGGATATCGTCGGGAATCTCGAAATTGGCGATGACGCGCTGGACGTCGTCATTGTCTTCGAGAGTGTCCAACAACTTCAGCAAGGTCTTGGCGGTGTCCAGATCGGCCACCGGCACGGTGGTCTGCGGGCGCCAGTCCAAGCGAGCGTATTCCGGGGTGCCGAAGGTGGCTTCCAACACGTCGCGCACCGCAGCCAGATCGTCGGGAGCGCAAGTGATCTCGTGAGCCACTTCCGAGGATTCCACGTTGTCGGCACCGGCCTCAAGGGCGGCTTCGAACATGGCCTCAGCCGAGGCTGCGCTGGCCGGATAGGAGATGGCGCCGACGCGGTCGAACATGAACGACACGGAATTGGACTCGCCCAGAGCGCCGCCATTCTTGGCAAAGGCGGTGCGCACTTCCGGGGCGGTGCGGTTGCGGTTGTCGGTCAGGCCCTCGACGATGATGGCGACCGAGCCGGGGCCGTAGCCCTCGTACCGCACTTCTTCGTAATTGGTGCCGTCTTCACCACCGGCGCCGCGCTTGATGGCGCGTTCCATGGTGTCTTTGGTCATGTTGGCGGCGCGGGCGGCCTGGATGGCGGCGCGCAGGCGCGGATTGGACGCCGGGTCGGGCTGGCCCGTCTTGGCCGCAACCGTCAACTCGCGGATCAGCTTGGTGAAGACCTTGGCGCGCTTGGCGTCCTGCGCACCTTTGCGGTGCATGATGTTCTTAAATTGGGAATGGCCAGCCATGGAATATGCGAACCCTGATGCGTTGGAT
>JACMLB010000275.1 GCA_014379805.1 Rhodospirillales bacterium | reverse complement strand
TCCTGATACTGGGCCAGGATGTCGGGCTGAGTCAGGAACAGGGTCAGATTGTGCAGCAACAGATCGCCGAAATCGCAGGCGTTCAGGGTAATCAGCCGCTGCTGGTACTGGACGTAAAGTTCCTGCGCTCGTCCGCCGGCCATGTCCGAGGCATGCTCGGTAGTCAGCTTGTCGGGCAGCAGGCCGCGATCCTTCCAGCGCTGGATCACCCCCATCAGCGCCTGAGCCGGCCACTTCTTGGTGTCGATATGCTCGGCTTCCATGACCTGCTTGAGCAGGCGCAGCTGGTCGTCGGAATCCAGAATGGTGAAGTTGGATTTCAGCCCGACCACTTCCGCATGGCGGCGCAGGATGCGCACGCACAAGGCATGGAAGGTGCCCAGCCAGATGCTTTCCGCCACCGGCCCAATCAGCCCGCCCACCCGCTCGCGCATTTCGCGGGCGGCGCGGTTGGTAAACGTCACCGCCAGGCATTGCCACGGCTGCGCCTTGCGCGACGCCAGGATATGGGCCAACCGCGAGGTCAGCACCTTGGTCTTGCCGGTTCCTGCGCCGGACAACACCAGCACCGGGCCATCGGTGGTAGTGATGGCCTCCAACTGCTCGGGGTTGAGGTTGCGCAGCCACGGCGCATCGGGCGGCACCGCCACCGGGCCGGAAGCCGCACGCGGGGCGGCGGGCTGGAACGGATTGGGGATTTCGTCGTCAAGGTCGAAGGGATCAGACATGGCAGGGAATATAATGGCAACATTATGGAATGTCATACTCTAGTTTCACCCTGTGCATGACAGGATAGGCGGCACTCCGTAAGCTGCCAGCCATGGACCAGCTCATCCTAGGCGTCTTCATCATCACTTATCTCGGCATGGCCCTTGGGCGGGTGCCGGGGTTGAAGCTTGACCGCACCGGCATGGCGCTGTTGGGCGTGGTGGCGCTGTTGGGTGCGGGTGCGGTGGATCTGGAGCAGGCCGGCACCGCCGTGGACATGCCCACGCTGCTGCTGCTGTTCGCCCTGATGATCGTGTCCAGCCAATTCCAGGAAGCCGGCTTCTACGGCTGGGTGGCGGCGCGGGTGGCGGCGGCGCACGGGTCGTCGGACCGCCTGCTGCTGTTGACCATCATGGTGGCGGGCGGGCTGTCGGCCATCCTGGCCAACGACATCGTGGTCTTCGCCATGACGCCCATCGTGGCCGTGGGCGTGCGCCGGCGCGGCCTGGACCCCCGCCCCTATCTGCTGGGGCTGGCGGGCGGCGCCAATGCGGGCAGCGCCATGACCATCATCGGCAATCCGCAAAACATCCTGATCGGCCAAGTGGGCGGCCTGGATTTCTGGCGTTTCCTGCTGGCCTGCGGCGTGCCCGGCCTGTTGTCCCTGGGCATCGTCTATGCCGTGGTGCGCTGGGTGTGGCGCACGCAACTGGCCGAACAACCCGCCGAGCGCCAGCCCGAGCCGCTGCCCAAGGCCGATCCCTGGCAGACCGGCAAAGGCGTCGCCGCCATTCTGTTCCTGCTGGCGCTGTTCGCCACCGATCTGCCGCGCGAAATCGGCGCGCTCATCATCGCCGCCTTCCTGCTGCTGTCACGCCGCCTTGCCAGCCGCGACATGATCGGCGCGGTGGATTGGCATCTGCTGGTGCTGTTCGCCTGCCTGTTCATCATCACCGACGCCTTTTCCGGCACCGCTTTCGCCGGAATGGGCGCCGAGTGGCTGGCCGATTCGGGACTGATGCCCCACCGTCTCAGCGTCATGGGGCCTCTGATGCTGGCAGCCAGCAACACCATCGGCAACGTGCCGGCCACCATGCTGATCCTGTCGGTCTGGCCCATCGCCGAGGAAGGCCCGCTTTATGGTCTAGCGCTGTTATCGACCCTGGCCGGCAATCTGCTGCTGGTGGGCAGCCTCGCCAACATCATCGTCGCCGAGCGGGCGGCGCGGGTGGGCGAGCGCTTGAGCTTCCTGGACTTCGCCAAAGCCGGCATCCCCATGACCGCCGCCACCATGGCGCTGGCCGTGGCGTGGCTGTGGGTCGGGCAGTGGATGGTGTGGTGAGACATGATCTTTTCTGAATTTCTTGAAACCCTGGCGGCCATCGGATGGCAGACATCAGGAAAGTCTTATGCTTTTAGGAGCCTGGGCGAGTGGCAGGTCGCATTCATACGCCTGGGCGGCCGCCTCCAAAGGGAGGGAATGGTCTCCTTCGTCGTGTGCGTTCGCCACACCTCGTTACGTAATCTCGAAAAGCAATTATCCGATTGCAATAAAAACCCTAATGCATACCCACTTAGATTTACCATCGAACATATTAGGCAGAACGATTTTTCTTACAAAAGAGAACTCAACTATCAAATTTCTTATTTTCCGACAGATGGGGATTGGTCTGAACTGCTTCAGCATCTCGCGACCACGATACCACGGTGGGTGAGCGCTTTCTCGAGAGCAGCCCTCGTCAGGCAAATCAAAGGTCAGGTAGATGACCCATGGTATGTCGAGAATATCTGGCTGGAAGATTTGACCTGAACATGGGGCTTCCCGGCTTGCTCCTCCCATTTTTCGATGAGCCTCCCTCGCCCGCGAGCGGGGACGTTTGCGAAACTCTGCGGACCGATGATATCGAGCCATAAGACACGGATGAACACGGATGCCGCTGGCGCTGCCACGGATGAACACGGATAAGAAAAACAATCACTTATCCGTGTTTATCCGTGCGACGGCGCAGCCGTCATCCGTGTTCATCCGTGTCTATATGACTCATTATTGGAAGGGTTTGCAGGGTTTCCTCGCCAAGGTCCCGCGAGCGGACGAGCGGATTAAACCCGCACCCGGCGCTTGAGGTCATACCCCTGCTTCACCGCCGCCAGCACGATATCGGCGCAGGCTTGCGAGTCCGACAAGGCGTCGTGGTGATTGAGCTGCAATCCCAAAAACCCGCAGACGTCAGGCAGTTTGGTGGGGCGGATGTTCCACACCTCGCGGGCCAACTGCACGGTGCACAGAAACTGCTTTTGCGGCATGGGCAGCCCATGGGCGGTGCAGCAACCGTCCAACACGCGGCGGTCGAACGGGGCGTTGTGGGCGGCCAGGAAATCGGCGCCCTTCAGCGCGTCCACCAGATCGGGCCACACACCGGCAAAGTCGGGCTCGCCTTCCACGTCGTCCCAGGTGATGCCGTGGATGTGGGTAAACATCACACGGCGGCGCGGCGGGCGGATCAAGCGCGAGATGGTGCCTTGCACCTTGCCGCCCTTAACCACCACCAAAGCGACCGCGCAGGCGCTGTCGGCGCCGTTATCGGCGGTTTCGAAATCGATGGCGACGAAATTGGGCACGACCGGGAATACCCTCTAGACAAGGTTTTCACCACAAAGACACAAAGAACACGAAGAGAGTGTGCCAGGGAGCGTCGCGGTACTCATCCGGTCGGAAGCTTTGTGAGCTTTGTGTCTTTGTGGTGAATTTTTAGACGATCAGCCTTCCTCGAACCCAAGATGACTGCCGCTGTTCAGATCTTCCTGGCTCATGACCCGGTTGCGGCCCTGGCGCTTGGACAGATACAGCGCTTCGTCGGCGCGGTGCAGGAAGGCGCCCAGGGTCTCGCCGAATTCGTATTCGGCCACGCCCGCCGACAGGGTGACCTGGCCCAGCACTTGACCGGTGCGGCGGTTCAGCACCTTGCGGCTGGCGACCAGCCGGCGGATGTTTTCCGCCACCGCCACAGCGTCCTTCAGCCGGGTCTCGGGCAGGATGATGGCGAATTCCTCGCCGCCATAGCGGGCCGCCGTGTCCTTGCCCTTGACGCTGTCCGAGATGGTGCGGGCCACCAGCTTCAGCACTTGGTCGCCCAGCATGTGGCCGTGGCTGTCGTT
>JACMLB010000274.1 GCA_014379805.1 Rhodospirillales bacterium | reverse complement strand
GGCATGTTCCAGCCCTTCACCGGCGCCGCCGCCGACCGCTGGGGCGCCGCCCGCGTCGCCGCCTTCGGTGCCCTGGCTTTCGGCCTGGGCATGATGATGGTGGCCTGGGGCGGCGAGGCGCCCACGGTCATCGGATTGGGCCTGATCTCCGGCTTCGGTCTGGCCGCCACCAGCTATTCCGTGGTGCTGGGGCCGGTGGGCCGCGCCGTGTCGCCGCAGTTCCGCACCACCGCCATGGGCACCGGCTCGGCCTTGGGGTCGCTGGGCATGATGGCCATGATCCCGCTGACCCAAGGGTTGATCGGAACATTAGGCGCCACCAAAGCGGTGTGGGTGCTGGCCTGCTTCTCGCTGGTGAGCATTCCGCTGGCCCTGGTGCTGCACAAGGGCGAGGTGGCTGCGCGTGCCAGCCACGCCGCCATGGGCGCCCATCAATCCATCCGTGAGGCTTTGACCGAAGCCTGGGGCCATTCCGGCTATCGTCTGCTGACCCTGGGCTTCTTCGTCTGTGGCTTCCAGTTGGCCTTCATCGGCGTCCATCTGCCTGGCTATCTGGCCCTGTGCGGCATGACCAAGGGCGCCGGCGCCACCGCGTTGCTGGTCATCGGCGGCTTCAACGTAATCGGCACCTTCGTGGCGGCGCGCCTGAAAATGCGGCCGAAATACCTGCTTTCGGCCATCTATCTGGCCCGCGCCGTCGCCACCTTCGCCTTCGTCATGGGGCCGAAGAACGAAGTCACCCTGCTGGCCTTTGCCGCCGTCATGGGCCTGTTGTGGCTGTCCACCGTGCCGCCCACCACCGGCCTGATCGCCAATCTGTTCGGGCCGCGCTATCTGGGCATGCTGTTCGGCGTGGTGTTCTTCTCGCACCAGATCGGCTCGTTCCTGGGGGCATGGCTGGGCGGCATCATCTATGACGCCACCCTGTCCTACGACATCATGTGGATGAGCACCGTGGCCGCGGGCATCTTCGCCACCCTGGTGCACCTGCCCATCCGCGATACAGGGGTGCGGGCGGCAGCGTAGGTACTCCCGGCCCTCGCCGGGCGCTGCGCTGGAGAGCACACCCGTCTTCGCATCCACTGCTTTCGGTTCGCCATGAGAACACGGAAAGCACGGATGCCGCTGCGCGGCCACGGAAGACACGGAATTAACATTGCCGTCACCCCGGACGCACTTGCGCGATCCGGGGGCCATGGTTGGCTAGGCTTCGTCCACGATGGCGCGGGAGAAAAACTTTCCGTGCCTTCCGTGGCCCGCACAGCGGGCTTTCGTGTCCTCCGTGTTCTCGTGGCGAACCGTTGACGCGATCGGCACACCATGGTGTTTCGAAGGGCAAAACGGGCACGGCGAAAGCGCACGTTTTTACTTACAATTTTACGCATTTCCACATGAGTTCCCGGCATGGCAGCCACTTATGCTTTAGCATAGTAAGACCTACCCATCCGGATATGATGAGCCTCTGAGAAACACCGCTGGGCGGGAGGTTCCAATGTTCCTGGTACAGGTCGATCGCAGCAGCGATAACCACTACCACCCGCTCACGGTCAATGCGGCTGAGTATCTCTACGACTTCGCCAAATTCATCGCGCGTTCGGTCCCCGATGCCGAGGTCCATGCCAGACTTGGACTGCAGGCCGGTGACGAAGTGGTCTTCCTCGGCAAAGCGCTCGAGGATGTTGGTATCGAGTTGTTCTGATGTCGCGGGAGGGCAAGTCCATGATTACCGTAGACCTCATGTCCGATGGCCACTATCCGCCGCTGGATAGCAGAAGCCCGCAAGAGTTATTCGAATTGGCGGTCAGAATCGCCCAATCATTGGACAACGTCTGCGTCCGCGTGCCGGTCAGCGACCAAATGCACGAAACCGTTATTCTGAGCAGTAAGCTTATGCGCAAACGCGGCGCGATGATGTTCTAGGCTCCGGACTCATAACCAGTAGCAGAACGTCGCCGCGAGGCAGACGGCGGCGAGGTAATTGCGGGCCAGCCGGTCATATCGCGTGGCGATGCGGCGAAAATCCTTGAGCCGTCCGAACATGCGCTCAATGGCGTTACGGTCACGGTAGAGGTACGGGGAGAAGCAGTTCTTCCAGCGCCGATTGACCTTGGGCGGGATGTTCGGTGCTGCGCCCTTGCTCTCGAT
>JACMLB010000037.1 GCA_014379805.1 Rhodospirillales bacterium | reverse complement strand
GGATTCGCCACACCACCTGCGGCCGCCCGGACTCGTAGGTGGCGCGGAAGGTGGCGAAATCGACAGGGTAGGTCATGGTTACTCTTCGCGGGCAAGCTGGCTGCGGTCAACCTTGACGCCGATGGAGGCGTTGAGGGCGGACAGATATTGATCGACCAGATCACCGGCCACGGCGGCAGAGATGCGGCGCTGGGCGGCATCGCTATCGCGGGGCTGTTGGGCCGGGTCGAACGGAATGACTTTGGCAAGGCGGGCGACAACCCAGCCGCCCTGGGTGGCGGAAATGGCGATACTGCCCACTTGCGCCTTGAACAGGTCGGACACCAAAGCCGGCGGCAAGCCTGCGGTTTCCGCACCTTCGCGGGTGAAGGGCTGGGTGGTCTGAGCCTTGGCGCTGACGGACGAGGCGATTTCGGCGGCGGACTTGCCGGCCTTGAACAGCTCGGCCACCTTCTCGGCGCGCTCCTTCGCTTGGTCGTGGCGGCGCTCGGACTGCCACGCGGACAGGACTTCGCTCTTGACCTCAAGGAACGGCTTCGGCTGGGGCGGCGTGACCTGATCGACGCGGACCAGGAAATAACCGTCGCCCTCGACCTCGGTCAGCTGGCTTTCGGTGCCTTGGTCGGTGTGGAAAGCCACGTCCAGGAAGGTGTCGCCCTTGGGCAGTTCAGCCACCGGCTTGCCAGCGGGAGTCTTGCCCTGGGCATCCATGGCCGGGACCTTAAGCACGCGCAAGGAGAAGCGGCTGGCCGCTTCCTCCAAGGTCGCGCCGCCACCCAAGGAATCCTCGATCTGATTGGCCATTTCCGAGAGCTTATCCATGGCCTTTTCACGGCGCAGATCGGCTTCGATCATGCCCTTGACCTCGGCCAGGGTGCGGACGTGGCCAGGGGTGACCTTGGTGACCTGGGCCACGTGCCAGCCTAGCGGGGTGCGGACCGGCTGGCCGGTAGCGCCCTGGCGCAGGGCGAATACAGCCTCCGCCAACTCGTCGGGAAGGTCACGCTTTTCAACAATGCCGAGATCAACCACCTTGCCGTTCAATTCCTTGGCGACCGCCGCCAAATCCTTGCCCGAGGCGACCAACTGGCCGGCCTTGTCGGCAGCGGCCTGATCGGCCAGCACCAGCTGGGCCATTTGGCGTCGTTCGGGCGTTTGGAATTCGTCCGAACGGGCCTGATAGGTATCCGTGACCATGTCGGACGTGACCTCGATCTGAGAGGCCACATCGGCGGGCTTGGCTAGAAGCACGGTGAGCGCGCGGAATTCCGGCGCCACGAAGCGCTGGGCGTGGGCCTTATAATAGGCCTCCAGCTGAGCAGTTTCGGGGGCGGCGGGCAGGGGCAGGGCATCATCCTTGACGATTACGGCCTCGCCGACGCGCTTTTCCTCGCGCCAGCGTACCAGCGGATTGACCAGCATATTCGGCGCGGCCATGCCGCCCGACAGGCCCTCGGCCATCTGTGACCGCACCATGTTGCTTTTTTCGACGCGCAGGAATTCAGCTTCCGTCATGCCGGCGCGGGCCAGCGCCCGGCGCATGAGATCGCGGTCGAACTGTCCCAACGGGCTGCGGAAGTTGGGGTCGGCGGCAATGCGCGCCACCACCTGGTCTTCGGCGGCGGCAAGGCCGAGCCGGCGGCCGGCCTCGTCGATTAGGGTGCGGGTGACCACCGTTTCGATGGTGCGGTCCATCAGGCCCAGCTTCCGCGCGTCCTCGGTGGTCAACTTGCCGCCGAACATGGGTTGCAAACGCTCAACCTCGCGCTTGAACTCGGTGTTGACTTCATTGGCTGAAATTTCGGTGCCGCCAACTTTGATAGCCGGACCGCTGCCGAACAGGCCGCCACGGACCACGTCACCGACGCCCCAGGCAAGGAAGCTGAGCACGAGAAGTGCGAACAGGAGCTTTACGACCCAGGTCTTAGTGGCATTGCGCAACGTGTCGAGCATGTTTTCCGACTGACCATCTTTGACGGCACCCCGGGACGGACCCGGTCAGTGCAAAGTGCGGGCATAATAGGAGGGGGTCCAGAGCCCCGCAACAAGGAATCCGCCGATTCCCATGGTCTCTAAGCCATTGCGGTTTTTATGAGGACGAACGGGCGGCGGCGGTGTATACGCGCTTCCAATGATATGCCATCCGGGAGGAACGATGATGGGCAGAAAACCGCTGATCGCCGGCAATTGGAAGATGAACGGCCTCAAGGCCGACGGGCTTGCCTTGGCCAAGGGCGTAGCCGCCAAGCTGAAGGGCGAGCCCGGCCTTGCGTGCGAGCTGCTGGTGTGCCCGCCCTTCACCCTGATCGCCGCGGTGGCCGATGCGGTCGCCGGCTCGGGTGTTGCGGTGGGCGGGCAGGATTGCCATGCCAAGGTTTCCGGCGCCCATACTGGCGATACGTCGCCGGCCATGCTGGTGGACGCGGGCTGCTCTTACGTCATCCTCGGCCATTCCGAGCGCCGCACCGACCATGGCGAAACCGATGCTCTGGTCAAGGCCAAGGCCATTGCGGCTCATGCCGCCAGCCTTAAGGCCATCGTCTGCATTGGCGAGACCCTGGTCCAACGCGATGCCGGCCAGACCATTGCGGTTAACCAGACCCAGCTTCGCGGCTCGTGGCCCGAAGGCGGCGCCGCCGAGAATACCGTCATCGCCTACGAGCCGGTGTGGGCCATCGGCACCGGACGTGTCGCCACGCCCGAGCAGGCCCAGGAAGTACACGCCGCCATCCGCGCTGAATTGGGCCAGATCATCGGCGCTGCCGAGGCGGCCAAGGTGCGTATTCTTTATGGCGGCTCCATGAAGCCCGACAACGCTGCCCAGTTGATCGCCTTGCCCGACGTGGATGGTGGACTGATCGGCGGCGCGGCCCTCAAGGTCGAGGATTTCTGGGCCATCGCTAAAAGCTGCGGATGATACGCGTCACCCCTCCCTTAGGCTGAGCCGGGGAGGGGCTCGTGGGCGGCGGTTGCGTGCAAAGATCATGGACTGGAACTTTGCACTAGCCTTCCACCGCGTGGGGGGCTAAAAAACGCCTCGAACATTCCCGGCGCTCCGAACCACGAACAGTGGCGGGTGTCGGCTAGTCATTTGTGTCGTTTGTCATTTCGTCGTTGGTGTGCTCATGGACGTCTTTCCGATCATCCTCGTCATTCACCTGCTCATCGCCATCGGGCTTGTCGGCGTCATCTTGCTGCAGCGGTCCGAAGGCGGCGCGCTGGGTATTGGCGGCGGCACCGGCGGCGGG
>JACMLB010000273.1 GCA_014379805.1 Rhodospirillales bacterium | reverse complement strand
GCCGGGGACATGCACGCCGGCAATGCCGTGGCCGTAATGGATGTCGTGGGAATGGCTGTGCCCGTGGTCATGATCGTGCGGGTGGTCGTGATCATGCGGGTGATCATGGTCGTGGGAATGTTCCACCTTGGCATCGCCGCAGCCACACACCGTACACATCACTCCACCTCCAGCTCTTTGATCCGCATCTCTTCGCCTGCGGTGACGGCAAGGCCGAAGCCGCCGCATTTGGGGCAGGGGTCGAACCGGTTGGATACCGGCACGGTCTCGGTGCAGCTCAGGCATTGGGCCTGACCGGGCACCTTGATGATTTCCAACACGGCTTCGGCGGCCACGGGCGAGCCCTTGGCGATGGCGCCGAAGCAGAACAGCATGGAGTCCGGGTCCACGTTGGAAAGTTCGCCGATTTCCAGCCACACCGTCTTGACCTTGGCAAAGCCGTGGGCAGCCGCCTGATCTTCCAAGATGCGGACGACGCCTTCGGTCAGGCTCATTTCATGCATGGTGGTCTACCGTCACATGGCAAGCGACGCAGGGGTCCAGGGCGTGGACCAGCAGGGTCGCGCGGCGTTCCAAATCCTGGCCGGCGGCGGCGCCCTTCAGGCCGCGTACCAGCGGTCCTTCAGGGTGGAAATTCCACTCGGTGGGGGCAAGGATCTGATAGCGCTTCACTTTTCCCCCGTCCACTTCCACCCGATGGGCCAACAGGCCGCGCGCGGCTTCCACCAATCCCAAGCCAACGCCATCCGCCACACAGGCGGAGTATTGGCTTGCATTCAAATCCTGCAATAGCTCGGTCATTTCCTGCAAGCAAGATACGACTTCAACCAGCCGGGCGGTCAGGCGGGCCAGCAGGCCGGGGCCGAAATCGCCCAACAGCCCGGCCACCACCGGATGCCATGCTACGCGCGCCAGCGGGCCGGTCTCATAGACGCGGTCACCGCTATGGGGCCGCGCCAGATAGGCGCCGTCGTGATCGCCAGCCATCCGGGCAGTCAGATCGGCGGGGCCTTGGTCGGGCATGGGCAGGAACGGGCCACGACCAAAACCGGCCAAGGGAGGCGCCTGCAATTGGGCCAGCAGGCGTGCGGCGGGCGTTTGGGCGGTGGCGATCCAGGCTTGGAAATTGGACAGGATGGATTCGGGGTCGGCGCCCAGCAGATCGGTCAGGGCGCCGCGCACCTCGGCGATGGCGGCGGTGATGCGGTCATGTTGGGGGGCTAGTGTGCCGCCGCCGGGACGGTGCCAATCGCCGCCGGGATACAGGGCGGTGCGCACGGAAACCATGGCGATCTTGATGCGTCGGGCGGCGGGCAGATCGGGGTCGCAGCCCACCAGGGTCGGCCAGTCGCGGGCAAGGCCCAAGCCATGCTCGCCGATGGTTTCGGCCAGCAGCATGATTTGGCGGGCGTGGCGTTGTTGGGGCGGCAGGCCGGCGGCTTGCTCCATGGCGCCCAACCCGGCCAGCACTTGGGCGGTGCCGCACAGGGCGAAGACGGTGGGCAGTAATTGGGTGACTTCATGGGGGCGGCGTCCGGCGAACAGGCGCGAGGCCTGGACCAGCCGGTTCGAGCGCACCTTCACCTGGGCCACGGTACCAGATTGGACGGTCAGCGTGACGTCGAGGCGGGCCTCGGGGAACATCAGGCCTGGCCGTCGGCCAAAACCTGGGACAGATAGTTCAGCGCCTCGAGGGCGGCATCCTCGGGCACCTTTTCGGCGGCGAAGCTGCCGCCGGCGCCCAGGATCAGGTAATCGCCCACAGCCACGTCCTCGCCCAGCAGCATCAGGCTGGTTTGGCGCTCCACACCGAACGCTTCCACCGTGGCGGTGAAGCCGTCGATGGCGGTGATGCGCGAGGGGACGGCCATGCACATGGGCGTCAAGCCGCTTTGCGGGTGACGGTGACGCCCACAGCGGCCAGCTCGGCGATCAGCCGGTCGATGACCTGGGGCAGCACGGCGGCCACGGTGGGGGTCAGATCCATGCAGGTCTCGAAGGATTCCGGCTGCACGCCCACCAGCACCACCTGCTTGGGCGAAATGCCGTGGAAGCAGCACGCCGCCAGCACGTCGGACAGGCCGACCTGGTGGGGCGAAATGCGGGTCATGAACCACGCGTTGATCTCGGCATCGGCCAGCCGGGTGATAGTGCCCGGCGCCTTGTCCTTGGAGCGCATGCAATCGGCGATCAGCAACAGATCGGCCTCGGCGATGCGGTCCAGGCAATCCATGCCCGAGGTGCCGCCGTCGATGATCTCGACCTCGGCGGGGATGTCGTAGCGTTCCTCCAGCGCGGTTACCGCATGGACCCCGACGCCCTCATCCGACATCAGGATATTGCCGACACCTAGAACCACCACGCGCATGAACGTCTCCACATGAGGCGGGTAGGCCCCGCCCTAAAATCGTCATCCCCGCGAAAGCGGGGATCCTGGAGTCGCGGACACCGGCAGAGGTGCACCTCGTCACCCCCGCTTTCGCGGGGGTGACGAGGTGTTGTGTGGCACCGCCCCGGTTCCCGAGAACCCTCCCCCGCACGAAGGCGGGAGAGGGGTTTTAGCACCTTACACTTAAAGAGCCTTCACCTGCACCACTTCGCGCTTGTCTTCGTCGTGCACGTGCACGGCGCAAGCCAGGCAGGGGTCGAAGGAGTGGACGGTGCGCAGGACTTCCAGCGGCTGTTCGGCATCGGCGATGGGGTTGTCCATCAGCGAGGCTTCGTACGGGCCGATGACGTCGTTCTCGTCACGCGGACCGGCGTTCCAAGTGGACGGCACCACGCACTGGTAGTTGGCGATTTTGCCGTCCTTGATGACGGTCCAATGGGACAACAGGCCGCGCGGCGCTTCGTGCATGCCGAAGCCCATGATCTCGCCCTTGGGGAAGGTCGGCTTGTTGAAGGTGGTGTTGTCGCCCTTGCTGATGTTCTCGATCAACATGGACCAGTTCTGCGCCAGCACTTCGGTCATGACGCCGCCGCGAATGGCGCGGGCAGCATGGCGGCCGATGGTGGAGTGCAGAATTTCCGGACCGACCTTCGAGCCCAGCAGCGACGACACCGTGTTCAGCATGCCGGTGGCATAGGTCACCGTGGGCTGGTGGCCGGCGGCCAAGCCGCACAGCACGTTGGCCAACGGGCCGACCTGGGCG
>JACMLB010000272.1 GCA_014379805.1 Rhodospirillales bacterium | reverse complement strand
CCGGCTGCCGTCATACCGAATTTGCGCGCCACTTCGAAGAAGCAGGCGCTGCAGGATTTGGCCAGGAAGGCGGCCGAACTCAACGGCCTGAACGAGCGCGCCGTGTTCGACGTGCTGCTTGAGCGCGAACGGCTGGGCACCACCGGTGTGGGCAACGGCATCGCCATTCCCCATGGCAAGCTGGTCAGTCTGGACCGCCTGCACGGCCTGTTCGCCCGGCTTGAACGCCCCATCAATTTCGAATCCATCGACGAACAGCCGGTGGATCTGATCTTCCTGCTGCTGGCCCCGGAATCGGCAGGTGCCGATCACCTGAAGGCTTTGGCGCGGGTGTCGCGGCTGTTGCGCGACAAGGGCGTGTGCGAAAAATTGCGCGGCACCGAGAACGCCGATGGCCTGTACGCCCTGCTGACCGAATCGCCGGCCAGCCGCGCCGCGTGAAGCCTGTGCGCATTGCCTGTGTCATCGGGCCTTCACCTCTTGTCCGCAGCCCGTGAATAGGGCTAGAAAGGGCATATGAGGACGCTTTACCACCACCCGCTCTGCCCCTTCTCGCGCAAGGTCCGCGTTGTCCTGGCCGAGAAGAAGCTGGAATGCGAAGGGCATCTCGAACGCTATTGGGAGCGGCGGGATGACTTCGTGGCGCTCAACCCTGCGTCGGAAGTGCCTGTTCTGGTGGAGGAGGGCGGCACCGTGCTCGCCGATTCCACCGCCATTTGCGAATATCTGGACGAGGTCCACCGCGAGCCGCCGCTATTGCCGGCCGAGCCCGAAGCCCGCGCCGAAGTCCGCCGTCTGGTCGGCTGGTTCGACGCCAAGTTCTATCACGAGGTTACCCTCAATCTGGTGGGCGAGAAGGTGCATAAGCGCCTGACCATGGCCCACGGCGCCCCGGATTCGCGCCTGATCCGCGCCGGTTTCGCCGCCATCCACCAGCATCTCGATTATATTGGCTGGCTGACCGAGCGGCGTACCTGGTTGGCCGGGTCCCATTATTCCATGGCCGATATCGCGGCGGCGGCGCAGCTGTCCTGCATCGACTATATCGGCGACGTGCCGTGGGAAAACCATCCCGGCGCCAAGGACTGGTACGCCCGCGTCAAATCCCGCCCCGCCTTCCGCCCCCTGCTGGCCGACCACCTGCCCGGTGTGCCGCCGCCACGGCATTATGCGGATCTGGATTTCTGAATTCCCCCCACTCCCGCGTGCGGGAGTGGGAAAGCCGGCCCTCCTGCTCAGGCGGCGGGCGGGTTCGCCAGCGGCACGCTGACCGAGAATACCGTGCCCCGGCCATGGCACGAATGCAGGGTGACTGGGTGGTTCAGTAGCTGGGCGGTGCGCGCCACCACCGACAGGCCCAGCCCCAGCCCGCGCGACCGGTCGCGGCCGGGATTGCCGATCTGATAGAAATCCTCGAACACCTTTTCCTGCTGTTCCGGCTCGATGCCGATGCCGGTGTCCCACACCTGGAACACCAGCCGGTCGCCGCGCCGCCGCGCGCCGATCAGGATGCCGCCGGTCTCGGTATAGCGCACCGCATTGTGCAGCAGATTGCGCAGGATGCGCTCCAGCATCACCGGGTCGGTCAGGACGATGGCGTGCCATGCGTGGACCTTCAGGCTCAGCCCGTGGGCGTGGGTCTGGGGATTGAATTCGCGGGCCAGCCGTGCCACCAGATCGGCGGCGGAGATGGGAATGGGTTTGGGCGCGACGATGCCCGCTTCCAGGGTCGAGACATCCAGCAGGGCGCCCAGCAATTGCTCGCCCGCGCTCATGGCCTCGTCCAGCTTGGCGGCGATGATTTCGGCCTTGGGTGCGCGCAGGAACGGCGTCAGGGCGGCGCGGAACAGGCGCATGGCTTGGAAGGGCTGGCGCAGATCATGGCTGGCGGCGGCCAGGAAGCGCGATTTGGCCTTGTTGGCGCGCTCGGCTTCCTCGCGCGCTTGCGTCAATTCGGCTTGCAGCTGGCGGGCCTGGGTGATGTCCACGGCGGCGCCCACCAGACCGGTCACCTTGCCGTGTTCATCCAGCAACGGCTCGAACCACACGTCCACTTGGCGGGGCACGCCGCTAATGCCGCAGCTGATTTCCTCGCGGCGTCCGCAACACGACGCCAGCACATCGCGCTTGATGGCCGACATGTGCTGGGCTTCATCAGGCGGGAACAGGTCTTCGTCGGTTAGGCCGACGATGGCATCGGTGCCGGGCGGGCCGTTGAACATCCAAGTGTAGCGCAGATCCAAATCCTGGGCGAACACCGCCACCGGCGAGTGCTTCAGCGCCACCTGAAAGCGTTCCTCGCTGGTGCGCAGGGCTTGGCGCGCCATCATTTGGCCGGTGATGTCGAACATGGTGCCGATGCGGCCAACCACGTTGCCGCGCCCGTCCCGTTCCACCACCTCACGCACCAGCACCCAGGCCTCGCGGCCATCGGGGCGCAACAGCCGCAGTTCGCGCAGGCCGGGCTCGCCGTCGGCCTCGACCCGGGCACGGTCTTCCGCATGCAGAAAGCAGCGCCAGTTCTGTCCGTTCAGCTCGTGCTTGGGCCGCCGCGTGATCGTGGCCAGGGCGTCGTTGGCATAGGTGCAGTCGCCATCCACATCCGCGCGGAAAATGCCCACCGGGGCGATGCGGGCCAGCTTGCGGAAGCGCTCCTCGCTGTTGCGCAGGGCTTCTGTGGTGCGCTTCAGGCTGCTGACGTCCACCATGGTGCCGATGCGGCCGGTCACTGCGCCGCTGCTGTCGCGCTCCAGCGCGTCACGCATCAACACCCATACCACCGAGCCGTCGGGACGCAGCAGGCGATATTCCGGAAGGTCCACCGCCATGCCACGGTCTTGCGCGGCTTTAAAAGCCTTTTCCATCCAGGGCAGGTCATCGGGGTGGATCGCCTGATACCACCCGCTGCCGATCAGGTCGTGCTCGCTGCGCCCGGTCAGTTCCGCACACCACGGATTGGCATAGGTCATTCGCAGTTGAGCATCGAGGCAGAAGATGCCGGTGGGCGCCACGCGCGCCATCTGCTGGAAGCGGTCCTCGCTTTCGCGCAGGGAATGCTGGAAATCCTTGGCCCGTTGGTCCAGGGCTGCGGCCATGTCGTCGAAGGTACGGGCCAGACGGCCGAACTCCGAAGATTCGTCGGTCAGACCGCTACGGACTCTCATTTCGCCGGCCCGGATACGTTCGGCTGCGTGGTTCAGTAATTCCACCTTGGTCAACACCAGCCGCGTGATGCCCATCCAGGCGATGCCCAGCGCCAGCCCCATGGCCACCGCCAATGCGGCGAAAGTCTCGCCCAAGGTGCTGCCGAGCGGGCTCAGCTGCAGTTCGGGTGGCATGGCGACGACCATGCGGCTGCCCGGCGGGTCCATGGGGACGCTCGCCAGCACGTCGTCATTGGTGTGGGCAGTGGCGGTCAAAGCCGGCATGGCGCCATCGCCAACGGTATGGCCTGTGGCATCCACCAGCCATAGCCGGATGCCGGGCGGTAGCCCCAGCGCCTCGGCGGAGAGCGGGCGGTCGTTCAGATAGCCTTGCTGCAGCCGCAGCTTGGCGGTGTGGGCCAGCAACAGCACTTCGTCCTGATGCAGCCGCTCCACATGCTTGTTCAAGCCCCAAGCGGCGAATGCGGATAAAAGGGCCACCGGGACCATCGCCACCACGGCGAGGGTCAGCAGGCGTGCCTTTAGGGTTGATATGATCCGCTGCATTTGACGGCATAGGACTAATTATTATGCTGCACCGCAACCCAGCCGGGGGGATTAGGACCTAAGTGGGGTGTGCATAAGCATCTGCTAATTGGTCCACAAGCTGATTAACGCGCCTATGCCGAACAGGATGGGAAGTGCCCCCGACACATGGTTGAACATCCTCATGCGCTCTGGCGTAAAACGGGCGCGCACCAGAACGGTCATCTCGGTCAGCACCGCCCACCACAAGGCCGAGCCGGTGAACACGCCCAGCACCAGCATCCACGACTCATGTAATCCCACCGGTTTGGCGGCGGCGCCCATGGCGACGAACACGCCCATGACGCCCAGGATGGTGCCGGGATTGGTGATGGTGATGGCAAAGGTGGACAGGAAGTCGCGCCACAGGCCGGGACCTCCGCCCACCGCCGGCTCGATGGCGATGGTGGCGGCCCACCAAGTGCGCAGGCCCACGGCAATCATGAACAATCCGCCCAATAGCTTCAGCGTGTCGGCATGGCCTTGCAGGAAGTGGGACACCGCCCCCAGGCCCAGCCCGACCACGGCGCCGAACACGGTGTCGGCCAAAGCGGCACCCAGGCCGGCGACCCAGGCGGCGCTGCGCCCATCGGCCAGGGCTTTGCGGATGCACATCAGCCCCACCGGCCCGATGGGGGCAGCGATGGCGAAACCGATGCCGACGCAACGAAGATAGAAGAAGCCGTCCACTTGGACCCTTGTTCCGGTTGGGAGCGCCGGCAGAAAAGCAGAAACCGTCGGCTTAGTCCACCGGTTGGGGTGCGAACAGCCGCGATGGCTGGACCAGCTGGTCTTGCGCCTGGACCAAAGCCAGTTCGCGGCGGCCCAGCGCCAGGGTCTGTTCCAGCACACCGAACAGGCTTGAGACCGCCTGCGACAGCGCCTCGGGCGCCGCCGCGCCGCGCAGGATGTGGGCAAGCAGCAGGGCAGCCAAACAATCGCCGCTGCCGTTGATGGCCGGGGTGAAGTCCAGCAACGGCGTGGTCACCGCCCAGGCGCCCTCGGCGGTGACCGCCACGCAGGCGATGCTTGCGGGGCCGGGGCCGGCGGCGTCGGGCAGGCTGG
>JACMLB010000271.1 GCA_014379805.1 Rhodospirillales bacterium | reverse complement strand
TTGGGCACGGTGGCGAACAGGTTCTCGCGCGCCCAGCCCAGCAGCCGCAGCGGCGGACGCGACGGGCCGGGCGGTGTGGCTGCGCGTGACGGCTCTTGCACATCGGCGGCGGCGATGGCGTCGGGCGAGTAGTCGTGGGGATGCTTGCGGGTCATCGCGTCACCAGCGCCACTTTGGCGTTGTACCAGTTCATCAGGAAGGACAGCGCCAGAGAGATGGTCAGGAACACCGCCATGATGATTCCCACGCCTTCCACAGCGTGGCCGGTCTGGTTGATGGTGGTGTTGGCGACGCTGACCAGATCGGGATAGCCGATGGCCACGGCCAAAGACGAATTCTTGGTCAGATTCAAATATTGGCTGGTCAAAGGCGGCACGATGACGCGTAGCGCCTGGGGCAGGATCACCAGCCGCAGGGTCTTGCCCCGGCTAAGGCCCAAGGACATGGCGGCCTCGGTCTGACCATAGGGCACCGCTAGGATGCCCGACCGCACGATCTCGGCGATGAACGCAGCGGTGTAGACGGTCAGGCCGGCCAGCAAGGCGGCAAATTCAGGACTGAGCGTGCCGCCCCCGGAAAAATTGAACCCCTTCAATTCGGGCATGTCCAAGGTGAACGGCGCACCAGCGGCCAGGAACACCGCCAAGGGCAGGCCCAGCACCACAGCGGTGCCAGTCAATCCCCACGGGAACGGCCTGCCGGTGCGTTCTTGCCGGGCTACCGCCCAGCGCTTGACCGCCCACGCCACCACCAGACCGGCGACCAATGCGGCCAGCAGGGCGGCATAGATGGGATGGGCCTCGGGCACCGGGATTTTCAGGCCGCGATTGGACAGGAAAATGCCGGGCAGCGGGTTAAGCGCCTGACGCGGATTGGGCAGCGAGGTCACCAGTCCGTACCAGACGAACAACTGCAACAGCAGCGGCACGTTGCGCACGGCCTCCACATAGAAGGTCGCCAGCCGCGCCACCAGCCAATTGCCCGACAGCCGCGCGATGCCGATCACCGTGCCCAGGACGGTGGCGAGCACAATGCCGATGAAGGCGATTTCCAGGGTGTTGAGTAAGCCGACCGTCAGCGCCGTCAGGTAACTGTCGGCGGCGGAATAGGCGATGGGGCTTTCACCGATATCGAAACCGGCCTCGCGCCCCAGGAAGTCGAAACCGGTGGCGATGCCGCGCGCGGCCAGATTGGTCAGGGTATTGTTGACCAGATACCAGCCCAGCGCGAAAACGGCGGAAACCACCAGAATTTGATAAATGACGCCGCGAAAGCGGGCGCTGTACAACAGCGCCCGCATGGAACCCCCACGCCGCGCAACGGCGGGCATGGGCACCTACTTGAACGGCGGCGAGTACATCAACCCGCCATTGGAGTAGAGCGCGTTAAGACCGCGGTCGAGCTTGAGCTTGGAGCTTTTGCCCACGTTGAGCTCGAAACTTTCACCGTAATTGCCCACCTGCTTGAGGATGGAGTAGGCCCACTTCTCGTCCAGGCCCAGCGCTTTGCCGTTGCCCGGCGTAACGCCCAGGATACGCTTCACCTCGGGGTCAAGCGAGGTCAGCATCTGGTCCACGTTCTTGGACGTGATGCCCTTTTCCTCGCCGGCGATCATGGCGAACTGGGACCAGCGCACGATATCCGCCCACTGGTCATCGGCATGACGCACCACCGGGGTCAGCGGCTCCTTCGAGATGAGATCGGGCAGGATGACGTAATCTTCCGGCTTGGGCGCTTCGTTGGCGCGGATACCGGCCAATTGCGAGGCATCCGAGCTGTAGGCGTCGCAACGGCCCGAGAAGAAGGCGGCGGCAAGTTCCTCGTTCTTCTCGATCACTACCGGCTTGAACGTCAGCTTATTAGCGCGGAACCAATCGGACAGATTCTGTTCGGTGGTGGTGCCGGGCAGCACGCAGATGGTGGCGCCGTCCAGTTCCTTGGCCGATTTCACCTTCAGCTTGGTGGGCACCATGAAGCCCTGGCCGTCATAATAATTGGGGACGGTGAAGTTCAGGCCGTTGGCGGTGTCGCGCGACAGCGTCCAGGTGGTGTTGCGGGCCAGCAGGTCGATTTCGCCCGATTGCAGGGCGGGCAGGCGCTGCTGCGCGGAAAGCGGGGTGAACTTCACCTTGGAGGCATCGCCGAACACCGCTGCAGCGACCGCGCGGCAGGCGTCCACGTCCAGACCGCTCCAATTGCCCTTATCGTCGGGGGAAGAGAAACCGTAAAGGCCCAGATTGACGCCGCATTGGACGAACCCCTTGGCCTTGACCGCGTCAAAAGTCGTGCCGGCCTGAGCCGAGACGCCACCAGCGGCCAGCAGCAGACAAGCGGCGGCCATAGTCTTTAGGAACTTCATTATTCCTCCCCCATGCAAATGCATTCCATTGGAAGGCTATTCCCGTTGGACGCTCGGGTAAAGCGCCCACGTGCCCCCATCATTGGGATGGGACGAACACCATACGGTACTATGTGCGAATGGAGGAGGCGGCTTACATCCCCTAACCATCGGGGGAAGCCCAAAAAAATCGTGGGGCCGCGGACCGGTCATTGACCAGATCAGGCGGCCCCGTCGATTTTATTCACTGCGCAAGCGCAGTGGGCGATTTTATCATCACCGCGTCGTAACGCGCGGCGGAAACAAACTAAGCCGCGAGGGCTTCCTGATTCTGACGCACCAGCAATTCGACCACGGCCAACTGCCAGATGCGCGACCCATGAACCTTGGTGTCGGCGGCGATGGTCCGCAGGGTGGCGGACGGGACGTTACGGATCCATTCTTCGAGCATGGCTCTAAGCTCCAAACCTTTGCTGCAGCGCACCATACATGCATTTCCGAAGGTGTTACCACTGCGTCCATTGCATCGGAGCTATGAGCGTAACGCAATTCCTTGTGGTTATCCGAAAGGCCTTAGTACTTTCTGTAGGCTTACTGCCAAGGTAATAGCAGGAAACGCCATTTTCGGCCTATGATGCGCAATATTCTTCCGCCAAAGGCTTTTCTCCATGTCCCACTGTCCGTGCAATTCCGGCCGCTCCCTCGACGAATGCTGTGGTCCCATCCTGGCCGGCACCCCCGCCCCCACCGCCGAAGCGCTGATGCGGTCACGCTACACCGCCTTTCTGACAGGCCAATCCGACTATCTGGATCGCACCCTGGCCGCTGAAAAGCGGGAAGAGGTGGACCAGGCGGAAGTGGCGGCCACCGCCCAGGAAGCCAAGGGCGAGGGCGTGGAAATCCGTGCCGTCACTGGCGGCGGCGAAGGTGATGACACCGGCACGGTGGAATACGTTGCCCGCTTCCACATGCGCGGCCAGAAAATCGCCCATCACGAATTGGCCAATTTCCGCCGTGACGACGGCGGCTGGGTCTATGTGGATGGCGAAATGAACCCCCAATCGGGGCCGCGCCAAGTGACCAAGGTGGGGCGCAACGACCCCTGCCCGTGCGGCTCGGGTGCCAAGTACAAGAAGTGTTGTGGAGCCTGACGGGGTGAACCGCCGCTTCGCCTGCACAGCTTGCGGCAAATGCTGCTTCGGCTGGCTGCCTTTGACCCTGACGGACGCATTGGCCCATGCGGATTTGTTCCCGCTGGGACTGGTGTGGAGCCCGGTGCGACAAGGCCACAAAGCCTTTGCGCTGACCGCCCGGCTGGGCACCACCATCCGCTTGCCGGACCGCCGGGAACTGGCAATCCGCATCGTCCCCACCGCCTATATCCCGCCCAGCCTGCCCTGCCCGGCGCTGGGGGCCGACGCTCTATGCTCCATTCAGGCAGCCAAGCCGTCACGCTGCCGCACTATGCCGTTTTTCCCCTATCGCGAGGAACGGGATCAAGCCGATCTGCTGGTGCCGCGCAAGGGCTGGGCCTGCGATGTCTCGGACGCCGCGCCGGTGGTCTATGGCGGCAAAACCATCGTCGCCCGCGAGGATTTCGACCGCGAGCGCCACGATCTGCTGACCCAGGCACCGGTGCTGAAAGCCTATGCCGATGCCATGGTACGGACAGTGCCGGGGCTGCTGGAAGGATTAGTGCGGGCGGTGGCCAAGCCGGTGGGCGGCGACGTGCTGCTAAGCTTCGCCACCCTGCTGCCCCGCCTTGACGGAGTGGACGCCGGCCAAGTGGCGCAACAGCAATTACCCGTGCTGGAGGACTTCACCGCCCGCACCGCCGGCCTTGCCGATTACCCCGAACGTTATGGGGAATGGCGCCGCGACATGGCGCGGTTGGCACGAAAAAAGACAGCGGACCAACCCACCCCATCGACGGAGGGCTGACCCGCTGTCTGCAATGGCGCGCCCTGCTGGATTCGAACCAGCGACCGCCCGCTTAGAAGGCGGGTGCTCTATCCAGCTGAGCTAAGGGCGCCGACTAATTAGAAGCGGCCGAATTCCAGCTTGTCGAAGCGAAAATTGTCGGCGTAGTTCTTGGTGGCCACCGGCTTCTTGGTGGCTTCGCCGAACACCTGGAAATCCAGGCCCTTGCGCTTGGCGTAGGCCACGGCGTCGTCCTGGGTGTCGAACTTCAGGCGAATTTGCTGGGCCATATCGGCCGAGCCCAGCCAGCCCATCAGAGCGTCAGCCTTCTTGGGAACCGTCGGTTCGTATTCCAGCACCCACGCCTTGGCGTTGGCCTTGCCGGACTGCATGGCGGTCTTAGCGGGGCGATAGATGCGAACCTGCATCGGACGGGCTCCTTCGTGTTCTTCGGGCTTATTCTTCAGGCGGGACGAAATCCGGCCATACATCTAGCCGGAAAAAGCCTGCGAAACAAGCGTCGGCATCACCCATGCGGGCAGTGTCAACCCCACTCCAGCAGCGGTTGGCTCGCGACGGCCGCGCACCCATCTCCTGGTAATAGACAGGAAGGAGACGGCATTTGGCGCATTATGAAGAGAAGCTGTATCGGGTCACCAAAAGCCACCCGCCGGCCCTATCCGACCTGCGCAGCCAATTGGCGACGCTCAAACGCGATCTGGAACATTTCCAGTCGTCGCGGGCGTCGGACGTGCTGATGGCTTCGGTCAAGGAACGCATCCGCCAGATCGAGTCCCATCTGGCCCGCGAGGCCCAGGCCAAGCCCCGTCCCGCCGCCCCGCCCGACGCTAACGACACCCCTGCCGCCGTCTATGCCACCGCCGCCCGCTACGGCGCACGCCCCCGGCGTTCGCCGTAATATAAGGAAAGCGGGCGTCAGGGCACGGGAAGAATGGTGCGACCAACACCATACTTCTTGCGTATCCGCTTGTAAGCGCGGTTGCGGCTAAAGTGGCTTCACTGTCGACCATCGCCAATTAATGACAGCCATAGCCCTTGCGGCATGGCGGAATATCCGGACCCGCGCATAACGGGCAACGGGTAAGCGCGTTCGCTCGCCTAGTGCATTACCCTCGCCACTTGATAGAATTCCGCACACCCATAGCGTCAATTACATCCCACAAGAGATCGTTGCACGCAATAGAGCGAGCATTGCTGGCTATAAGGCGAAATTTTTGCTACTAATGAATAGCAAACGCCTTGTGAAAGAATTCGATCAATTGTGAGGAAAATTGTGATGATCGACCGCAATGACAAGACCCAACCGAACCAGTCCGCCCCTTCCGCAGCAGACGCGCCCCTGTCCATGGGCCGGCGTGGCTTATTGGGCATGGGCACGGCCTTTGCCGCCATGGCACTTGGCGGTGGCCGGGACGCCGCTGCCGCCGTGCCGTCCTGTTCGGAACTGAAGACCGCGGCGACCTCTGCCCCCTCGGGCGTAGCCAAACTGTTCCCCGGCTTCAAGCAGAGCACCATTCAGGCCAACGGCCAAACCATCAACACGCTGGTGGCCGGTTACGGCCCGCCGCTGCTGCTGCTGCATGGGCACCCGCAATCCTCCGTCTGCTTCCATAAGATCGCAGCCCCCCTCGCCCAGCATTTCACCGTGGTTCTGACCGATTTGCGCGGCTATGGCGATTCCAGCAAGCCGGTGGGCGACGAAAAGCACCTCACCTATTCCAAGCGCCAGATGGCCAAGGATCAGGTCGAAGTGATGCGCGCCTTGGGCTTCAAAACCTTCCAGGTGGCCGGCCATGATCGCGGCGGGCGCGTACTTCACCGCATGGCGCTGGACTACCCCGAGGCGGTGGAACGCGGCGCCATGATGGACATCGCCCCCACGGCGACCATGTATGCCAAGGCCGACAAGGCATTCGCCACCCGTTATTTCTGGTGGTTCTTCAACATTCAGCCCTCGCCCTTGCCCGAGACGCTGATCGGCGCCAATCCGGAATTCTATCTGCAGACCCATCTGACCCGGCAGAACAAGACCCCCGGCGCCATCACGCCCGAGGCCATGGCCGAATACCGGCGCTGCTACACCCCCGAGATGGTTCACGCGGTGATGGAAGATTATCGCGCAGCCGCAACCATCGACTTGGATCACGACGCAGAAGATTCCCAAAAGCGCATCCAGGCGCCGCTGCTGGCCATCTGGGGCGACAAGGGCGTCGTCGGCAAAACCTACGACGTGTTGCAGACCTGGCGCGACAAAGGGGTGGACGTACGCGGCGGTACCATTCCATGCGGCCACTATCTGGCCGAGGAAGCACCGGAAGAGACCATCCGCGCGTTCCTGGGCTTCTTCCGCACCTAAGAATAGGTCATGCGCGCCCCAGGGGCCACGGCTCCGGGGGCGCGTAACTATTTGAAATGCAATAATGAAATGGTCGGGGAGACAAGATTCGAACTTGCGGCCCTGGCGTCCCAAACGCCATGCTCTACCAGGCTGAGCTACTCCCCGATGCGCGGTTTGTAAGTGGTTTCGCGCAGGATGGCAAGGGTGACAAACGGGACAGAGGGGCACAAATTGGCCCGTTCCAAGGTTGCCCACTCATGGCGGCAAGATGCGCCCCAGCACGGTGAACCCACCACCGGCCTCCGGGCGGACCACCACGATCTCGCCCGAGGCAACGCCCTGTCCGGTCAGCTCGCCTATGTTGAACTGGTGGGTCACCATTAAGACTTTTTCACGCCGCGCGTCCGCCATCAGTCGCCTGACCTTGGCCAGTTGGGCCGGCTTGTCGGCCTTTGCCCAAAGCAGGGAATTGAGCGCCGGCAGCGGTTCCACCGGGGCCAGCGCCAGCAATTCGGCGGTTTCCCGGCAACGGCACCACTGGCTGGTATAGACCCGCGCCACCGCGATGCCGTGGCGCCGGATGGCTTCGCCCATGGCACGGGCCTGCGCGCGGCCCGTATGGTCAAGCAATCGTTGGGTGGCGCAATCCTCCAACTGGAACCCCTCGGGGTCCAAGGTGCCCGGCGCTTCGGCATGGCGCATAAGGCCCACCGTTCCAGGCTCCGCCAGGGCACGCCAAGCGGCCTCGTCGGCCATGGCCGGTGCGGCTAGCAAAAGCAGAAGCAAAAGCGCGATGCGCATGGCCCCTCATATGGACATGATGCGCTGCCGGGGCGAGACAGCCATATGGGGATCATCCGCCCGGGAGGTGCCCATGCGCCGCTTTGCCTTACTCACCCTCGCCGGCTTTACGCTGGCCGCCCCTGCGCTGGCCCATCACGGCTGGGGCAGCTATGACGATACCAAGGTGGTAACGTTGACCGCGCCCATCGAAAGCATGACCTACGAGAACCCCCATGGGGAATTGGGCCTGCAATTCGAGGGCAAAAGCTGACACGTCATCCTGGCGCCGCCATCGCGCATGCAGGCACGCGGGTTGCCGCCGCAGATGCTGAAGCCCGGTGCCACGGTCAAAGTTAGAGGGCTATCCCAGCAAGGTGCACGATGACGAAATGCGCGCCGAACGCATCACCGTGGACGGGAAACGGGTGGAACTGCGCTAGGGATGGAGCACGCAATCCCCGCTTGGGCCACCTTGCTGCAGGGATCGGCCCTGGGCGAGGTCATGCGGGGCTCGCTCTTCCTTTATCCGGCCGCCAACCTTCTCCACGTGCTGGCGCTTGGATTCCTGCTGGGCCCCATCGTCTTGCTGGATTTGCGCGTGCTTGGCCTGGGACAAACGGTGCCGCTGGGACCGGCGGCGCGTATCCTCAGCCGGGTGGCCGGCGCCAGCTTAGTGTTGCTGCTGGCGAGCGGAGCCATGCTGTTCGCCGCCGATGCGGTGGGTCTGGCTGCTAATCCGCTTATGCAGGCAAAGCTGCTGCTGATCGCCCTGGGCCTCGCCAATGCCGCCCTGTTTCGCTTGGAACGGCCACGCCTGCTCCAGCGGCTGCAGGCGGTCCTCTCCTTGGCCATCTGGCTGCTGGTCGCCATCTGTGGCCGGTTGGCAGCCTATATCTGATCATCTCGTGTTGGTGCGGCTCGAAGCATTGTCGGCAACGGTGGGCGGACCTATGTCTGGGGCTGTCCAGCAAGGGAGCGGGTATTGCGCAAGACGGTGTATGTGGCCGCCGGCATGGGACTGATCGTGCTGGGCGTGTTGATCGCACCACTGCCGGGACCGGGCGGGTTGCCGGTTGTGATGGTCGGCGCCGTGGTTCTACTCCGGCATTCACCGCGCATGCGTCGCAATTGGGTGCGGGCGCGCAAGCGTTGGCCTCGTATGATGGGGCCGTTTGACGGGATATTGCGCCGCATTCGCCGAAAGGGCCGGCCCAACGGGCGAAGCGGCACTCATCCAACGGAGAGTTAAGCCCCCTGCTCCATGCGCGTACATGACAGCCGCCTCGACCATCGCCATGTCCGTTGGATGTGCCCGCCAAAAGGGCGGCGTGCCTTTTCCAGGAGGCTTGCGCAATGGTTCATCTAGGCCTGGCCGCCACCCTGTTGGCTGCCCCCGCCTTTACTCAAGTCGAGGCCGTCTGCGCCGAGCGCGAGGCGCTGCTGACCTCGCTGTCACGGGAATATTCCGAGGCCCCCAAGGAACTGGGATTGGCCAATAACGGCAATGTGGTGGAACTGCTGACCACCCGCGACGGCCGGACCTGGACCATGCTGATGACACGGCCCGACGGCACATCCTGCGTCATGGCCGCCGGCGAGGCATGGGAAGCGGTTCCGGCGCAGATGGCCGGCGGTCAACCCATGTAATTATTTGGCGAAAATCGGGTGGATCAGGCGGTCGCCCGCGCGGATGCCCAGGCGTTCCGCCGTGCCGCCGTTGATTTCCAGCACGCCGCGCACCGCGCCGGGCGAGCTGATGACCTCCAACGATCCCGGAACCGTCCGTTGGGCCACCCCCATCACGCGGCCATCGCCGGCAAGAAACACCATGTCCAGCGGAATCAGGGTGTTCTTCATCCACATGGTGATGGGCTTGGCCTCGCCGAAATCGAACAGCATGCCGGCATCGGCGGCCATGGTGCGGCGGTACATCAGGCCTTGCGACAATTGCTCGAAGGTGGTCGCCAATTCGACGGTGAAGCCGTGGCGGGCACCGGACTGGGTGACGATCTCGACCTTCGAGCGGGGGAAGCTGGAGATGCCCTGACCCTGAGCCTGGGCTGATCCCTGCCAAAGCGGCATCAGCGCCAGCGCCAACATTGCCGCCATCACCCAAATCCTGGTCCGACCCATGCCGTCATTCTCCATAAATCCGCCGCCATGGTGCCTTGCCGCAACCAACGCGGCAACGACGACGTTCACAGGGTGGCTGGAACAATTCGGATAAAATTTTAGGGAAAAGAAATTCAAATACAGTTTTGGAGGTTTTATAGACTATATGAATACTCGTACTTCCATTTTCTTGTTTGCAAGCGACAATGATTTGGATATCCTGCCAGATGTCGAGACGGAAACAAACCAGCTTCGCTTCGACAACCAATCTGCCGGGGGGCCTTCCCGCCCATCCCCACCCCCCGCAGGGAAACGCCGCCTTTAACAGGGCGGCGTTTCCATTTTGGGGGGTCTGTACTTACGCAGGACCTATAGATACCGCGCCCACAGATACACGTTGGCGACGGCGATCGAGACCAGCATCAGGCCGAACGACACCTTCATGAACGGCACGAAGCGGATGGGATGCCCTGCCCGCTCTGCCAAGCCGGCCACGGTCAGATTGGCCGAGGCGCCCACCAGCGTGCCGTTGCCGCCCAGGCACGCACCCAAGCTCAGCGCCCACCACAGGGGCGTCAGACCCTCGGGGCCGCCGAAGGTCGGCGCCATGCTTTTGACCAGCGGGATCATGGTGGCGACGAAGGGAATGTTGTCCACCACCGCCGACAGGATGGCCGAGGCCCACAAGATAAGGATGGCGGTCAACTTAAGGTCGCCGCCGGTCAGCGCCACCAGATGCTCTGCCATCCAATGCAGCACGCCAGCGTTCTCGACGCCATGCACCACCACGAACAGGCCGACAAAGAAGAAGATGGTAACCCACTCCACCTCGCCGAAAATGTGGTGGATTTCGTGGGACTGTTCCTCGGCGTCACGGCCCAGGCAATACAGCAGCATCAGCACCGCGGCCCCCATCATGGCGATGGTGCCGGGCTCCAGCCCCAGCGAATGGGCGCTGATAAAGCCGCCGATGACCAAAGTAAGCACGGACAGTGACTGCTTAAGCAAACGGTGGTCGGTGATGGCGTCCTGTTCGGAAAAGCTCATGATGCGGGCGCGGGCTTCCACCGAGGCATGCAGCTTGCGGCCATAAAGCCAATGGAAAACACCCGCCGCCATTATTTGAAGAACCACAACAACCGGCGCCAGATTGTAGACAAAGTCATTAAAGGTCAGCCCGGTGGCCGAGCCGATCAGGATGTTGGGCGGGTCGCCGATCAGCGTGGCCGTGCCGCCGATGTTGGAAGCGAAGATCATGGCGATAAGAAACGGCCAGGGCTTGACCTTGAGTTCCTCGGTGATGACCAGGGTCACCGGCACCACCAGCAGCACGGTGGTGACATTGTCGAGCAGGGCCGAAAATACCGCCGTGACTATTTGCAGGGTGAACAGAATACCCGCTGGATTGGCTTTCACCTTCTTGGCCGACCAGATGGCCACGTATTGAAACACGCCCGAACGCCGGGTGATGGCGACCATGACCATCATGCCGGTCAGCAGGGCGATGGTGTTGAAGTCGATGCCGCGCACGGCGGCTTCCTGATTCAGCACCCCGATCAGGATCATGGCGCCGGCGCCCAACAGGGCGACCACGGCACGGTTGATCTTTTCGCTGATGATGACGGCATAGGTGGCCACCAGCACAGCGGTGGCGGCGGCCATGGGAGCCAAGCCGAAAAGCACGTGAGGGGCCGTCATTCCGAAGCCCCCGAAATGCGCGCCAACGCATCCACGGCGGTGACGATGCCTACCAATTTCCCGGAATCCTCGATCACCGGCAGGAAGGCATCGCCGCGATACAGCAGCAGCAAAGCCTCCACCAACGAAGTTTCCGGACGCACGGTCTGGTGGGGCGCCATGTGCTTGCCCACCGTCTCGCCCGACTGAGCCGCCAGCCGCGCCGAAAGATCGGTGATGCCATCAGAGACAAAACCCAAATCGCCCAGATCGTTGCCCAGACGCACTGCCCGAGGCAGCAACAATCCGATCAACTCACGCGCACCAAAGATGCCGACGAAGCGGCCCTGCCCGTCCACCACCGGCAAGGTGGCATAGCTTTGGGCCAGCAACGCCGTAGCGGCCTTGGCGACGGTGTCGCTGGGGTCAAGGACGGTGGGTGCCGGCGAGATAATAGACTGACAGGTCATGGCGAGCGTTTTTCCCTAATTCCGGGCGGCATTCTAACGATGCATGGGGTGGCGAGGTAGCTTCGGTTTACCGAAGCGGGCGTTTTGCCAGCACTATGTAACCGACCAGGGCCGACAATAGCGAGCCGACCAAAACGCCGAAGCGGGTTTCCACCATGGCCTCGCCATCGGGGAAGGCGAGGCCGCCGATGAACAGACTCATGGTGAAGCCGATGCCGGTCAGCACCGACACGCCATACAAGGTGCGCCAATCGGCGCCCTCGGGCAAACGCCCAACGCCCGCGCGGATCATCGCCCAGGAAAAGCCGAACACACCGATCTGTTTACCCACGAACAGGCCCACCGCGATACCCAGGAACACCGGGTCGGCCATAGCCTCAAGGCCAAGACCTTGGAAGGACAGACCCGAATTGGCCAGGGCGAACAGCGGCAGAATCAGGAAGGCCACCCAGGGGTGCAGCCCGTGCTCCAGCCGGTGCAAGGCCGGCAGCGGGATGGCGAGACCAAGCACGACGCCGGCAATGGTGGCGTGAATGCCCGATTTAAGCACGCACACCCACAGCACCGCGCCGACCAGCAGATAAGGCAGCAGCCGCACCACGCCGGCCCGGTTGAGCAGCACCAGGACCAACGTTGCCGCCGCACCTGCGGCCAGATATATGGCCGACAGAGCGCCGGAATAGAAGAAGGCGATGATCAGGATAGCGCCAAGGTCGTCGATGATGGCGAGGGCGGTCAGGAACACCCGCAGGCTCATGGGCACGCGCTTGCCCAGCACCGACAGCACGCCCAGGGAAAAAGCGATATCCGTGGCCGAGGGGATGGCCCAACCGCGCAAACCCTCGGGATTGCCGCCATTGAAACCAAGATAGATCAGGGTCGGCACCAGCATGCCACCCACCGCCGCCACCGCCGGCAGCATCACTTGGGCTGGGCTGGACAGCTCGCCTTCCAGCATCTCGCGCTTGATCTCCAGCGCCACCAGCAGGAAGAACACCGCCATCAGGCCGTCATTGATCCAATGCAGCACCGACAACGGGCCGAGATGCCAACCAAGGACAGAATCATAGATCGGGCCCAGCGGTGAGTTCACCACAGCCAGAGCAACAACCATCATGCCGACCAGCAGAATGCCGCCAGCGGATTCCAGTGCCAGGAAGCGGGCCGCCAGCCCGCCTTTGCCCATATCCATCAAACCCAATCCGCTGCTGCGCCCCCGTTGCATATAGGATATTCAACGCACAAGCGAAATACGGGAGAGCCACTAGGGACGTTCACCTACCCGCAATCTTCCTCCAGCCGCAATGCCATGCGCACCAAATCCGACAGGCTGTTGGCGGCCATCTTTTCCATCACGCGGGCGCGGTGAATTTCCACCGTGCGGGCCGAGATGGACAGTTCCACCGCCACTGCTTTGTTGGGCAAGCCCTGCACCACCAGGTCCATGACCTCGCGCTCGCGCGGGGTCAGGCCAGCGGCATGGGCCTTGATGGCGGCCAGTTGAGCCCGTTCGCGGAAGGCCCGCGCGCCCTTGTCCAGGGCATGGCCGACGCTGACCAGCAAAACGTCCTCATCGAACGGCTTCTCGATGAAGTCGGCGGCGCCTTCCTTCAACGCTTGGACCGCCATACCCACATCGCCATGGCCGGTGATGATGATGACCGGCAGGTCAATGCGCGCCTCTTTCAGATGGCGCTGCAGTTCCAACCCGCTCATGCCCGGCATGCGCACGTCCGAGACCACGCAGCCCGGTTGGGCAGGATCAAGGGCGGCCAGGAATTGAGCCGCGTCGGCATGGGCGCGGGCGGGGTGGCCGGCGGCCTCCAGCAGCAGCACCAAAGCATCGCGGATAGCGCCGTCGTCATCGACCACATGGACGATCGGTTCTCGGGTCATAATCTGGGTTCCCCTTGTGTGTCTCCGCTCAGCGGCAGCGTGAAACGGAACGCCGCGCCGCCCGGTCCGGTCCGGTCCAGCCACAACTTCCCGCCATGGGCTTCCACGAAGCTGCGGCTGATGGCAAGCCCCAGCCCCATGCCCGTGGCCTTCGAGGTATTGAAGGGCTCGAATAAATGAACGGCCACCTCGTCCGACAGACCGGGGCCGGTATCGGCCACCTGGAATTCCATCTGCCCGCTTTTGGCCCAGGCGGCGACGGCAATTTCGCCCCCCTGGCCCATGGCATCCATGCCGTTGCGGATCAGATTGACCAGAACCTGCTGCAACTGCACCCGGTCAACATGGACGGCAGGCAGCAGCTTGTCCACCTGAGTAACGAGGCGAATGCCGCGCCGGGCGCATTCCGGCGCAGTCAACCCCATGGCATCGTTTACCAAAGCGGCGACCGAGGCAGGCTCGCGGGCGGCGCGGCCAGTGCCGATGAATTCCCGCAGGCTGCGGATGATGTCGCCAGCGCGCTGGCTTTCCGCCACCGCCCGGTCCATGGCGCCCCGCGCCTTGGTGGTTTCGGATGGGTCAGCGGCCAGCAGGCGTTGGGCGGCGCGGGTGAAAGCGATGGCAGCCAACAGGGGTTGGTTCAGTTCGTGAGCCAGCGCCGCCGCCATTTCACCGGCCATGGACAGGCGCGACATTTGCGCCAACTCTTCTTGGCGGGCGTGCAAGGCGGTCTGCACCCGGCGGCGTTCGCTGATAGCAGCGCCCAGCACCAATGTCGCCATGGCAAGCGCCAGCATAAGGAACTGGAAGGTGGTGACAATATCGGTGTCCTCGGCGCGGAAGACCACGATCAAGCCCAACTGAGCCGCCATGTTGCCCAACACCGCACCCTTGAGGCCAAAGCGCGCAGCGGCCCAAATCAGCGGCGGGAACAGCAGATAGAAGAACTGGAAATTGGCCGTGGCTTCCAGGCCGAACACCAGCCACAGCGCCCCGGCAATGGCGCAGCCTTGCAACATCATCTCGCCCAGAATTCGGCGCGGCGGCAGCCTGGGCATGTGGCGGAACAGCAGAATGGCCGGAGTCAACACGGCGATGCCGATCATGTCGCCGATCCAATAACGGCTGGCGGCAGACAGGAAGGCATCGGGCGGGACGATGCCGCCCAGGGTGAACAGGGCCACATAGCTGGGCGCCACCACAGCCGCCCCCACCACGGCCACCGCCAGCAGCCACAGCACGTCACGCAGCCCACCAAGCTGGGGGTCCATGCGGACGGTGCGGCGTAGGAACAGCGCACCGGCGGCGTAGATGGCAACGAAGACCGCATCGCCGGCCACGCTTGCCCACAGCGGCGCCGGCAAATCGCGTACCGTCAGATCGGCGGCCAGGGCAGCCATGAAGAATAGCGGCGCCATGCGCGGCCCCGCCAGGATCAGCACGGCCAGGCCCAGACCCGGCGGCGGGTTCCACGGCGTGATGTTGATGGCGGAAAAACTGTGGATGAAGCTGATGCGGTCCAGCACCACATAGGCGGCCAGGAAAGCCGCCGCCAGCGCCAGCTTCATCAAGCCGGGCCTCACCTGTCGGCCTTGAAGGTGGACAGCAATTGGGCCAGTTCCACCGCCGTCTTGACCCCCATCTTCTCGAAGACGTGGGCGCGGTGAACTTCCACCGTGCGCATGGTGATGCCCAGATCGTCGGCGATCACTTTGTTCAGCTTGCCCGCCAGCACCAGATCCATCACCTGACGTTCTCGCATGGTCAGGGCAGCCAGACAGGCCGCCACGGTGGCGTTGCCGGCCTCGGTGGCCCGGCGCTGGGAATCCCACTCCAGCGCCTCGATGACGCGGTCCACCAGTTCATTGTCGTTGAACGGCTTTTCAACGAAATCCCGTGCGCCCCGCTTCAACGCCCCCACCGCCATGGGCACGTCGCCATGGCCGGTCAGGAAGATCACCGGGATGCGCGATTGCACGTCGCGCAGGCGATCGAACAGGTCCAGACCACTCATGCCGCTCATGCGGATGTCCAGCAGCAGGCAGCCGGCCATGGTGGGCTTCCATTGGGTCAGGAAAGCTTCCGCCGAGGGGAAGGCCAATGCCGTGACGCCGCGCGATTGCAGCAGCCAAGTCAGGGCGTCGCGGATCGCCTCGTCGTCATCGACGATGAAAACCTTGCCATAATTCATGTAGCCCTCATGGGCAAAGAGAAACGGAACACGGCACCGCCGCCAGTATTGGGCTCGAACCACAACCGGCCCTGATGATACTCGACGATTGAGCGGCAGATGTTAAGTCCCATGCCCATGCCTTCATCTTTCGTGGTGAAAAAGGCCTGAAATAGGTTCTCTGCGATTTCCGGCGGCACGCCCGAACCGTGATCGGCCACCGCCACCACCGCTTGGTCATCCACCACGGACACGGTGATGGACAATTTGCGATGGCGTGACGGCGTGTTGACCATGGCCTCCAGCCCGTTACGGACGAGGTTGAGCACCACTTGCTCCAGCAATATGCGGTCAGCACTGACTTGAATGTCGGTGGCGGCCAACGTGACCTGCAGGGCCACGCCGCGCCGCTGGGCATCGAATTCGATGAAGCCTACCGTGTCCTCGACCACCTTGTTGAGCGGACATGGTCCCAACTGGGGTTCGGATTTACGCACGAAGTCATGGACGCGGCGGATGATCTGACCGGCACGTTGGGCCTGGACACCCAACTTGGTCAGGGCGGCACGCAATTCATCGGGGTCGAAGCCGCTAGCGCCCAGGCGGTTGAGACAGCCGGCATTGTAGCTGGCGATGGCCGAAAGCGGCTGGTTCAATTCGTGCGCCAGGGTCGAGGCCATTTCGCCCATGGTGATAAGGCGGCCCGTGCGTTGCAGCTTTTCCTCCTGCTGACGGGCCATTTCCTCGGCCCGCTTGCGCTCGGTAATATCCAGCACCGAGGCCATCCAGCCGGCATGGCGGCCATCGGCGTCAATCAGCGGCGCCTCGTAGACCAGCGCCCAAAAATTCTCACCGTTGCTGCGGCGGAATTGAATTTCGAACCCTTCCGCCGGGGCCTCGCCCGCCATGACCCGGTCATGCATTTCCATGGTGGCTTCCAAGGCGTCGGGCGACCAATAGGGCATGGGCGGCGCCTGGCCCACCAACTCGTCCTCGCCCCACCCCACCATGCGGCAGAAGGCGCGGTTCACATAGGTGATGCGGCCACCGAGGTCGCGCGCCCGCATACCGACGGTCAGCGAATCCTCCATGGCTTTACGAAAGGCATGCTCGGTGCGCAGCGCCTGCTCGGCGGCCAGCCGGCGGCGCACATGCCGGCGCACCAGCCACAGGGAAGATAGCGACAGCAGCGCCAAGGCGAAGATGGCCGTCGCCAACAGATTGCGGGCCAAATTGGTCTCGCTGCTATAGACGGTGGCGACCACCGCCAGCCCTTGGCCCGGCGGTTCCAGCCGGACTTGATGGCTGGGGCCGGGCTCGGCCAGTTCCACCAGGGTCTTGGCGCCCAAGGTGGCGCCGTTGCCGTCGATGATCTCGATCTTATAGCGCTCGGCCACCCACCACGGCACATGGTGGGTCAGCAGCGCATCCACCGAGATCACCCCAACCAGCATGCCCACGAAACGCTGGTGGCGGAAGATCGGCACGTGGGCTTCGATCACCTGACCGCGCCCGGCCATGGCGAAGGGGGCCGACCACGCCGCCCGGCCAATGGATTTGGCCAGGGTGAATGCGTCACGCGAGGCCTGGGTGGACGGTTCGCTATCGGCTGGCGGCACCGCCGCCGCCAGCCCGCCATCGGCATCGCGCAGCAGGACACGGTCGAATTCGGCGCTGTTGGCGATCATGGCGCGGGCCTGGACTTGGAAAGCCTCGGACGGCAACTCCACCCGCGCAATTTCTATTGCAAGCTGGCCAAGTTTTTCTTCACCCGTCGTGAGATGGAAGTGAATATTCTGCTCAACCCAAAGGATATCTTTGATCAGGGTCAGCCGCGACTCTTCCACTTCATTGCGCTGCAATAACCACAACAGCACGCCCAACAGCATAACCACCATAACCATGGCCACGATGGGCATGGCCTGAAGGGTCGTGCGGCTGTGTAATCCGTTCGATGTGGTCATAGCGCCTGTGCGTTCACGCAAATGGGTAAGGGTGCGGAAGGTAAAAACCGAATATATCCAGCCTGTTATCCGCTTGTTCGGAAATCCACAATAGCCGAATTGGCGAAACTTTCGAAATATCTACCGATAGAAGGCTTGCGTAATCTTTTCGGGAGGAAAAGACAGATGAAACTTCGTACCCTCGTCGGCTGCGTAGTGGCCGGCGTTCTGGCCACTGGTTCGGCCATGGCGCAGCAGGCCCAGCCCATCGTTATCAAGTTCAGCCACGTGGTGGCAGCGGATACCCCCAAGGGCAAAGCCGCTGAAATGTTCAAGAAGATGGCCGAGGAACGGACCAAGGGCCGAGTGAAGGTCGAGGTCTATCCCAATAGCCAGCTGTACAAGGACAAAGAAGAGCTCGAGGCGCTGCAGTTGGGCGCGGTCCAAATGCTTGCCCCCTCGCTCGCCAAGTTCGGCCCGCTGGGCGTCAAAGAATTCGAAGTGTTCGACCTGCCCTACATCTTCCCGTCCAAGGAAGTGCTGCGCGCGGTCACCGACGGCCCCATTGGCCTGTCGCTGCTGAAGAAGCTGGAAAGCAAGGGCATCATCGGCCTGGGCTATTGGGATAACGGCTTCAAGGTGCTGTCCGCCAACAAGCCGCTGAAGTCGCCCGCCGACGTCAAGAGCCTGAAGATGCGCATCCAGTCGTCCAAGGTGCTGGACGCTGAAATGCGCGCTCTGGGCGCCCTGCCCCAGGTCATGGCGTTCTCGGAAGTCTATCAGGCGCTGCAGACCGGCGTGGTCGATGGCACCGAAAACCCGCCGTCGAACATGTACACCCAGAAGATGCACGAAGTGCAGAAGCACGCCACCCTCACCAACCACGGCTATCTGGGCTATGCGGTGATCGTGAACAAGAAGTTCTGGGAAGGCCTGCCGGCTGACATCCGCGCCACCCTGGAAGGCGCCATGAATGAGTCGACCCGCTTCGCCAACGCCATCGCTCAGCAGGAAAACGACGACGCTTTGGCTGGCATGAAGGCCTCGGGCAAGACCGAGTTCCATCAGCCGACCAAGGAAGAGCAGGAAGCCTGGCGCTCGGCTCTGCTGCCTGTCCACAAGGACATGGAAAGCCGCGTCGGTGGCGACCTGATCAAGGCCATCTACAAAGAATCCGAAAAGTTCGGGTTCAAGAACTAAAAATTGGCTTAGGGGGGCGTCCGCTAGGGGCGCCCCCTACTTTCCGCGCGCGGAGCGAACATGTCTAAAGTTCTCGATCACCTCGAGGAAACGCTGATTGCGTTCCTCATGGCCGCCGCGACGACGATCATCTTCGTCGCCGTGATGCAGCGCTACGCTTCTGGCGTACCCTTCCTGTACGACTATGTGGGCCACTTGGATTTTGCGTGGGCGCAAGAGTTGTGCATCATCATGTTCGTCTGGATGGCCAAGTTCGGCGCCGCCTATGGCGTGCGCACCGGAATCCATGTGGGCGTGGACGTCGTCATCAACCGCCTGAACGACGGCATGCGCGGTAAGTTCATCGTGTTCGGCCTGCTATCCGGCGCCTTGTTCACCGGCACCGTGGCGGGCTTAGGCGGCCACTTCGTGTGGGAGAACGGCGCCCACTACTTCTTCACCAATATGTTCGGCCTGGAGATCGGCGACCTGTACGAGGGTCCCATCACCCCCGACATGGAAATGCCCACCTGGATCGTCTACAGCGCCATTCCGCTGGGTTCGTCACTGATGTGCTTCCGCTTCCTGCAAGTGTGCTGGAGCTTCATGCGCACCGGCGAACTGCCCCACCATGACCATGGTCACGTGGAGGGTCTGGAGGAGGATACCACCGACGAGCAGCGCGCCGCCCAGGACATCAACTGGTATGAGATGGACGACGACCTGCACCCCAAGGACCTTGCCCACCACAAGGGCGAGAGTGGCGATCCGTCGCTGGACGGCAACAACAAGGTGACCACAGCGAAGGGTCCTAAGCCCGACGATTGGGAAGGCGGCGACGCCTCGGATTCGGATAAGGAAAAGGAGCCCCGTCGATGAGCGCCGCAATCATCTTCGGCCTGCTGCTGGTCCTTATGCTGACCGGCATGCCCATCTCCATTTCCCTGGGCCTGACCGTCCTCACCTTCCTGTTCACCATGACCGACGTGCCCGTCCAATCGGTGGCGCTGAAGCTGTTCACCGGCATCGAAAAGTTCGAGATCATGGCGATCCCGTTCTTCATCCTGGCCGGCAACTTCCTGACCCATGGCGGCGTCGCACGGCGAATGATCAACTTCGCCTCAGCCATGGTCGGACACTGGCATGGCGGCTTGGCCCTGGCCGGCGTCATGGCCTGCGCCCTGTTCGCCGCCGTGTCGGGCTCCAGCCCGGCCACCGTGGTGGCCATCGGCTCCATCATCCTGCCCGCCATGGTCAAGCAGGGCTTCCCGCGCAGCTTCGGCGCGGGTGTCATCACCACCTCGGGCGCGCTGGGCATCCTGATCCCGCCGTCCTTGGTCATGGTCATGTACGCGGTCGCCACCAACACCTCGGTGGGCGCCCTGTTCATGGCCGGCGTCAGTCCCGGTCTGGTGCTGGCCTTCCTGCTGGGCCTGACCACCTGG
>JACMLB010000270.1 GCA_014379805.1 Rhodospirillales bacterium | reverse complement strand
CGGACATGGCGATCGATCTTGGCACTGCCAACACGCTGGTCTACGTCAAAGGCCGCGGGATCGTCCTGAATGAGCCGTCAGTGGTGGCCATTGCCGAGGAAAAGGGCAAGAAGAAGGTCCTGGCGGTCGGCGACGAAGCCAAGATGATGCTGGGCCGCACGCCGGGCTACATCCAGGCCATCCGGCCGCTGCGCGACGGCGTCATCGCCGATTTCGAAGTGGCCGAGGAGATGATCAAGCACTTCATCCGCACGGTGCACAATCGGCGCTCCTTCGCCAGCCCGCTGGTCATCGTCTGCGTGCCGTCGGGCTCCACCGCCGTCGAACGCCGCGCCATTCAGGAATCGGCCGAAAGCGCCGGTGCCCGCCGCGTGTTCCTGATCGAAGAGCCTATGGCCGCCGCCATCGGCGCCGGCCTTCCGGTTACCGAACCCACCGGAAGCATGGTGGTTGATATCGGTGGCGGTACGACCGAGGTTGCCGTGCTTTCCCTGGGCGGTATCGTCTATTCTCGCTCTGTCCGCGTCGGCGGCGACAAGATGGACGAAGCCATCATCGCCTATATCCGCCGCAACCATAATCTGCTGATCGGTGAGGGCTCTGCCGAGCGCATCAAGAAAGAAATCGGCTCTGCCTGCCCGCCGGAAGATGGCGAAGGCCGCACCATGGAAATCAAGGGTCGTGACCTGATGAACGGCGTGCCTAAGGAACTGATCGTGTCCGAGCGCCAGATCGCCGAATCCCTGGCGGAGCCGGTGGGCGCCATCATCGAGGCGGTCAAGGTCGCCCTGGAGCACACCGCTCCCGAACTGGCCGCCGACATCGTCGATAAGGGCATCGTGCTGACAGGCGGCGGCGCCCTGCTGTCCAACCTGGATTACGTGCTGCGTCACGCCACCGGCCTGCCGGTATCCATCGCCGACGACCCGCTGTCCTGCGTGGCGCTGGGTACCGGTCGTGCCCTGGAAGAAATGCCCAAGCTGAAGAACGTGCTAACCAGCATGTACTAGTGTTCGCGTTCCTATATGTAGTATGTTCGCACGAGGCGCGGCCGCCATTTCCCGGCGGTCGCACCACTACGGGAGCGGAGGAACCCTCGTGAAGCAGTCCGGTGCGGTCGGGCGTCTCGCCACGTTGCGGCTGCTGGCTCAGCGGTTTGCCTTCGTCTCCCTGATCGTCGCCGCCGTGGCGCTGATGATCGTGGGCAAGGCCGACATCTTGCTGATCGAGCGCACCCGAACCTTGGTGGCTGACGGTCTAGCTCCCATCCTTGACGTCATGAGCCGCCCTGCCGCCTCCATTGCCGAGGTGGTGGAGAACGTGCGCGAACTGACCAACCTGCGCACCGAGAACGCCCGGCTGAAGGCCGAAAACCTGCGGCTGCAGCATTGGCAGACCGTGGCCCGACGGCTGGATTCCGAAAACGGCATCCTGCACGAACAGCTGAACGTCATTCCAGACCCCGACCCCGCTTTCATCACCGCCCGCGTCATTGGCGATTTGGGTTCGGCCTTCGGCCATTCCATGATGCTGAACGCCGGTGCGCGCGATGGCGTGCGGAAAGGACAAGCGGTGCTGTCCGGCGAAAGCCTGATCGGCCACATCGCCGAGGTGGGCGAGAGCTCGTCACGCCTGCTGCTGCTGACCGACATCAACGCCAAAATCCCGGTAATGGTCGAATCGTCGCGCACCCGTGCCATACTGACCGGCGACAACAAGGACCGCCCCAAGCTGAACTACGTGGCCGGTGGCAATCCCGTCATCGCCCCGGGCGAGCGGGTGGTAACCTCGGCCTCGGGCGCCGCCTTCCCGCCGGGCATTCCCATCGGTCTGGTCGCCCCGACCACCGACGGCATCTTCCGGGTGGAACCTTTCGTCAAACGCCACGAATTGGAGTTCGTCGCCATCGTCGATTACGGCCTGGGCGGCATCCTGCCCTTCGAGAAGCCCCCGGTGCCGGAACGCCGCCGCCGCGGCGCAGCAGCCGAGTAAAATCATGAATTGGAGCGAGGCGAAGCCGAGGGACTGGGTCATTGAGGCCCCGCGCGCTTGTGCGCGCGTGAGGCAAACGAGCGGAGCGAGCGCCCGCCGCCTGAGGGCGCACGTACAATGAAACCCACCATTTGGGTGAAGATGGACACGCTGGTCCGGCATTTGGTGCCGATCACCGTGACCCTGATGCTGTTGCTGCTGACGGCGACGCCGACACGGCTGCCCGGTTTCGCCGGGATCGCGCCCATCCTGCCGTTGATGGGCGTCTATTACTGGGCCATCTACCGGCCCGAGTTGCTGCCCGCCTGGGCCGCCTTCCTGATCGGTTTTCTGTACGATATCATGGCCGGCACCCCCATGGGCGTTAACGCCCTGGTACTTCTTTTGGTGCAAGGTGTGGCTGCGGCCCAGCGCAAGTTCTTCCTGGGCAAGTCGTTCATGGTCGCCTGGTGGGCCTTCGGGCTTTTGGCGGCAGGTTCCCTAGGGCTGTCATGGCTGCTGGTGACCATGTTGAGCGGCCGCGTGGTCGATGCCGCCCCGGTGATTTTCGAGTATTTACTGACCATGGGCTTATTCCCCCTGCTGACCTGGTTGCTGGCGCGCACGCAGATGGCCTTCTTGAAGGACGTCTAGCGCATGTACCACGACAATGACCGAGCCAAGACGTTCAACCGGCGTGCCCTGATGCTGGCCGGCGGCAAAGCGGCCCTGGTGAGCACGCTGGCCGCCCGCATGTACTACCTTCAGGTCCTGGAAGCCGACAAATACGTCATGTTGGCCGAGGACAACCGGGTCTCCCTGCGCCTGCTGCCGCCGCCGCGCGGTCCCATCCTGGACCGCAACGGCATCGCCATGGCCATCAACCAGCATAATTACCGTGTGCTGGTGGTGGCCGAGCAAACGCCGTCCCTGGCCTATACCCTGGACGCCCTGTCCACCATCATCACCCTGACCGACCACGACCGCGCCCGCATCACCAAGGAAGCGCGGCGGCGGCGATCCTTCGTGCCCATCACCGTGCGCGAAAATTTGTCCTGGGAAGAAGTGGCCCGCATCGAGGTTAATGCGCCCGATTTGCCCGGCGTGCTGATCGACGTGGGCCAAAGCCGCTATTACCCGCTGGAATCCCTGGGCGCCCACATCCTGGGCTATGTGGCGGCGGTGTCGGAAAACGATTTGACCGGCGACCCGCTGGAGGAACTGCCCGGCTTCCGTACCGGCAAGGCCGGGGTCGAGAAGATTTACGACATGGCCCTGCGCGGACGCGGCGGCACCAGCTCGGTGGAGGTCAATGCGGTGGGCCGCGTCATCCGCGAGCTGGAACGCAAGGAAGGCGAACCCGGCGTAGATTTGGCGCTGACGTTGGACATGCGCCTGCAGGAATACGCCGCCCAGCGCCTGGGTGACGAATCGGCGGCTGCCGTGGTCATGGATATCCACACCGGCGCACTGATCGTCATGGCCTCGACGCCGTCCTATGACCCCAATGCCTTCAATCGCGGCCTGACGGCGGAAGAGTGGAAAGAGCTGGTCAACAATCCCCGCTCGCCGCTGTCCAACAAGGCCCTGTCCGGCACCTTCGCCCCCGGTTCCACGTTCAAGATGCTGACCGCCATGGCTGCGCTGGAAGCCGGCGTGGTCACCCCCGACCAGCGCGTGTTCTGCCCTGGGCATACCCAATTGGGCAATATCCGTTTCCATTGTTGGAAAAAGGGCGGGCACGGTTCGCAGGATCTGATCGGCGGGCTCAAGAACTCGTGCGACGTCTATTTCTACGAAATCGCCCGCCGCGTGGGCATCGACAAAATCGCCGAGGTGTCCAGACGCTTTGGGTTGGGCAACCCCACCGGCGTGGATTTGCCCAACGAACGCCCCGGCCTGATCCCCGACCGCGCGTGGAAACGCAAGGCGCTGTCTCAGCCATGGCACCCGGGCGAGACCTTGATTAACGCCATCGGCCAGGGCTATACGCTGGCGACGCCCCTGCAGTTGTGCACCATGACCGCCCGCATCGCCAATGGCGGCTTCGCCGTGGTGCCGCACGTGGCCCGCGACGCCATCACCGATAAGACCGCGCAACCACGCACGGCGCCGGAATGGCCGTCCTGCAACATGGCGCAGAAGCATCTGGCCATGGTGCGCAAAGGCATGTTCGCCGTATCCAATGAACCCGGCGGCACCGCCTATCGCGCCCGCATCGAGCAAGAGGGCATGTGGCTGTCGGGCAAGACCGGATCGGCCCAGGTGCGCCGCATCACCATGCGCGAGCGTGAGACCGGCGTGAAGAAGAACGACGAATTGCCGTGGAAAGAGCGCGATCACGCGCTGTTCGTGGCCTATGCCCCCGAAGACAATCCACGCTATGCCATCGCCGTGGTGGTGGAACATGGCGGCGGCGGCTCGGCGGTGGCGGCCCCCATCGCCCGCGACATCATGATCGAAGTGCAAAAGCGCGAGCGCGCCCGCATGGCCGGCAGCGATGGGGGGCACAGCCAATGATGCGCCCGACCCAGCGGCTGTCCACCCAGCTGAACCGCACCGAGATGACGTGGCGCGACAAGATCTGGCAGATCAATTGGTCGCTGATCGGCGTACTGACCGCCATCGCAAGCGTTGGCTTCCTGACGCTTTATTCCGCCGCCCAAGGCTCGCTGGAACCGTGGGCCATCAAGCAGATGGTCCGCTTCGGCATCGGTATCGGCATCATGATTGCCGTGGCGCTGATCGATATCCGTTTCTGGATGCGCCACGCCTATGCGCTGTACCTTATATCGGTGGTTTTGCTGGTGGCGGTGGAGGTCAAAGGCACCATTGGCATGGGCGCCCAGCGCTGGATCGACCTCGGCTTCATCCAGTTGCAGCCGTCCGAAATCATGAAGATTGCCCTGATTCTGACCCTGGCGCGGTACTTCCACGGCGCCACCTATCAGGACGTTGGGCGTCCGCTATTCCTTATCCCGCCGCTGGCCATGGTCCTGGCCCCCATGGCGCTAGTGTTGAAGCAGCCCGATCTGGGCACTGCCATGATGCTGCTGATGAGCGCCGGCGCCATCTTCTTCATGGCCGGCGTCCGGCTATGGAAGTTCGGCGTACTGCTTGCCGGCGGGTTGGGCGCCATCCCGGTGGCGTGGCAATTTCTGCACGAATACCAGAAGAAGCGCGTCCTGATCTTCCTGAACCCGGATGATGACCCGCTAGGCGCCGGTTACCATATCACCCAATCCAAGATCGCCCTGGGCTCGGGCGGCATCTTCGGCAAGGGCTATATGATGGGCACGCAGTCGCGCCTGAACTTCCTGCCCGAGAAGCAGACCGACTTCATCTTCACCATGTTCGGCGAGGAATGGGGCCTGATGGGCGGGCTGTTCCTGCTGGGCCTCTATGTCCTGCTAGTCACCTTCGGCTACGCCATCGCGCTGCGCTGCCGCTCGCAATTCGGCCGGCTGGTGGCCTTGGGCGTCACCACCACCTTCTTCCTGTACTTCTTCATCAACACCGCCATGGTCATGGGCCTGGTCCCGGTGGTGGGCGTGCCCCTGCCGCTGATCTCGTACGGCGGCACCGCCATGCTGTCGCTGCTGTTCGGCTGGGGTCTGGTGATGAGCGCCTATATCCACCGCGACGTGTCCATCGGGCGGCGCGGCGCGCATGACGACTGAGTAAGCCCCACAAAAAGCCCGAGCCCACCGCCGGAAGGCGAGTGGGCTCGTTTGGGGGCCGCGAGGGGGAGTACGGCCCCACGCATGATATTTGGTAACAGCAGTGCGGCGATCAACCACCATCGTCCAAGCGACGATAGTCCTACCCCTTAAACATCCCGCTCGGGGTCGATGTCGTGGGAGCGTTTGCCGTATTTGTCGGTAAGCGACGCGCCGCAGGCGATTTCCACGTGGTCGCGATGGTGGCTATCGGCGTGTTTCAAGAAGCTTTGCTGCATGGTGAACATGCGCTGCCAGCACTGAAACATATGCTGGGCTGAATTCGCCCACGCCTGCATCCAAGCCGTTTGCATATCGGAAAAGTTTTTTAAGGGATCGGCCATGGCACCCTCCCGGAGTCAGTCGCCGCCTGAGCGGCGGCTTGTCCTGATCTGATAGCTCATGTTACCAGACTCCGGGGCCACCCGCCACCCAGGCGCGCCGAAATCCTTCGGGCGTGCCCCTTTTGGGCGCGCATCACACGGCGGTGGCAGCAGTCCGGTCGACTTGGATGTTCAGAATCTTGGCGAAGCCCGACACGTCGAACACTTCGCGGATATGGGGCTTCATGCCGCACAGCACGAATTTGCGCGGTGCGCGGGTCATCTTGGCGCCCACCAGCACCACGCGCAAGCCGGCGCTGGAGATATAGTCCATCTCGGCGAAGTCGATGATGATCCGGGCCACACCGCTGTTGACCACCTGAAGCACCTTGCCCTCGAACGCCTTGGCTGTGGAGCTGTCCACCCGTGCGACCGGCACGACAAACGTGACGCCGTCTGAGGTTTCTACCTTGATCTCCATGGCCTTAATTCTCCTCTGCATCCGCCGGGCGGCTTAGGTCCGACGCGCTGAACTGCTTTAGGGACGCTTCCACAGCGTCACGATATTGCGGTCGCCATCACGGCGATATTCGGTGCGATCCATGAACTCCTTCACCAGGAAGACGCCCAGGCCACCAATGGGCCGGTCATCCACGCCGGCATCCAGATCGGGCTCCGGCGCCTCGGTGAAGGGATCGTATTGCTTCGCGTCATCGACGATTTGACATATCAGCTCACCGTCCTCAAGCGAGAAACGCACATGTATTTCATGGCGATGATTATCGTCGTACCCGTAAGAGACGATGTTGGTAATCAATTCGTCCAAGCATAGGTTGAGATTGAACGAAATCCTTTCCGGCAGTCCGTTCTTCTCAACGAAGTCATCCACCAGCATGGCAAGGCGCGTCAACTCGTCGAGGTCATTGCCGATAGTGACCTCAAGACGTGTATGGGGCACAACGGCTGCTTGCGGGATAACGGCTGGCGCTGGGGGGACCGGTGCCGGTGCCGCGGCTGGCGCAGGCCGGGCCTTGATGGCCCCCATACGGATGGTCAAAGGCTTGGGCGCGACCGCCGCTACGGCAGGCGGCGGGGGCGGCGGGGGCGG
>JACMLB010000269.1 GCA_014379805.1 Rhodospirillales bacterium | reverse complement strand
CAGGAACGAGCCGATCTGGTGCGAAAAGAACACCACGCCGAACAGCATGCCCAGATAGCGCGGCCCGAACAGGGTGGCGATCAATCCGGTGGTGGGCGGCACGGTGGATAGCCACAGCAGGCCCATCACGGCGGCATAGGCCAGCAGGGTGATTTCGTTTTTCGGGCCCATGACGAAGGCGAAGGTGGCCACGGCGCGGGCCAAATAGATGGCCGAAAGCAGGTATTTCGGCCGTATTTTCAGGCGCGCGGCCACAAAGGTGCCGATGACGTTGAAGCCGCCGATGACCAGCAACGCGGTGGCACCGGCCCCCTTGGTCATGCCGCACAGGGCCAGATAGCCGGGCAAATGCACACCGATGAAGGCCAGTTGAAAGCCGCAGACGAAGAAGCCCAGGGTCAGCAGACGATAACCGGAATGGCCCCAGGCCTCGGTCAAAGCTTCGCGGATGGATTGGTGGGCACCCATGGCGGTGTGGCTGGCACGCGCCGCCACTTCGCCCTTGTGCAGCACCAAGGCCAGCGGAATGGTCGCCAGCGAGAAGCAGGCCAGCACCCATACGGCGTTTGTGGCGCCTAAGGTTCCGACCAGCCCCTGGGTCAGCGGAATCATGGCCATCATGCCCAGCGACCCCAAGGCCGAGCCGGTGCCCATGGCGGCGGTGCGGAACTGTGGCGACACGGCGCGGCCCACCGGCCCCAGCACCACGGAATAGCTGGTGGCGGCCAGACCGAAGCCCGAGATCAAGCCTAATCCCATGACCGTGGGGGCCTCGCCGCCCCAGGCCACCATCATCATGCCCAGGCCGAAAGCCAGGGCACCGAAGGCGGCGACGCGGGCGGCGCCCCAGCGGTCGGCGGCGGCGCCGGTGAAGGGCTGGAACATGCCCCAGAACAGGTTATGCAGCGCCACCGCCAGGGAGAACGTCGCCAGCGGCCAGCCTCGCTCTGCCGACAGCGGACCGATGAGCAAGCCCTGGGCTTGGCGCGCACCCATGGAAACGCTCATCATCACGCAACCGCTGATGAAAATGGTGAGCACGGCGGGGGTAAGCCAAGCAGGACGACCCATGGCGGGACCTCTAGAAAAAGAAAATCAGAGGGTGAGCCTACGCGGCGGTCTTGCCCTCGGCAAACGAGATGTCATTGCCGAGCATGGTTAGTTTTTCTAACCCTGACAGGCGGGCTGGCCGAGGGTATCCTATGGGTCCGGCGGAAAAAGGATAAGCCCATGGTGGGAACTGTGCGCCTGATGCCCCATCACGACCCGCACTGGCGCCAAAAGGTCGCCGCCCTGGATGTGCGCCACACCGAATTGCTGTCGCGCGACGGGCTGCTGACCCTGGACGAGCAGCGCGAGCTGATGGAGCTGCGCGAGGCCATGGACAAGGCGTTGAACTCGCGCTTCCGCACCACCGCCGAGTATCGTGATTTCTATCTGGCCCGTGCCCGCCAATTATTGGAAGATGAAGGCATCGACATGGATTTGCCGGCCATTGCGGCAGACGCCACGGTGGAAGAGGTCGATCGGGTGCTGGGTCTGGTGTGGGCGGCGGTGGAAGTAACCAATTCCGAGACGTTTTAAAGCGCCTCAACCCCGTCTAGCGTTCAGCCCCCGTCCGACAGGCCGTCGCCCCAGGCATCGGCGATACCCATGATCCACGCGTCGCGGTTCAGGATGTCATGCTCCAACTGTCGCTGCACCACGGCGTAAAGGTCGCGTACCGAAACCATGGCCACAGGATGGCCATCATCGTCCAAAACCGGCAGATGGCGGAAGCTGTGGCGGCGCATGAGTTCCAGCGCCTCGCCGATGGAATCGTCGGGCGCCAGCGAGCGCGGGTCGGCGGTCATGACCTGGGCCAGAGTGGTGCTGTCGGGGTCAAGGCCGGCGGCCACCACGCGGGCGGTGACGTCGCGTTCGGTGACGATACCCAACAGGCGGCCGTCCTCGGTGACCAGCAGGCTGGCGACGTTGTGCTCGGCCATCAGCTTGGCCGCTTGGCGCACCATTGCATGGGGCGGCAAGGCCAGCACGTCGCTGGGAGACACAACGTCGGGGACAATCTTTGGTCGCATGCGCACAGCATAGCGAGGTTAGTCCTCTTCCGCCACCGGCGAGGATTCGGGGGGGGTTATGCGAACAGAGGTGATCTGGTTACGGTGGCGGCGCAGCACCTCGAAGCGGAAGCCGAAGAAGCGGAACACTTGGCCCACATTAGGGATTTGACGGCTTTCGTGCAGCAGCAGGCCGGCGATGGTGGCGGCTTCCTCGTCGGGCAGGCGCCATTCGAATTGGCGGTTGAGGTCGCGGATGGTCACCGTGCCGTCCACCACGAAGCTGCCATTGGTCTGGGGCCGCACCCCGGCCACGGCGATGTCGTGTTCGTCGGAAATGTCGCCGACGATTTCTTCCAGAATGTCTTCCAGGGTGACGATGCCCATGAGGGCGCCGTATTCGTCCACCACCAAGGCAAAGTGTTCGCGGCGTTTGCGGAAGGCGGTCAGCTGCTCCAGCAGAGTGGTCGAATCGGGGATGAACCACGGCGCCGCAGCCAGTTCGGCCACGTCCAACTTTTCCACTTCGCCTTTCAGGGCGCGCACGGCGCGCAGGATGTCCTTGGCATGGACGACGCCGATGATGTTGTCGGGATTGTCCCGCCACAGGGGCATGCGGGTATAAGGGCTTTGCAGTATCTGATCGACGATATCGGCGGGGGCCAGATCGGCGTCTATGGTGGCGGCGCCCTTGCGGTGGGTCATGACGTCGCTGACCTCCACATTGTCCAGATCCAGGATGGAGCGCAGCATCTTGCGCTCTTCCTCGACCTCGACCTCGGAGGCATGGACCTCAATGGCGCCGCGCAGTTCCATCATGGCAGTCTCGATGGAGGCTTCGGTGGCGTATTTGGCGCCGAACAGGCGGAAGATCAGGCGGGTGATCACCTCGATACCGCGCACCACCGGCGACAGCAGCATGACTATAGCGGAAACCGGCGCGCCGACCCACAAGGCAACCTTGGTGGAGTGGTAGATGGCGTAGGTCTTGGGCAGCACCTCGCCGAACATGACGACAATCACGGTCATGCCGGCAGTGGCGTAGACAATACCGGCCTCGCCGAACATGGCCATCAAGGTGCTGGTGGCCAGGGACGAGGCCAGGATGTTGACCAGATTGTTGCCCAGCAGCAGGGCGCCGATCAGGCGGTCGCGGGCACTGATCAACCGGTTGACCCGGCGGGCCTGCCTGTTGCCGTCTTGCTCCAACTGGTGCAGGTGGGGACGCGACACCGCCGTCAGGGCCGTTTCCGAACCCGAGAAAAAAGCCGACAGCACCAGCAAGGCCAGGACGGACAGAATGGAGAGGGTGAGCGCGTCCATGGGCTCAGGCCTTGGCCATGTCCGCCAACATCTCCCGCACCGCCTCTTCCGGCACGTCGCGGGTCAGGAAGCTTTGGCCGATGCCTTTGGCCAGCACGAAGGTGACCTTGCCGTTCTTGACCTTCTTGTCGCCCGCCATGTGGTGGACCAGCCTATCCACGTCCCAAGCGCGGTTCTTGTTCAGGCCGGTGGGCAGGCCGACCTTGGCGAGGTGGCGCTCCAGCCGGGCGGCGTCCTCCACCGGGGCCAGACCCAGGCGGGCCGACAGGCGGAAGGCCATGACCATGCCGATGGCAACGGCCTCGCCATGCAGCAATTCGCCGCCAAAGCCGGTCTCGGCCTCCAGCGCGTGGCCGAAGGTGTGACCCAGATTGAGCAAAGCGCGCACGCCGCCCTCGCGCTCGTCGGCGGCGACGATGCGGGCCTTGGCGCGGCAGCTGACCGCCACCGCGTGACGCCGGGCGGCCTCGTCACCGACGATGACCTGGGCGCCGTTTTCTTCCAGCCAGGAGAAGAACTCGGGCTCGTCGATGCAGCCGTATTTGACCACTTCGGCATAGCCGGCCAGCACTTGGCGGCGGGGCAACGTTGCCAAGGCCGAGGTGTCCACCAGAACCATGCGGGGCTGGTGGAACGCACCCACCAGATTTTTGCCATGCCGCGTGTTGATGCCGGTCTTGCCGCCGACGGAGCTGTCCACCTGGGCCAGCAAAGTGGTGGGCACCTGGATGAAATCCACGCCGCGCTGAAGGATGGCGGCGGCAAAGCCGGTCAGATCGCCGACCACGCCGCCGCCCAGGGCGACCACCATGGTGGACCGCTCGCACCGGGCTTCCAGCATGGCGTCCAGCAGGGCTTCCAAATGGGCGAAGTCCTTGGTGCCCTCGCCCTGGGGCAGCACCGTGTGCACATGGGCGATGCCGACCTTGTCCAGCGAGGCCAGCAAGCGGTCCAGATACAGCGGCGCCACGCTGTCATCGGTGACGACGAAGGCGCGCTTGCCATTCATCACCGGGGCCATGCGGGTGCCCACCTGGTCCATCAGGCCGGGGCCGATCAGGATGGGATAGCTGCGCTCGGCCAGCTGCACGGTAACTTCGGTCAGGGCCGTCATGGCAGGTGCTCCAGATAAAGGGCCAATTCGTCCACCACCTTGGCGACGGTGACTTCCGGCGGCTCATCGGTGGTGTCCACAATGATGTGGGCTTGGGCGTAAAGCGGATAGCGGGCATCCATCAGCCGCGCCAGGATTTCGCGCGGGTCGCCTTGCTTCAACAAAGGCCTGTGGTCGCGGCCAGAGGTGCGCTTGACCAGCAAATCCAGATCGGCGCGAATCCACACCGAGATGGCCTCGTCCTGAATGCGGGCGCGGGTCTCGGGGTCGCAAAAGGCGCCGCCGCCGGTGGCGAGCACGCAATGGGGACCTTCCATCAGGCGCGCAATGACCTTGCGCTCGCCCTCGCGGAAGGCGGGTTCGCCGTATTGGGCGAAGAATTCGGCGATGGTGCAGCCGGCGGCGGCCTCGAATTCCACGTCGGAATCCAGGAAGGGCAGGCCCAACCGAGCGGCCAGACGCCGCCCCACGCAGGACTTGCCGGCCCCCATCAATCCGACCAGAACGATGGGGCGAGTGAGACGGGGGGCGATGCCCTCGGCCATGTCTTGTGCCATCAGGTTTGGTCCCGCCGTTGATCGGCACGGAATTGGCCGATACACTGCCCCAGTTTCGCCATGGTCGGACCCTAGCCTTTGTCCGCGTGCCGGCCCGCAAGGGCCTAAGCGCCGAAGGTCGGGGCGGGCCAAACGCGACCGCCCCTGCCGTATTTATCCGCCCGGGTGTGGGCGTGTCCAGAAGTCATAACGAAGGTTATCAACAGTCCATGAGCAAGATTGCCGGAATGCTGGTCGTCCTGGTGCTTGCCGTCGTTGTCGGCGGCGGCATCTTCCTTGCCACCTTTGATCTGCCGCCCCCTTCGGCCAAGATCGAGAAAGTGATCCCCGATGACCGTCTGCCGCGCTGATCGCGGGTCGGCGAAGGCCCTCCGCCTGTTGGCGGCGGGCCTTTTTGCCACCACGGCATTGATGGGCCATGCCCATGCCCAGGGGCCGCTGACCACCTTTGATCCCGACACCATGGAAATGGCCGAACCCGCCGCCCCGCGCGAGGCGGAGGTCGAGATTCAGACGCTTAAGGCGCTGAGTGCCGAATCCGTGGGCTCGCTGGACCAGAACCATGGCGGTTTCGCCAACACCCTGTGGGTGGGCACGCCCGCCCCGGTGGCACGCCGGTTGATCCCGCTATTGCCGGCGGGGTCCAACTCGGTGGTGGTACGCGATCTGGAGCGTCGGCTGCTGCTGACCGCCGCCACCGCCCCCGATGGCGCGGCCGAGGGTGACCGTCCGTCCCTGGTGGAGCTGCGGGCCGAACGCCTGGGCGCCATGGGCGATGCGGACGGCGTGGTGGCGCTGGGCAATGTGGCATCGCAAGCCGTGGCCGGTCCGCTGTTGCAGCGCGCTCGGCTGGACGCGCTGCTGCTGGCCGGTAACACCCAAGGCGCCTGCGCCGACGCCCAGCGTCTGGGTACGGCCGAGGGTAGCCTCGCCAAGCTGCAAATCCTGTGCAATTTCATGGCCGGCAAGATTTTGGAGGGCAACCTTGCCCTTGACCTCATGCGCGACCGCAAGGATGCCGACCACGCCTTCATGGCCGCCGCCGAGACGGTCAGCGGCCTGCCGCCCCTGCCCGCCGACAAGGTGAAGCTGGCGGAATTGACGCCGCTGCATGTGGCCGCCTTCGCCGCCGCCAAGATGCCGCTGCCCGCCGATGCGGTCGCCAAGGCACCGCCCTCGGTGGCCCGTGCCGTGGCCTTGTCCTTCGCCACCCCCTTCGACGTGCGCCTTGCCGCCGGCGAGCGGGCTTTCGCCGCCGGGGTGCTGCCGGCGGAATCCCTGCGTAAGCTGTATCTGGAAGCGGTGTTCGCCCCGGACGAGCTGTCGGCGCCGCTGGTCCGGGCCGAGACCGCCGGGACTCGCGGCCAAGCCTTGCTGTTCCGCGCCGCCACCGACCAGCCCGACCCGCTGATCCGCGCCCACTTCGTCGCCAAGGCGTTGGAGCTGGCGTCAACCAAGGGCCAGACCGCCGCCACTGCGCGGCTGTTCGCCGGTTTGTTGGCCGAGGCCAAGCCATCGCCCGCCCTCATCACCGTGGCCCCGGCCTTCGCCCGTGCCAATTTTGCGCTGGGTCTGACTGAGTCCGCCACCGCATGGCTGGAATTGGCCAAGACCGACCCCGCCGCTGCCAAGGCGGTGGAACGGCTATGGCCGTTGGCCGCCGTTCACGCCGCCGGTCCGGGCCAAGCCCTGCCGGTGATGAATTTGGCGGCGTGGCGAGCCACCCTGGACGGTTTGCCGCCCGAAATTGCCGCCCGCCGCACGGCGGTGGTGCTGGGCAGCCTGTCGGCCCTGGGCGCCAAGGTGCCCGAAACCGCTTGGCTGGACACCCTGTCCTTGCCGGCGGGCGGCCCCAAGCCCGCCCTGTTCGCCCTGCTGCAAAGTGCCGCCTTGGAGGCCAAGCTGGGCAGCACGGTGCTGGCGGTACTGACCGCCATGGGCGAGCAGCCTTTGGACAAACTGGACGTCATCACCCTGTCGGAAGCCATCAGCGCACTCAGCGTTGTGGGCCTGGGCGAGGACGCCCGCAAGCTGGCCATCGAGGCCATGCTGGCGAACGGGGTGTGATGGGACACTAACCATGTCCCGCCACGTTGAAGCCTTCCTGGAAATGATGAGCGTCGAGCGGGGCGCTTCGGCCAATACGCTCGACGCTTATACCCGCGACCTTGATGACCTGACCGGTTTTTTGACCCACCGCAAGACCGATGCGGTGACCGCCAAGCCCGGCGATCTGTCGGCCTATATGCGGGCGCTGGCCGATGCGGGCATGGCGACGCGGACCCAGGCGCGGCGGCTGTCCTGCATCCGGCAATTCTACGGCTTCGTCTATGCCGAGGGCTGGCGCACCGACGACCCCACCTCCAAGCTGGATTCTCCGCGTCTGGGCCGTGTGCTGCCCAAGGTGCTGAGCGAAACGGACGTGGACCATTTGCTCAAGGCCGCCCGTCTGGTGGCCCAGCCGCAAGGCACCATGATGACCGCCCTGCTGGAGCTGCTTTACGCCACCGGCCTGCGGGTGTCGGAACTGGTGGGGCTGCCCTATTCGTCCTTGGCGCGCAATCCCGACATGCTGGTGGTGCGCGGCAAGGGCGACAAGGAACGCATGGTGCCGCTATCCGATCCGGCGCGCGACGCGGTCAAGGAATGGCTGACGCTACGCAAGGATATGCTGGGCAAAAAGCCGTCTAAGTGGCTATTTCCGTCTTACGGCAAGGCCGGTCATCTGACCCGCTCGGGCTTCGCCCGCATGCTGCTGCGGGTGGGCATGCATGCCCATATCGACCCCCGGCGGCTGTCGCCCCACGTGCTGCGCCACGCCTTCGCCACCCATCTGCTGGCCCATGGCGCCGATCTGCGCGTGGTCCAGGAACTGCTGGGCCATGCCGACATCGCCACCACCGAGATCTACACCCACGTGCTGGACGAGCCTAAGACCCGGCTG
>JACMLB010000268.1 GCA_014379805.1 Rhodospirillales bacterium | reverse complement strand
CTGGTGGCCGACGATCAGACCGCGCTGTCCGCCGAAGGCGTGCGGTTGTTCGTGGGCGTGCCGGATACCATCGCCGGGCGGATCGAAGTGCGGGGGGTGGGCATTTTGCGGGTGCCCCATTGTGCGCGCGCTCCGCTAGCATTGGTGGTGGACATCGTTCCGCCGAAAGATGTGGAGCGTCTGCCCGAGCCCAGTTCGGCGGCTTTCCTGGGAATTGTGGTGCCCCGGCTGGCCCTAGCCGCCTTCGAGGCATCCACCCCGGCAAAGGTTCGTCTTGCGATGCTTTCAGCAACGCGAGATATAATGTGATTGTCATGACGGAGCCCGATCCCGCCTGCCCAACCGGTTCGTCCCCAACCGGGTCGTCCACTGCCAGCCCTGCCGGGCGCGCGGTGATCGTCACCGGTTTGTCCGGCGCCGGTAAGACCTCGGCGCTGAAGGTGCTGGAGGATTTGGGCTACGAGGCGGTGGACAACCTGCCGGTTACCCTGGTGAACAGCTTGGTGCGTCCGGGCGAGGGACTGCATCGCCCGCTCGCCATCGGCATTGATATCCGCACCCGCGATTTCGGCGTCGAGCCGGTGATCGCCGAAATCGACAAGCTGATGGCCGAGCGCGGTCTGTCCGTGCGCATGCTGTTCCTGGAATGCGACGACGACGTGCTGCGCCGCCGCTTCACCGAAACACGGCGGCGCCATCCGCTGGCGACCGACCGCCCGCTGATCGACGGCATCCGCCACGAACGCACTCTGGTGTCGCCGCTAAAACGCCGCGCCGACATGGTGTTCGACACCACCAAATTGCAGCCGGGCGAGTTCAAGCGCTGGCTTGCCGGTCATTTCGGGCTGGAAGCCGATCGCGGCCTGATTGTTTTTGTCACCTCTTTCGCCTACCGCAACGGCTTGCCGCGCGAGGCGGATCTGGTGTTCGATGCCCGTTTTCTCGCCAACCCGCATTATGTGCCGGAGTTGAAACCGCTCACCGGTCGGGACGAGGGGGTGGCTCAGTATGTGGCCGCCGATCCCGCTTTCCCGGCTTTCTATCAATCCATGACCAACCTGCTGGCACCGCTACTGCCGCGCTTTGCCGCCGAGGGAAAAAGCTATCTGACCATAGCTCTCGGCTGCACCGGGGGGCGCCACCGTTCGGTTTATATTGCCGAACGGCTGGCGGCGTGGCTGAAGGACCAAGGCGCCCGAGTCGAGCTGCGCCACCGCGAGCTCGAGGAGGGGGGACGATGATAAGGGGATGGTGGCTATGATCGGACTGGTACTTGTCACCCATGGGCGGCTCGCCGACGAACTCGTCGCCGCCATGGAGCATGTGGTCGGACCGCAACCCAATGTGGGTTCGGTCTGTATCGGCCCTGACGACGATATGGAACAGCGACGCAACGACATCCTGGAACGGGTCGCCAAATGCGATGACGGCGCCGGGGTGGTTGTGCTGACCGACATGTTCGGCGGCACTCCGTCCAACCTCGCCATCTCCATCATGGACAAGGCGCGGGTCGAGGTGATCGCCGGCGTCAATCTGCCCATGCTCATCAAGCTGGCCAGCGTGCGCCACGCCGAACCGCTGCCCGACGCCGTTGCGTCGGCCCAGGAAGCGGGTCGTAAATACATCAACGTCGCCTCAAAACTGTTGAGCCAGGACCGCAAATGAACGATGTGACGGCCTCTCAGGGTACTGCGGACGACGATTTGAAGCGCTCGGCCACCATCTGCAACCGACGCGGCCTGCATGCCCGTGCGGCTGCTAAGTTCGTGAAGCTGGCCGCCACCTTCGACGCCCAGGTCACCGTCGCCCATCGCGGTACCGAGGTTTCCGGCCTGTCCATCATGGGCCTGATGATGCTGGCGGCGGCGCCGGGCTGCTGCATCGAGCTGAAGGCCCAGGGCGCCCAGGGCGAAGCGGCGTTGAACGCATTGTGCGGCTTGATCGAACAAAAGTTCGACGAGGAAGACTGAGACCCTAAATAAATAAAAAAGACCACAGGGACGGACGCGTTCGAGAAGGAGACGGATGAACCCCATCGACGACACCGGAACCGCCGCCCCCAACGCGCGCGCCGCCTCTGAACTTGTGTTCGACGGCATGGGCGTGAGCCGGGGCATCGCCATCGGCATTATCTACCGCCACGATTCCGAAACGGTCACCGTCCGCGAATACAAGCTGCCGGTCAGCCGCATCGAGGCCGAGAAGCTGCGCTTCGCCGAAGCTGCCGAGCGCGCCGCCCGTCAGGTCGCCCAATTGCAGGCCAAGGCGGAAGGGTTGGAGGGCGCCGCCGCCGAGGAACTGGGCTATCTGCTGGACGCCTATCAGCAGATGCTGCATGGCTCACGCCTGATCCGGGGCGTGCACAAACGCATAGAAATAGACCGCATCAATGCGGAAGCCGCCGTCCAGCACGAGATCGATCAGATTGCGCGCGGCTTCGAGGCCATGGAGGATAGCTACCTCTCGGCCCGCGTTGCCGACATCCGCGATCTTGGCCGCCGGCTGATCCGCAACCTGACCGGTGCGCCCTATCGCCCGTTCCAGGTGCTGCCCAAGAACGCCATTATCCTGGCCGAGGAGCTGACCCCCGCCGATACCGCCCTGCTGGACCCCCGGCAGGTGGCCGGCATCGCCACCGTGCTGGGCGGCGCCGAAAGCCACACCGCCATCATGGCTCGCTCGCTGGGCCTGCCCGCCGTGCTGGGCGTGGCTGGGCTGATGAAGGGCGTGCGCTCAGGCGACGTGGCCATCATCGACGGTCGCCAGGGCCGGGTGATTATCAATCCCTCCGCAGAGTTGCTGGAAGACTACCGCAAGCGCCGCGCCGATTTCCTGCGGGGCCGCCGCGCACTGACCCGGCTGAAGGATCTGCCGGCGGTCACCCGCGATGGTGGACGCATCCTGTTGCAGGCCAATGTGGAACTGCCGGGCGAGGTTGAGTCCGTGCTGGCTGCCGGGGCGGAAGGCATCGGCCTGTTGCGCTCTGAATTCCTGTACATGAACCGCGACGACATCCCGTCCGAGGAAGAACAGTTCGTCATCATCAAGGAACTGGTCTGCCGCATGGCCGGGCGCCCGGTCACCATCCGCACCCTGGATGTGGGCGGCGACAAGCTGGCGCGTGGCTTGGGCATCCAGACCGGCCCCAACCCGTCCTTGGGCCTGCGTGCCGTGCGGTTATGCCTAGCCCGACCGGAATTGTTCGAGGCGCAGTTTTCCGCCTGCCTGCGGGCCTCGGCCTTTGGTCCCATCAAAATCCTCATCCCCATGGTCGCCACGGTCGAGGAAATGCGTGCCGTGCACGAGGTCATGGACCGGGTAGTCCAACGCCTGAAGCGCAAGGGCGTCCCCATGTCCGACCCGCTGCCCCCCTTGGGCGTCATGATCGAGGTCCCCGGCGCAGCCTTGGCCGCCGACGCTTTGGCATGGCACGCCGATTTCTTCGCCATCGGCACCAATGATCTGACCCAGTACACCCTGGCTATCGACCGCGCCGACGAAACGGTGGCGCATCTGTACAACCCGCTCCACCCGGCAGTGCTGCGCCTGATCCAATTCTCCGCCGAAGCCGCCCTGCGCGCCCGCATCCCGGTCTGCGTCTGCGGCGAAGTGGCCGGCGACCCGCGCTTCACCGCCCTGCTGACCGGTTTGGGCATCCGCGATTTGTCCATGTCGGCCACCAATATCCCGGTGGTCAAACAACGCATCCGCTCCATGGATTTAGTTGCCGCCACCCGCCGGGCGCGGGTCATCATGGACCAGAGCGATAGCGCCAAGATCGCGCAGTTGCTGGATGGGTTTAATGAGAGCGAGGGTTAGGGCCGCTCGCCCAACCGCTCGCGCGCCGCTTCCCATTCCTTATGCATGACCTTGGCGCCGCGCGTGTCGTGATTGCGCACGTGCTCCTGATAGCGGCGGTGGTAATAGCCGTTGACGCCCACCTTCTTGGCCTCGCGGTCCCAAGCGATGCGCTGGCAGTCCAGCTTGATGCGGCAGGGCTCGCCGCAGGTGTCAGCCGAATTTTCAACGGGGGCGCCGCAGATTTTACAGGTCACTGTGTTTTCTCCAAACCGGCCACGGTAACGCGGTTGCGTCCATTGGCCTTCGAGCGGTAAAGCGCTTTGTCCGCCTCGGCCAGCAGATCATGGATGGTGGGGGCAGGCTCAGCACGATAGTCGGTGGGGGCCATGGTGGCGGCGCCGATGCTGACGGTGAAGTTCAGAGTTTGGCCGTCGGGCAGGGGCATGCGCACCCGTTCCACATGGCGGCGCAGGCGCTCGGCGATGATCGCCGCGCCGGCGGTTCCGGTGTTGGGCAGGGTGACGGCGAATTCCTCGCCGCCGCAACGGCCCAGGATGTCGGGTTCGCGCAAGGCGGTGCGGCAGGCGGCGACAAAGGCGCGCAGGGCCTCGTCGCCGATGGCGTGGCCCCAATTGTCGTTGATGCGTTTGAAATGGTCGATGTCCAGGGCCAGCACCGAGAGTGCGCGGCCCATGCGCCGGCCATGGTCCAATTCCAAGCCGGACAAATGATGGAAGTGGCGCAGATTGGCCACGCCGGTCAGCGGATCCAGGGCGGCCAGCATTTCCATCTCGGCGGCGTGCTGGCGGGAGTCGCTGAAATCACGCAGGGTCAGGGCCAGATCGGCCACGCTGCCGTCCTCGGCCAAAACCACCGGCACCCGGTCGATGACCAGCCGCAGCAATCCAATGCCGGGTAAGGCATCCTGGGCGGCGGCGCAAGGATAGGCGCCGACCACAAGGCGATCGTTGCCGATGGGCAGCACCAGCCGTTGCCAGGTTTCGGCGATGTCGGCGCCGAAATCGGCGGTGTAGGACCGCCACAGCGGGCGGGCGACCCGGCGCACATAGGAATATTCGAACTCCAGCATGCCGCGCCGGTCCGCCGGCAGGATGGCGGTGGGCAGCACGTCGATGCTGAGGCCGGTCAAATCCGTGCCGAAATGGCGGATGAAGGCCGCGCCGTAATGGCTGTAGCGGGCGTGCGGGCCGTCGAACTCGATGATCAGCAGGTGCTCGGCATGGTCGGCGAAGCTGTCGAGCGGATTGCCCGGCCCTTGCCCCTGGCGCCAACGCCCCAACAGGTCAACCAGCCGTATATCCATCACCGTGGCAACGAAATCGTCCACCTTGGCCCCTCCTGCGATGGGGAATGGGTATCACAATGCGACCGTTAAGAATATGAGCGGAATTCGGCAAGTCTCATTCCCACATAAAGATATCTTTATATCCAATTGCGTTTTCCGCATGGGGCTGGTACAAGCACCCTCAGGACACATCCCCTGAAAGGGCGCAGACACTCATGACCGACTATAAGGTTGCCGATATCAAGCTGGCCGCTTGGGGCCGCAAGGAACTGGACATTGCCGAGAGCGAGATGCCCGGCCTGATGGCCACCCGCGCCGAATTCGGCCCGACGCAGCCGCTGAAGGGGGCCCGCATCGCCGGTTCCCTGCACATGACCATCCAGACCGGCGTGCTGATCGAGACCCTGACGGCCTTGGGCGCCGATGTCCGGTGGGCGTCGTGCAACATCTTCTCGACCCAGGACCACGCCGCCGCCGCCATTGCCGAGGCCGGCATTCCGGTGTTCGCCGTCAAGGGCGAGAGCTTGGTGGAGTACTGGGACTATACCCACCGCATCTTCGAATGGGCCGATGGCGGCTGCCCCAACATGATCCTGGATGATGGCGGCGACGCCACTCTGATGATCCATCTGGGCATGCGCGCCGAAAAGGACCTGTCGGTCCTGGCGAACCCCACCTGCGAGGAAGAGGAGGTGCTGTTCGCCTCCATCAAGAAGAAGCTGGCCACCGACGCCACCTTCTATTCCCGCAACGGCAATTCCATCCGTGGCGTGACCGAAGAGACCACCACCGGCGTGCACCGTCTGTACGAGATGGAGAAGAAGGGCGCCCTGCTGTGGCCCGCCATCAACGTGAACGACTCGGTCACCAAGTCCAAGTTCGACAACAAGTACGGCTGCCGCGAGTCGCTGGTTGACGGCATCCGCCGCGCCACCGACGTCATGCTGGCCGGCAAGGTTGCCGTCGTCGCCGGCTTCGGCGATG
>JACMLB010000267.1 GCA_014379805.1 Rhodospirillales bacterium | reverse complement strand
GCGGCCTTCATGGCCCCCAGGCGCTCGCGCACGCCATTGGCCGAGCTCCGCACTTCATGCGCCTTTTCGCCGGTCTCGTCCGTGGAACGCGACACCTCGGCGATTTCCACCGCGGCTTGTTGGGTGCCGGACGCGGCGGTCTGGGCAGCTTGGGCAATTTCCTGGGTGGCCGAGTTCTGCTGGTCTACCGCGTTTTTGATGCCACCCGAGATGGTGGCGATCTGCTCGATAGTGCCAACGATGCCGCGAATGGCGAGCACCGCATCCTGGGTGGCACCTTGGATGGAGGATATTTGGCCGCCGATCTGCTCGGTCGCCTTGGCGGTCTGGTTGGCGAGCCCCTTGACCTCGTTGGCGACCACGGCAAAGCCCTTGCCGGCTTCACCCGCGCGCGCCGCCTCGATGGTGGCGTTCAAGGCCAGCAGGTTGGTCTGGCTGGCGATATCATTGATCAGCTTGACCACCTCGCCCACGCTCTCGGCTGCCGTCGCCAAGCCTTGCACGATGATTCGGACCTTCTCGGCCTCCTGCTCGGCCTCGCCGGCGATGCGGGTGCTGTCGCTGACCTGACGGGTGATCTCTTCCACCGAAGCCGACAATTCCTCGGCGGCGGCGGCCACGGCATCCACGCTGCCATTGGCGGATTCGGCGGCGGATGCGGCAGCCTGGCTGCGGTCGCGCACATGGCCCACGGCGTTTTCCATGGCACCGGCGGCGGACAGCATGGTGTCGGCCTCGCCCATGACCATGCCGATGGCGCCCGACACTTCCTCGTCGATGGCGTTGGTCAGTGCCAGGATTTCGCTTTGCAGCTTGCGCCGGTTACGCCGGTGCTCGGCCTCTTGCTGGGCGGCACCTTGGCGGACCTTGTGGGCGTTGTCGCGGAACACCTCGACCGCACTGGCAAGCCGGCCGATTTCGTCTTGGCGGCCGATGCCGGGCACCGCCACCGCCAGATCGCCCGCGGCCATCTTGGCAGTGGCTTCGGTCATGTCGTGCACCGGTTCGACCAGTTGGCGGTCGATCACCATCAGCACGGCGATGACCAGGACCAAGCCCAGCACGGCCAAGACCCCCTGGATATAGGCCTGATCGCGCACCGAGGCTTCCAGTCCCTCGCGCGCTTCCAGTAAATGGGTGGCCGATTCGGCCACCAGCACCTGAACCACCTCCAGCAGAGATTCAATTTGAACTTGTAGCGCCCTGGCGCTGCCGTCCAACGGCCCCATGAGGGCTTGGCCGGCCTCGGCCCCCTGCTCCACATAGGCGTGGGCCATCTTGACGCCATCGGCATGGAAGGCCGGGAACGCGACACCGGCGGCGTCGAGCACCTTGACTGTGTCGGCTAGCTTAAGATTTTCCGCGGTGGCGCGCGCAGTGCTGCGGTGATGTTCGAAATTTTGGGCTTGTTCTTCGGCCTTTTTGAGACCCTGAGTCAGGTTCTCCGGGGTCGGCACGGCACCGATGTCACTAAAGATCTCTTGGACGCGCGTAACATCCAATTGCAGATCCTTGATCAATTCAATCAGTGGGATATGCTCTTGAGCCACCACTTCGCTGACCCGCGCCATGTCGCCGGTCAGGCGGAATTGCTGCAGCGCCACCAAGCCGTTGACGGCCAAACTGGCGAGACTGGTGACCAAGATCAGGCCAAAAGCGATGAAAAATTTACGTCGGATCGTCATCCGATCCCCCCAAAAAGACTGAGGAAATCTTGACGTAACCGGAGCCGGTGCGCAACCATCACCAGCAAAAGTTTTTTATTTCTTCACCCGAGATCCGGGGGGCGACCGCTTGTTCTCGGTCGCCCCGCATCCTAACGGGACGCCACCACGTAGTGGCGCAGGTTATCCACTTCCATATCCGCTTCGTCCAATCGGCTTTTCACCACGTCGCCGATGGTGACGATGCCGACCAGCTTGTCGTCGGAATCCACCACCGGCAGATGGCGAATGCGCTTCGACGTCATGGTCAGCATCAGGCTTTCCAGGGTATCGTCCTCGTGACAGGTCAGCACCGCCGCCGTCATCAGATCGCGCACCTTGGAGCCAAGGCAGCCTTCCCCCTGCAACGCGATGCCGCGCACGATGTCGCGTTCCGACAGGATGCCAGCAATGGCGCCGCTGTCCTCGACCGCGATGACCGCACCAATTCGATTACTCGCAAGCGCGCGGGCCGCCTCTGACACCGAAGCTTCCGGGGAGACCGTGACCACGCCCGCGCCACGCGCTTTCGCCTTAATGATCGTCTTGACCAGCATGTATTAAATCTCCCCATTTTAATCGTGGGCGCGTACTGCGCCATTTTAGAGAATGGGTTGCGCTTTTAGAGGTTCAAGGGGTTCGGACATAAGTCATAAGCAGCAGGTCACCCCGGTTGCCTATGACCTTGACACCACGTGACGCCAATCCCAATCCCAAGCCATGCAGCCGCCACCCCTTGCCATTCCCGGCGCCGAGGATCGGGTGATCCTTGAGCGCCCCAACTTCATCCTGCGCCGCTTCGTCACATGGACGGAGCGCCCGCCGGTGCTTGTGGTGGCGCCCCTGTCGGGCCATTTCGGCTGGCTGATGCGCGACACCGTCATCGGCTTGGTTGCCGGCCATGACGTCTGGCTGCTGGAATGGAAGGATGCCAGCGACATCCCGTTAACCGCGGGCCGGCTAGCGGTGGACGCCCCCATCCTGGCAGTGATGGAGTGCCTGCGCGCCTTGCCGACGGGCATGACCGTGCTGGGCGTGAGCCAAGCGCCCACCGCCATTCTTGCAGCAGCCGCGCTGATGGCGGCGCAAGGAGAGCCGCATCGACCGGGCGCCATGGTGCTGATGGGCGGCTTCATCGATACCCGCCGCAACCCCACCGCCGTGGAAACGCTTGCTGCCCGCCTGCCCCCCGGCTGGTTCACCCGCCATTGCGGCATCACCGTGCCTGCCAATCACGCCGGCAGCGGACGGCGCGTCTATCCGGCGGCCATCCACGTTCACGCCTTGAACCGCTATCTGGCCCGCCATTTGGCCCTACGCGGCGAACTGTATCGCAAGGTCACCGCCGATGACAGGGCCGATCCAAAGGGCTTCCCGTTCCTGGCAGCCTATTCCACCCTGATGGACCTGCCGGCGGAATTCGTCGAAGACAATGTGCGCCAAATCTTGGCCGAAGCCCGGCTGGCGCGCGGCCTGCTGACCTGCCGGGGCCGCGCGGTGGAACCAGACGTCATCGACGACATCGCCCTGATGACGGTGGAAGGCGGGGCTGACGATTCCTCGGGCTTGGGCCAGACCCATGCCGCCCACGCCTTGTGTCCGCGCCTTCCAAGCGCCCTGCGCCGCCAATGGACCGAAGCGGAGGCCGGCCATTTCGGCCTGTTCCATGGCGAGCCCTGGCGGTCGTCGATCCTGCCGCGTGTCGCCGCGTTCATCGGCGCCACACAGTGCCAAGACCGTGTTTCCCTTGATTTTTCTTCAGCGAAAGAGGAACCATAGAGCGTCGCCCAGAATGGTGCGGTCTCTTCGCCGGGCAGACAAGAAAGGTCACGGCCATGGTCGATACCCTCGATATCGCAAAGCATGCGCAAGCCGCTGCAAATCTGAAGCTGGCCGCCGCGTTCCATCCAGCGCCCTCCAGTTCCCAACAAGCGTCCCAATCCTTCGACAACGTCGTGCTGTCGGCCCAGGCCCGCAGCGTGATCGACACGTTGCGCCAGGACAAAACCGTGGCGGAAGCATGGCTTGACCACGTGACCGCGCCGCCCGACCCGACCAAGCCGGTGGTCAGGTCCGATAGCAGCGGGACGACCGAGGATGACAAGGGGGCGAGCGCGGGCGCGCATTCCAATGCCCAGCTTCAGCAGGCCTTCGACACCACCATGACCGATTTGAGCTGGCTGTTCGACGCCATGAACCAGCCCAAGGCCGACACTCTTCTGGTGGCCCAGGCGGTAATCGCGCGCATGGCCACGGACAATGTGGGGGTGAGCCCGCCTTTGCCCGAAATGATGGCCCGCGCCCAACAAACGAGCTCCGCCGTCGCCCTTTACGTGGAAAACCTGTCGATCACCATGGAGCGTGGGCAGGTCACCAACGCCAGCGTGGACCGGGTGGCGCTAACCACCGTGCACGATTCCTTACGCGAACGCGTGTCCGGCAGGGACCGCCCGCTGGTGTTGGACGTGGGCGGCGCGTTGCAGGAAGTGGGCTCGCAGGCCCTGGGCAATACGGCCACCGATCAGGTCTCGACCACGCCCGAGGCCCGCAGCATCGAGACGATCCCCCAGACCAAGGCCGCCTCGCCCGATACCGGCCTGCGCACGGACGACATGCGTCACGCGTTGCTGATCGTACGACACAAAATTGATTTGCCCATTGAGGACACCATCACGGTGAAGCTGGACGCCCTGTTCCCCATTGAGTAATGGGCGGCAACCATGACTCCACGACGGCGGGCCCGCATGGAGCCCACCGCCGTGGTTAGTCCCTAAAGTCCGCTTGATCGCCTCGTCCTTAGACGAACTTGACGTCCACGACCTCGTAGGATTTGGAGCCGCCCGGTGCCGTCACTTCGACGGTGTCACCGATATGCTTGCCGATCAGGGCACGCGCCAGGGGCGAATGCACCGACATGCGGCCCAACTTAATGTCGGCCTCGTGGGCGCCGACGATGGTGTAAGCCACCTCGTCGTCGGAATCCTCGTCGGCCAGGGTGACCGTGGCGCCGAAGCGCACCTGATCACCCGAAAGCAGGCTGATGTCGATCACCTGAGCGCGCGAGATCACATCTTCCAGCTCGGCAACCCGGCCTTCGATG
>JACMLB010000266.1 GCA_014379805.1 Rhodospirillales bacterium | reverse complement strand
CAGTTCCACCGGGTGCCCGGGCGCGGTCTGGCCTGTGCGGTCAGCCACGACGACGGCGCCGCCATGGTCGATCAGAGCAGGCCGGTGACCTTCCTGCCCTGCCTGAAGATCGGCGCGGTTTCCATCGCCGACGACATGGGATTGGTCGAGCAATTGCTGGGCGAGCCCACCCACGTCAACGATTTGGATATGAGCACCCAGGCGCGGGTCTACCCCATCCCCCAGCGCTCCATGCCTGAGCCCTATTACGTGGTCACCTATCAGGACAAGGTGGCGGTGGCGGTCCAGCTGATCGGCCCCCCCACGGAAATGCCGGCCACCTTCTCGTCGCTGTCGCTGGGCGATTCCACCCAGAAGGTGCTCGACACTTTGGGAAAGCCGGCAAGCCGCTGCATGTTCCAGCGCCAGGGCCCGGAAACCTGGATGTGGTCGCCCTTTCCCATCGGCATCGACGTGCTGGACGGCCGCGTGGTCGGCATGAAGGCGACGTGGCCGGCGGGGCGGCGGACGCCGGATTAAGCTCTCACTCCTCCGCCGGCACTGCCCGTTTGCTGCGGTCATCGTTCACCGCCACATAGGTAAACGTCGCGCTGGTCACCTTGAGCTGGCGGCTTTCCAGGCAGCGGCGGCGTACCCAAACCTCAACTCGGATGGCGAGGGAGGTTTTTCCGATGCGGGTGATGTCGGTGTAGCAGGAAACTTCGTCGCCCACTTCCACCGGCTGGTGGAATTCCATGGCGTCCACGGCCACCGTGACGACGCGGCCCTGGGCGCGCTGGAAGGCGTGGGTGCCGCCGGCCAGATCCATTTGCGCCATCAGCCAGCCGCCGAAAATATGGCCGTTGGGGTTGGTGTCGGCGGGCATGGCGACGGTGCGGATGGACAACCGGCCTTTGGGCGCGGTCGACAGTTCGATGCTCTGGCCCTCGGTCATGGGCACAATCTCCGCGTTACAACATGTGGTGGGGCGCGCTTAAGTGGCTACAGCATCCGTCTTGCGCGTGGGCGCGTCCCCCCTATAATGCCCGCATGTCCGATCTCTTCCAACAGCTCGCCCCCAAGGGCACCGAATACTCCGCCAAGGACATCGAAGTCCTTGAAGGTCTGGAGCCCGTCCGCCGCCGTCCCGGTATGTATATCGGCGGCACCGACGACCGTGCGCTCCACCATCTGGTCGCCGAGGTCCTGGATAATTCCATGGACGAAGCGGTGGCCGGTCATGCCAGTTGGATCGAGCTGGAGCTGGACGCCACCGGCACCGCCACCGTGCGCGATAACGGCCGGGGCATTCCGGTCGACCCCCATCCCAAATTCCCCGACAAAAGCGCGTTGGAGGTGATCCTCACCACGCTGCACTCGGGCGGCAAATTCGGCGGCGACGCCTATAAGGTGTCGGGCGGTCTGCATGGCGTGGGCGTGTCCGTGGTGAATGCGCTTTCGGACAAGCTGGTGGTGGAAGTGGCGCGCGAGCGCAAGCTGTACCGCCAGGAATTCAGCCGGGGCACTCCGCTGGGACCGTTGACCGAGGTCGGCGCGGTGCAGAACCGGCGCGGCACCTCGCTGGCGTTCCACCCCGACCCCGAGATTTTCGGCGAGCGTGCCCGGCTCAAGGCCCGCACCATGTACCGGCTGGCCCGGTCCAAAGCCTATCTGTACCGGGGCGTGCAAATCCGTTGGAAATGTGATCCGCTGCTGATCGATGTGGGTGACGACATCCCCGCCGAGGACACGCTACACTTCCCCAACGGCCTGTCCGATTTCCTGCAAGCCGTGCTGGAGGGACGCCCGCTGCTGACGCGCGGCTTCTTCGCCGGTACCGCGCCGTTGGCCGACGACATGGGCCAGGTGGAATGGGCGGTGGCGTGGCCGGACGATGACGAAGACGGTTTCCTCAACACCTATTGCAACACGGTGCCCACGCCCGAGGGCGGTACTCACGAGCAAGGCCTGCGCAACGCTTTGACCAAGGGCCTGCGGTCCTATGGCGAGCTGGTGGGCAACAAAAAGGCTGCGGCGGTGACGGCGGAAGACGTCATGGGCGGCGCCTGCGTGCTGGTCAGCCTGTTCATCCGCGACCCGCAATTCCAGGGCCAGACCAAGGAAAAGCTGGTCAGCGTGGAAGCCACCCGTTTGGTGGAAAACGCCATCAAGGATCACTTCGACCACTGGCTGTCGGCGGATACGGATTCCGGCAAGGCCCTGCTGGCCCGCATCCTGGACCGCGCCGAGGAACGCCAGCGCAAGAAGGCGGCCAAGGAAACCAACCGCAAAAGCGCCACCAAGCGCCTGCGGTT
>JACMLB010000265.1 GCA_014379805.1 Rhodospirillales bacterium | reverse complement strand
GCGGCCTTCCACGATTTGATTGACGGGGTGCGCCGCACCCTCGAATCAATCGCAGACGTCGTCGCGCCAGCAGGTATAGCGACCGCCCCGCCACCGCCGCCGTAGCCACCACCGCCGCCGTATTCACCTTCGCCACCGCCGCCGCCGCCATCACGGCCACCCAGCAGGGTCAGCTCGCCCTTGAAGCGGCCGATGACGATTTCGGTGGAATACTTTTCGACGCCGGCGTTATCGGTCCATTTGCGGGTCTGCAACGCGCCTTCGATATAGACAGAGCTGCCCTTTTTCAGGAAGCGCTCGGCCACATCGGCCAGATTGGGATTGAAAATGACCACGCGGTGCCACTCGGTCTTTTCTTTGCGCTCGCCGCTGGACCGGTCTTTCCAGGTCTCGGAAGTGGCGATCGAAAGGTTGACGATCTTCGAGCCGTCCTGCGACGTCCGGACCTCAGGGTCGCGCCCCAAATTGCCCAGAAGGATGACTTTATTGACCGAACCCGCCATATCCCCAAACTCCTAAAAAATGCGAAGGGGACAATAGCCGAAGGTCATGCCAACCGCAATGTACTCAACGACCGGCCCGTGCCGGACGGGGCAGGGGCTTCGGCATAGGCTTGGATTGCGGCTTATCCGCGACGGCGACCGTTTCCAATTCGGCGGAGATCTGGGCCAAAGCGGCGCTTGCCGGCGATGGATCGTGGGCGACCCCGGCGGCGGCGCGGTAGGCGTCGGCGGCACCGCGCGGATCGCCCAGCAGATAAAGACTGGACCCCAGTCCCATCAGCGTGTCGGGATCGTTGGGCCACAGGGCCAGACCAGCGTCATAGGCCAGCACAGCCTCCCAATAGCGCCCGGCGCGTTCCAGATTATAGGCGGCCTTGACGTAATCGGGCTGGCGGGCGGCAGCGGGCAGTTCGCCCGGGCGCAAAACCACCAAGCCCCAATTGTCGGAATCCGCCCAGAGCCGCTCGAACAGTCGCATGGACATGCGTTTGGCGGCCTGATCGCCGGCATGAACCAGGATTTGGCCCTGCTCGCGGTCGAAACCAACGGCCACGGCGCAGTTCCATTTGGGCGCGCTATCGACGCCCAGATTCTGCACCACCACCACCGGATGGCCGACGGCCAGCTCGGCCATCATGGCATTGGTCCCGCTGATGCTATAGGCCAGCCTGCCATAGCGATTGGCGGTCTCGGCCAAGGTCTTGCGCGGGTCCCGCATGGTAAAGAAATGGGCCTCCAACGCCGATGGCTTGACGTACAGGCCGCTCCAATCCAGCACCATGGCCATGGCGGCGGGGCCGCAGCGGAAGCCTTCCTGGGGATAGAACGGCACTCCGGCGACGCGCGTCAGAGTGGGGTGGGCCGGGGGTTCGGCGCTCCATGGGGAGCAGCCCGCCAGCAGACCCAAGCACGCCAATGTTTTCAGCACCCGCATGACCACCGACCTCCCGATGCCAGGACAGGGACATCCTCATGGCGCTTCACTTTACCCCCGACGGGTTGCGCGGAGCCGATCTCTAATGGATTACCGCCACGAGCAGAGGTGGCACTCGAACGGAGGGGGGCGAACGGGCAGGGGGTGCCCGAATAAGTGGCAAAGCTTCATCCGGGAGCCAGCAGTCGTCCCCCTCTCCCTCGCAGTTGTCGCACTGCACGATATCTGGTAGCGTGCGCCTCCGTGGCACCGAGCCACCCCCAAATTCTGGTTTCTCTGAAGACCAACGGGAAGATATCGTTGACCACACCTCCTTCGACGCCCCAGTTCGACATTTCTCCGATCAACATTGAAGAGGAGATGCGGACCTCGTACCTCGCTTACGCTATGAGCGTGATCGTGAGCCGAGCTCTGCCCGACGTGCGCGACGGTCTCAAACCCGTGCATCGCCGCATCCTCTTTGCGATGAAGGAAGGCGGCTACGAGTATAATAAGCCGTTCCGTAAATCCGCCCGCATCGTCGGCGACGTCATGGGTAAATATCACCCCCATGGCGACTCGGCCATTTACGATGCCATGGTCCGCATGGCGCAAAGCTTCTCGCTGCGGCTGCCGCTGATTGATGGCCAGGGCAATTTCGGTTCCATGGACGGCGATAAAGCCGCCGCCATGCGATACACCGAGGCGCGCATGGCGCGGTCCGCCCACTCCCTGATCGAGGATATCGACAAGGAGACGGTGGATTTCCAGCCGAACTACGACGATTCCATCGTCGAGCCGACGGTTCTGCCGGCCCGCTTCCCCAATCTGCTGGTCAACGGCGCTGGCGGTATCGCTGTCGGCATGGCCACCAACATCCCGCCCCATAATCTGGGCGAGGTGATCGACGCCTGCTGCGCCTATATCGAAGATCCGGAGATCACCCCGGAACAGATAATGGAGATCGTCCCCGGTCCGGACTTCCCCACCGGCGGCACCATTCTCGGCCGCGCCGGCATCCGCGCCGCCCATCTGACCGGCCGTGGTTCCATCATCATGCGCGGCCGCTGCCATGTGGAGGAAATCCGCAAGGACCGCGAAGCCATCATCGTCACCGAGGTTCCGTACCAGGTGAACAAGGCCCGCATGATCGAGCAGATCGCGGAACTGGTGCGCGACAAGAAGATCGAGGGCATCTCGGACCTGCGCGACGAATCCGACCGCGACGGCGTGCGCGTGGTGATCGAGATCAAGCGTGACGCCATCGCCGATGTGGTCCTGGCTCAGCTTTACAAGTTCACCCCGCTGCAGACCTCGTTCGGCGTCAATTCGCTGGCGCTGAACGGCGGCAAGCCCGAAATGATGACGCTGCGCGAAATCATCGTGGCGTTCATCGCCTTCCGCGAGGAGGTGATCACCCGGCGCACCATCTTTGAACTGGGCAAGGCGCGCGATCGCGCCCATGTTCTGGTCGGCTTGTCCATCGCCGTCGCCAATATCGACGAAATGATCGCCATGATCCGGGCAGCGCCCGATCCGGCCACTGCGCGTGAGCAGTTGATGGCGCGCGATTGGCCGGCCATGGACGTGGAACCGCTGATCCGCCTGATCGACGAACCCGGCCGCGGCATCGTAGACGGCAATTACATGCTGTCCGAGGTTCAGGCCAAGGCCATCCTGGATCTGCGTCTGCACCGCCTGACCGGGCTTGAGCGCGACAAGATCGGCGACGAGCTCAAGGAAATCGGCGAGCAGATCAAGGAATTCCTGGAAATCCTGTCGTCGCGTCCGCGCCTGATGGAGGTGCTGAAGGGCGAGTTGCTGGACATCCGTAACCAGTTCGCCACCCCGCGCCGCACCACCATCGAGGATTCCGAGTTCGAATCCGACATCGAGGATTTGATTGCGCGCGAGGACATGGTGGTGACGGTGACCAACACCGGCTACATCAAGCGCGTGCCGCTCTCGACCTACCGTGCGCAGAAGCGCGGCGGCAAGGGCCGGTCGGGCATG
>JACMLB010000264.1 GCA_014379805.1 Rhodospirillales bacterium | reverse complement strand
TGCCGACCAGATGCGGAAGGTCTTGCGGGCGTTGCGGCTGGCCAGCATGGCGGGCAGCACCACGTCCTTGAACTGGTCGAACGGCTTGATGTCGCGGAAGAAGAAGGACTCGTTGGTGGTCATCGCCTCGGTGACCTCGCGTAGGAGGTCCTCGCCGGCGCTGCGCAAGCTGGCAACCAAATCGTCCAGACCCTTCAGGCCGCGCTTGCGCGCCACCGGGGTCAGGCGGGATTCCAGCAGATAGGCCTTGTCGCGCGTGATGATCAGACCGGAACGGTCCTTCAGCAGCTTGGCGATGAAATCGAAATCCTCTGGCCGCATGGGATCAGCGCCTCGCCGCCAGCTTGATCATCCACGGCGCCATATCGGGCAGCGGCAACACGGCCGAGCAGATGCCGGCATTGGTCGCCGCGCCGGGCATGCCCCAGACAACGGAAGTTGCTTCATCCTGGGCGATGACCGTACCGCCCGCTTGCACCACCACTTGGCCGCCCTTGGAGCCGTCCGAGCCCATGCCAGTCAGGATCGCCGCCAACACGCGCTTGCCGTAGGCGGCGGAAATGCTGCGCAGCATGGGGTCCACAGCGGGGCGGCAGAAGTTTTCCGGCGGGTCTTTCAACAGGCGGATGACCTTATCCACGCCCTTGACCTCGACCACCATGTGGAAGTCGCCGGGCGCAATATAGACGCGGCCACCCTTGACCACCTCGCCATCCACGCCTTCCTTGGCATCCCATCCCGACACGCGGCTGATGTGCTCGGCCAGGATGGTGGTGAAGGTGGCGGGCATGTGCTGGGTGACCAGGATGGGCTGCTTGACGGTGCCGGCGCGCATGGTGCCCAACAGCGCGAACAGCGCCTGCGGGCCGCCGGTGGAGCTGCCGATGGCAATGACGTCGGGCGCCTCAGGCGTATGGCTGCGCAGCTGGATCGGGCCGTGCGGGCTCAGCAGGCTGGACCGGGCGGCGGTCGCGGCTGGGCGCGGCGTGGTGACGGTGTTGACGCCGGGACGGATTTTGCGGTTTGGATCACGGCGGCGTGCCTGACCCAAGGCCTTGACCTTGCTCAGCAGCTCGGTCTTGAAATCCATGCCGCCGGCCAGATCGCGGGTGGCGGTGGGCTTGGGGATATAGTCGGCGGCGCCAATTTGCAGCGCCCGCATGGAGATGTCGGCGCCCTTCAGCGTCAGGGTCGACTGCATAATGATACGAACGCCGGGATCGGCCTTCAGCAGCAAGGGCAGGGCGGTCATGCCGTCCATCACCGGCATCTCGATGTCCAGCACGATGACGTCGACGTCCTGGCGCTCCAGCGCCGATAACGCCATCTGGCCGTTGCCCACGGACACCACCACGGCGATGGCGCTATCTTCTTCGAGAATGCGGGTAACCAGACCGCGCACCACCGCCGAATCGTCCACGAGCATCACGCGGATCTGGTCGGCGGCGCCGCTGGCGGGCGAATGGACGGGGGCGAGAGCCATGGAGGCGGGGCGTCCTTGAGAAGGCTAAAAGGGTGACGGCGTCTACAGCAACCCGACCTGCGAGAACTTGGCTTGCAGGATTTCGCTGTCGAACGGTTTCATGATGTATTCGTTGGCGCCGGCGGTGATGGCTTCCTGGATGTGGCCGATATCATTCTCGGTGGTGCAGAACACAACCACCGGATGATCTCCACCGGGAAGCTTGCGCATCTCGCGCAGGAACTCGATGCCGTTCATCACGGGCATGTTCCAATCCAGCAGCACGGCGTCGGGCATCTGGCCCTTGCAATAGTCGAGCGCCTGCTGCCCGTCCTCCGCCTCGGCGGTGGTAAAGGTCAGTTCATGCAGGATTTTCCGCGCCACCATGCGGATGACCTTGGAATCGTCGACGATCAGACAGGACTTCATGCCCTTGGTGCCTCCTTCGGCAAGACGGTCGCTGCCCCGGCAGCCGTCTTTGTAGTCTTACTATTCGTTCCGATTGAAATCCAGCAGCTTGGCCACGTCCAGCACAACCAAAAGCTTATCTTCAAGCCGATAGATGCCGGTCGAGAACTCGCGCCACATCAGATCCAGGGTCGGCGGATTGCGTTCGAACTTGGCGGCGGGCAGGCTCAACACCTCGCCCACCTGATCGACCATAAGCGAATAAAGCTCGCCGCCCATGTCCACAACCACGCTCATGGATTTGTTGTCGCCGCCCTGATTGGTCAGGCCCAGACGCAGCCGGACGTCGATGGCGGTGACGATGCGGCCACGCAGGTTCAGCGAGCCGGCCACTTCGCGCGGAGCCAGCGGAATGCGCGTGATCTTCTGCGGCCCCAGCACGTCCTGGACGGTCAGCACCGGGATGCCGAACAGCTGGCCCTCGATGAACATGGTCACATAGTCCTGGGTCTCCGAAGCGGCAAGCTCGGTACCCGGGCGCTTGGAGGCGGGAACGATCTGGTTCATGCGGCACCTTTGATGGCGGCGATCGTGGTGGCGAGAGTCGCCAGCAAGGAGTCACGGTCGAACTTGGCGACATAATCGTTGAAGCCGACCTGACGACCGCGTTCGAAGTCCTTCTCGGTGGCGTGGCTGGACAAGGCGATCATCGGCGTTTCCTGCCAACGGCCCTCGGCCCGCACCGCCGTCGCGAAGTCGAAGCCGCTCATGCCGGGCATCTCGATGTCGCTGATGATGATATCGAAATCGTGGCCCTGTTCGCGCAGATGCAGCGCCCGGTCGGGGCTTTCGACCGCCGTCACCTCATAACCGGCCACCGACAGCAGCGGGGTCAGCAGGTTGCGGAAGAACGGGCTGTCGTCCACCAGCAGGATGCTCGGCTGGTTGTGCTCGTCGGTGCCGTATTCGGCGTCGGCGCGGCCGAACCAGTCACCGAAGGCCTGCGGCAGATAATGGCCGGCATCGATGATGGTGGTGGCCTTGCCGGCGATGACCGCCGTGCCGATGACGCCGGGATTGTCGGCGGTCAGTTCCACCTTCAGGCGGTCCTCGACGATATCGACGATCTCTTCGACCACCAGACCCATGGTGTGGTCGCGATCCGAGAACACCAGCACCGGCTGGCGGCCCTCGTCGCGGAACTGGGTCGAGCCGTCGATGGCGACCAGCGGCATGAGGTGGCCGCGATACTGGACCATGGGCTTGCCGTGGCTGTACTCGACATCCTTGACGTCGATTTCTTCCAGGCGGGCAACCAGGGCCAGCGGCACGGCCTTGAGGTCATCGCCACCGGCGCGGAACACCAGCAGGGAGGTCTTGGCGTCGCCGTGCATGTCGCGCACAACCGCCTGTTCGGCGGTCTGACCGCCGCCCAGCATGGCCGATTCGCCCGTGGCGCCGGCAATGCCGTTGGGGTCAAGGATCATGATGACCGAGCCATCGCCCAGGATGGTGTTGCCCGAGAACATGGAGATGTGACGCAGGATCGGCGCCACCGGCTTGACCACGATTTCTTCGGTGTCGAACACGCGGTCGACGATGATG
>JACMLB010000263.1 GCA_014379805.1 Rhodospirillales bacterium | reverse complement strand
GTAACGCCATCGAGCGCATGTTCGGACGGCTCAAGGATTTCCGCCGTATCGCCACGCGATATGACCGGCTGGCTCGCAATTACCTCGCCGCCGTCTGCCTCGCGGCGACGTTCTGCTACTGGTTATGAGTCCGGAGCCTAATAATCCTCCGGAAGGAGCGCTACCTCCACCCTGATTCGCCAACTTCAGCGCATCGGTAATATCCTCACCAGCCTTGGTCGTCGCCTTAAGAACGACCTTCTCGCCCTGCTTCGTGGCGGTCAGCACGATGCCGGCACCGCCGGGGAGGATGGGTACCGCAACCGCGATTCCATCGATCACCACCGACCCGCCGGCCAGCAGGATGTCGAGCTTCGTGCTGTCTTTGTCCTGAAGGACAATCCGCAACTCGTTCAGCGACAAAGCGAGGCTGGCAAGGTCCAGCGCGGTTTCGAGGATGTTGTGCCGCGCCACGGTCTCGCCGGCATTGGCGGCGGCGTTCACGTCTTTGGCATTTTCGGCACCGGCTGCCAGAGCGGTCAATGCTCCGGCCAGCCGTGCCAGATCGGCTCCTTCGTTTTGCCATTGCAGCATCATCTGCATGGCTTCAGGCTTGGCGACGTCGCCATCGCGGACCAGCGCCGCGAGTTCCAGTGCCTTCGTGGCGGGGTCGCGGAAGGCTTCGGTCATGACCGCCGAAGCGACTGCACCCGCCGCCCCGGCCCCGCAGCTGGCGCCGGAAGCTGCCGCAGTCCCGCAGCCGACGGCCGCATGGGCGACCTTCTGCAGGGCGTATTCCAACGGATCGATTTGGCCATCGACAATGGCCTGCTTATAGGCGGTGCCGATTTCCTGGGTCGCAACGACGCCGATGGTGGCGATTGCCGCCTGCGTCAATCCGTTGATCAAACTTTGACCAACGTCCCCGCCATTGATGGTGACATTGACGGCGGCGCTTGCGCCGGCTTGGATGCTCTGCTTGAGGGCTTCATGGGTGATACGATCGGCAATCGGCGCCGTCGGCGACAAGCTGCCGCTCACGTCCGCCGCCTCGGCGAGCCCCTGGGTCAGCCCCGCCGTCGCCACCGCCACGGCGAGGTTCTTCACCGTGTCGATGGTGCCCAGCTCACGCAAAACCGCACTCAGATTGCCCTGGTTGTTGATCAGGCTGACCGAGGCTTGGCTGACCAGAGCGGTGAACCCCGCATTGACCATGGCCGTCGCAGTAAGGCCCTCCACACCCACGCCCACGGCCCCCAGGGCGCCGACGCCCGCGCCTTGGGTCGCCACCGCCACCGCGATGGCGATCACCATCGCCGCCGCCGGCGTCAGTCCTTGGGTTTTGTGGTCCCATGACTGGTAGGATTCGTTGACCGCGCGCCAGTTCACGTCGTCGCGTTGGGCAATTTGGCTCACCCACGCCGTGCGCGGGTCCTGGGCCAGCGCCGCCAGGGACGTCGCCAGATCGCCCGATGCGCGGTAATCCGCCACCACACCGGCGCCGGCGGCCACGGACAGGGCGCCGCCGGCTTCCAGTTCGGTCATCACCACCTTGGTGCCGGACTCGCCCTTGTCGCGGGTGGACTGCCAGACCAGGCTTTTCTTTTCGGATTTTTCGTGGATGAAGGTGCTGTCGGTGCCCGACAGCAGGGCCACACTGCCCTGGTCGGCCTCCAGGGCGATGTCGCCCGCCGCCGCGATGCGGCTGGCCTGCACCGCCAGATTGTCGCCGGCCCAGACGTCCACGTTGCCGCCGGTGCTGACCACCGTCGAACCCTTATTGCGGCTGGTGCTCAGCGTGCTTTCGTTCTTCTTGTTTTTGTAGCTGGAATACTGCTCGTCCATCATGGCGGCGATGGTCAGGTCACGCCCGGCGGTCAGGGTGACGTCGCCGCCCGCCTGGACGCGCGAGCCGCCCACCGCCAGATCGCCGCCGGCCAGGATGGACAGGTCGAGACCGGCCAGCAGCAGGGCGGCGTGGTTGACCGTGCTGCTGGATTCCCAGCTGGCCTTGCCGGCGCTGATGCGTTCGTGATTGACCACCTGAGCGGCGGTGATGGCGACGTCGCCCACCGCATCCAGGGCCAGATTGCCGGTGGCGG
>JACMLB010000262.1 GCA_014379805.1 Rhodospirillales bacterium | reverse complement strand
TAGAGCATCGAGCGCCATATGTGGCGCACGATGCTCTAGCTTTATGTGTAGCCCTCGCCGGGCGCGGGCGTCCGCCCGCTTGGCCGCTCGCGCAATGCTCGCAGGAGCGCCGCGCCTCAGATTTGAGGCTCGGCGCTCTAGGCGGTTTCGCCTATGCCGGTCATGTATACCGCCATGGCCGTTGCGCTGGGCTAGCGGGGCTTTTGCGTCGCGGTATATACTCCGCCCCCAGATAAAGGTGGGCTGCCCCATGAGTTTCTCAAAAATCGCCATCGTCAGTGCCGATACCGAGGCCGGGAATGCCGGGCTGAAGCGGCTGCTGGACCGCTACGAGCATGCGCCCCCAGAAGAGGCCGACGTGATCGTGGCGCTGGGCGGCGATGGCTTCATGCTGGAATGCCTGCACCGCTTCATCGACCGCCATGTGCCCATTTACGGCATGAACCGTGGCTCGGTGGGCTTCTTGATGAATGCGTTCCGCGAGCACGGTCTGGTGGACCGGCTGCGCAAGGCCCAGCCCGTGGTGCTGCATCCCCTGCGCATGAAGGCTAAGCTGTCCGACGGTTCCCAGGTGGAGGCCCTGGCCATCAACGAGGTCTCGCTGCTGCGCGAGACCCGTCAGGCTGCCAAGGTGCGCATCCGCATCGATGGGAAAGAGCGGCTGGAGGAACTGATCTGCGACGGCGTGCTGGTGGCCAGCCCCGCCGGGTCCACCGCCTATAATCTGTCGGCCCACGGCCCCATCGTGCCCCTGGGCGCCGGCATCATGGCCCTGACCCCCATTTCCGCCTTCCGCCCCCGGCGTTGGCGCGGCGCCTTGCTGCCGCACACCGCCAAGGTCAGCTTCGAGGTGCTGGAATCCGACAAGCGCCCGGTTTCGGCGGTGGCCGATTACACCGAGGCCCGCGACGTCACCGAGGTGGATGTCTTCGAGGACCGCTCCATCGACCTGACCTTGCTGTTCGACCCCGAGCATAATCTGGAAGAACGCATCATCGCCGAGCAATTCGTGCCGTGACGGGGTATGCCCGCGCCCGCGCGATCGTCCTGGCCTTGGCGCTGGGGGGCGGCGGCGGCACCGTGTTCTTCCTGCTGGATTTGCCGTTGCCGTGGATGCTGGGCTCCATGACCGCCTGCACCATGGCGGCGTTGTCGGGCGCCCGGCAGATGGTGCCGTTAAGTTTGCGCTCGGTGATGATCGCCGTGCTGGGGCTCATGCTGGGCAGCGCGTTCACGCCCGCTTTGTGGGGCCAAGTGCCGCAATGGTCGGTCAGCCTGACCGCTTTGTTCGTCGCCATGGCCGCCACCACAGTGCTGGTTATGGCCTATCTGCGCCGCGTCGCCGGATTAGGCATCATCACCGCCTATTTTTCGGCGGCGCCGGGCGGGTTGAACGAGATGGTCATGACCGGCGGCGCCATGGGCGGTGACGAGCGCACCATCGCCATGATCCACGCCCTGCGCATCCTGCTGATCGTCTTCGCCATCCCCTTGGGCTTCCGCCTCGTCACCGGCGTGCATGGCGGCTCCATGACCAGCGCCATGGGCGCGCTGATGGATTTACCGCCGTTGGATGGGGTCATGCTCGCCGCCTGCGGCGTGGGCGGGGCGCTGCTTGCCCGCGTGCTGCGCTTTCCCGCCGCTGGCTTGATCGGCCCCATGGCCGCCAGCGCCGTCCTGCATCTGGCCGGCGTCACCGCAGCGCATCCGCCGGCTGAACTGGTCATCCTCGCCCAAGTGGTCACCGGCGCCGGGTTGGGTGCCCGCTTCTCGGGCCTGCGCTGGGGCGACGTGGCCGGCACCGCCAAGGTGGCCTTGGGCTCCACCGCCATTATGGTCGTCATCAGCGCCGGCGGTGCGGCGGGCCTGAGCTGGTTGACGGGACAGCCGTTCCCCCTATTGCTGCTGGCCTTCGTCCCGGGCGGCATCGCCGAGATGTGCCTGATCGCCCTGTCCCTGGGCCAGGACGTGGCGTTCGTCTCCACCCACCACGTGCTGCGGGTGGTCATGGTGATCGTGGCGGCGCCGCTGGTGTTTCGGGTGATGGCACGGGTTTTAAAGGGCAAGCCGGCATGAAGGTCGTCGATGCGATGCAATTGGAACGGATGAGCGACCTCGCCCGTGAAGTCCCCCGCCGGCGCACCCATTTCAATTTGCACGATGAGTTGACTGATCCGGTGCAGCGGGTGGTGATTGCCCTGGAGCCCGGCACTTATGTGCGCCCCCATCGTCATGGCGATGGGGTGTGGGAATTGTTCGTGGTGCTGGAAGGCGCCTGCGCGGTGCTGATCTTTGATGATGAGGGCAGCGTAATCCAACGCGTTCAGCTCATCCCCGGCGGCGCGCGTCTGGCCCAGGTGCCGGTGGGCGCTTGGCACAGCGTGGTGGCGCTAGCACCGGGAACCATCGCCTTCGAAGTGAAGCCCGGACCCTACGTCCCCGCCACAGACAAAAATTTCGCCGCCTGGGCGCCGCAGGAGGGTGAGCCAGGGACGTCCGCCATGGTCCGCTGGCTGGAAAATGCGGCGGTGGGTGAGCGGTTCAGCTGATGGGTTACTCTGCTGCGTGCGGGTGAATGGCGGCCAATTGTTCGCCCACCTGAATCTGGGCCAGTTCCAGCTCGTAGTCGCGCTGCAGGTTCAGCCAAAATTCGGGCGTGGTGGTGAAATAGCGGGCAAGCCGCAGGGCGGTGTCGCCGCTGATGCCGCGCTCCTCGTCGGTGATGGCCTGAATCCGGCTGACGGGCACGCCGATATCCTTGGCGAGCCGATATGCGCTCAGGCCCAAAGGCTTCATGAATTCCTCCCGCAGCTGTTCTCCGGGGTGGATTGGCGGCAAATCGCGGTCGGTCATGGTGACCTCCTAGTGATAATCGGCAATCTCGACCCGTTCCGGGCCGGCATCAGTCCAAACGAAGCAAATCCGCCATTGGTCATTGATGCGGATGCTGTGCTGACCGGCCCGATCTCCCCTCAACGGTTCCAGCCGGTTGCCCGGCGGAGCCCGTAGATCCAGCAGCACCTCCGCCGCATGCAGCTGGCGCAGCTTGCGTTGGGCGACCCGATGAATGTCGGGCGGCAGCCGCTTAGGGCGGCGGCCCCAAAACAATGCTTCGCTGTCGGCGTCGTGGAACGAGCGGATCATGGCCACCACTATACCCGCATCGCGGATATATCCGCAATGCGGTCATAAGGAGGGGCTAGCCTGCCAACTGCTCCACCACGCGGACCATCCGGGCCAGATCCTCGTCGCGGGACAGGCGGTGGTCGCCGTCCTTGACCAGGGTAACCTCCACGTCCGCCGACGTCAGGCAATCGGCCAGACGCAACGCGGTTTGCCATGGCACGTCCGCGTCCTTCTGGCCCTGGATCAGGCGCACCGGGCAATTCAGGTTGACGGCGTCGCGCAGCAGCAGGTGGTTGCGGCCCTCGTCGATCAGGCGGCGCGGGATGGTCCAGGGGTTTTCCGGCTCATAGCAATTCTCCAGCACCACATGGCCCTGTTCCAGCATCTGGCGCTTCTGCTCAGGGGTGAATTCGCCCCACATCAGGTCTTCGGTGAAGTCGGGGGCGGCGGCGATGCCCACCAGCCCGGCGATGCGGTGACGCATGCGCAACGCCGCCAGCGTGGCAATCCAGCCGCCAAGGCTGGAGCCCACCAGGATTTGCGGACCCTCGGTCAGTTCGGTCAGGGCGGCTTCGGCATCGTCGGCCCAGCGTCCGATGGTGCCGTCTTCCACAGCGCCCGAGCTTTTGCCATGGCCGTACAGGTCGAAGCGCAGGAAGGCGCGGCCGGTGCGGCGGCAGAACTCTTCCAGGGCCAGCGCCTTGCCGCCGTCCATGTCCGAGCGGTAGCCGTGCAGGAACACCACGCCCGGATTGTTGCCTTCAACTCGATGGTAGGCCATGGACGCGCCGTCGCCGCGTGCTAATATCCCCGGCCCGGCAATCCGGGAAGCCCCGCCCGTCGTGTCAGCCATTTTGAAATCCTTTACGCATGCCCATGGACGAAACCACTCCCATCGATGCCCTTGAGACCGCCGCAGGTCAACCGGTTCCACGCGAAGGCCGTCAACCCGGTACGGCCGAAGGCCGTCAACCCGTGGTGCTGCAGGTCCTGCCCGCCATGGTCACCGGCGGGGTCGAGCGCGGCACCGTCGAGGTCGCCCAAGCACTGGTCGAAGCCGGGTGGAAGGCTGTCGTCGCCTCCCAAGGCGGTCCCATGGTGCGCGAGCTGACCCGCTGCGGCGCCATCCATGTGGAATTGCCCATGGCCAGCAAGAACCCGTTGGTCATGCGCCAAAACATCAAGCGCCTGGAAGCGGTGATCCGCGAACACGGCGTGGACATCGTCCATGCCCGCTCGCGCGCCCCGGCGTGGAGCGCCATGGCCGCCGCCCATCGCACCGGCGCCCGCTTCATGACCACCTTCCATGGCACCTATAATCTGGGCTGGTTCGGGCTCAAGCATATTTACAATTCGGTGATGACCCGGGGCGAGCGGGTAATCGCCATCTCGGAATTCATCGCCGAGCACGCGCGCCGCGTCTACGGCACCACGCCCGAGAAAATCCGCGTCATCCATCGTGGCGTCGATCTGAAGAAGTTCGACTCCGTGCGCGTCAGCCCCGAGCGCATCATCCAGCTGGCCCATCGCTGGCGCCTGCCCGACGGCTTCCCGGTCATCATGCTGCCCGGCCGGCTAACCCGTTGGAAGGGCCAGGAAGTGCTGATCCGCGCCCTGGCCGAATTGGGCCGCCACGACGTGCGCTGTCTGCTGGTGGGCTCGGACCAGGGCCGCACCGGTTATCGCCAGGAATTGCTCGATCTGATCCGCTCGCTGGGCCTGACCGACGTGGTGCATCTGGTGGACGAGTGCAACGATATGCCCGCCGCCTACATGCTGACTGACATCGCCGTCTCGGCCTCCACCGATCCGGAAGCCTTTGGCCGCGTGGTGGTCGAGGCGCAAGCCATGGGCCGTCCGGTCATCGCCACCTCTCACGGCGCCCCGCGCGAAACCATCCTGCCGGGCCGCACCGGCTGGCTGTCCGAACCGGGTGACCCGAAGTCCCTGGCTGACGCCTTGGCCCGCTTCCTGGCGCTGTCGGCGGAAGAGCGCGGCGACATGGCCGAACTGGCGCAAAGCTTCGTGCGCGCCAACTTCACCAAGGAATCCATGTGCAACCGCACCTTGGAAGTCTATGGCGAACTGCTGGCCGGCGCTCCCCCGGTGGTGCAGAACATCCAGCCGGTGGACCCCGAGGCAGCGTAGGTCCTTATCCTTCGTCACCCCGGACAAGCGTAGCGCCGATCCGGGGTCCATGGTGGGACAGCAAGATTTTTGACACGAATGAAAACGAATAAAAACGAATGGTCCTGAGCCGACCCCGGCAGTGCGCCTAGCATTCGTTCTTATTCGTTTTCATTCGCGTCCCCCTTATTCTTTTGGGGTGCACCCGAGATGGATCCCGGGTCTTCGCCCGGGATGACGAGTGTAGCGACGGCGGCGCGGGGCGCCTCCGCATGAGGGCAAGATGACCAATCGCATCCTGGTGATAAAACTCGGCGCCCTGGGCGATTTCGTTCAGGCGTTTGGGCCGTTCGCAGCCATCCGCCAACACCACCCTGATGCGGAAATTACCCTGCTGACCACGCGGCCCTACGCCGCCTTGGCCGCTGCCAGCCCGTGGTTCGACCATGTGTGGGTCGACGACAAGCCCAAGATGTGGCAGGTGACCAGTGTGCTGCGCCTGCGTCGGCGCCTCAGCGGCGGACGTTTTGACCGGGTCTACGACCTTCAGACCTCGGACCGTTCGTCCTGGTATTTCCGCCTTATGGGCCAAAGCGTGGAATGGTCGGGCATCGCCGCCGGCTGCGCATTGCCCCATACCAATCCCGACCGCGATGCCATGCACACGGTGGAACGCCAAGCCGAGCAATTGTCCATGGCCGGCATCGAATCCGTGCCGCCCGCCGATCTGTCCTGGGCAGACGGTGATGTGGGCCGCTTCGGCCTGCCCCATCCCTTCGCCTTGCTGTGCCCCGGCGGTGCCGCCCACCGCCCGGCCAAGCGCTGGCCCGCCGAGAATTTTGCCGCCTTGGCCCAATGGCTGGCCGCGCGGGGAACCACTCCGGTGCTGCTGGGCACCCAGGCGGAGCGCGCCGAGATCGACCTTGTCCGCGCCGCCTGCCCCCAGGCGGTCAGCCTGACCGGCAAAACCCAGTTCCTCGATATCCTCGGGTTGGGGCGTCAGGCAGTGCTGGCCTTGGGTAACGATACCGGCCCCATGCATTTGATCGCGGCTACCCTCTGCCCATCGGTGGTGTTGTTCTCCCACGAATCAGACCCCACTCTTTGTGCACCCCGTGGCCGGGTTTTGGTGCTGCGCCGCCCGGTCCTGGCCGAGCTGCCGGTGGCCGAGGTCGAAGCCGCCATTGCCGGTCTGCTGGGGCCTTAAAGCCGCATTGGGGGACGCGCGTGAGCCGTATCCATGACGAGCATCGCCAGCTTTGGCGCCATACCCGAAACCACCTGGAAACACGGCTGGCGCATACCGGCAAGCGCAGTTCGCTGACCGGCGAACGGCCCAAGGGATTGCCGATGTTCTTTGCCGTCGAGGCGGCGCTGGGCCTGACGGCAAGGCTGACCGGCCTGTACCAAAGGGGATTGCGCAACGCCCGCACGGTCGCCCTGACCCCGGTGGACTTCACCTTCCCCCATCTGCCGCCGGCCTTTGACGGCTATACCATCCTGCATCTGTCCGATCTGCATGTGGGCACCGTGCCGGGCCTGCTGGACGCGCTGCCCGCCGTGTTGAGCCGCGTCGCCGCCGATCTGGCGGTCATCACCGGCGACTTCCAAACCTTCGGCGAACCGTCCGCGCCCGAGACCGCCCACATGCTGGCCCCGGTGATGGCGGCGCTCCGCCCTGCCGACGGCATTCTGGCAGTCCTCGGTAACCACGACCGTGCCGATCTGGTGGAGGCACTGGACCCATTGGGCGTGCGCGTGCTGGTCAACGAGGCGGTCACCCTGACCCGCCGGGGCGAGCATCTGCACATGGTCGGCACCGACGATGTCTTCGCCTTCCACTCCCCCGCCGCCGAGGCCGCCCTGGCCTCGCGCCATGACGGCTTCCGCATTGCCCTGGTGCACACGGTCGATCTGGTGGACCCGGCAGAGCAACAGGGCTACGCGCTGTACCTGTCCGGCCACACCCATGGCGGCCAAGTCTGCCTGCCCGGTGGGCGTCCGGTGTTCACAGCGCTGGACTACCACCGCCACCTCGCCAAGGGCGCGTGGCGCCATGGCCGCTTGCAGGGCTATACCTCGACCGGCACCGGCTCCAGCGCCCCACCGCTGCGCTTCAACTCGCGGCCTGAGGTGGCGCTGATCACCTTGCGGCGGGGGGCAACCCTTCGCACGCCTTGACTTGGGGGGCAAACCCCTTACAGTCCCCCGTTTCCATACGTTCTAAGCAGAAGAGAGTTCCCATGGTCGCCATTACGCTCCCCGACGGCAGCGTCCGCGAATTTCCCGGCCCGGTCACCGGTCTGGACGTCGCCAAGGACATCGGCCCCGGCCTTGCCAAGGCCGCGCTGGCCATCCGCATCGATGGCGCCTTGCTGGACCTCTCGACCATTCTGACTGCTGACACCAAGCTTGCCATTGTCACCGCCAAGGATGGTGCCGACGCGCTGGAAATCCTGCGCCACGATGCCGCCCACATCATGGCCGAGGCGGTGAAGGAACTGTATCCCGAGACCCAGGTCACCATCGGCCCGAGCATCGAAAACGGCTTCTATTACGACTTCGCCCGTCCGACCCCGTTCACGCCCGAGGATCTGGAAAAGATCGAGCGGCGCATGGCCGAGATCGTTGACCGCAACGAAACCATCACCCGCGAGGAATGGGACCGCGACGACGCGGTGAAGTTCTTCCTGGAGCAGGGCGAGGCGTATAAGGCCGAGATCATCTCGTCCATCCCGGCCAACCAGAAGATTTCCCTGTACCGCCAGGGTGCCTTCATCGATTTGTGCCGTGGCCCGCATCTGCCGTCCACCGCCAAGCTGGGCAAGGCGTTCAAACTGATGAAACTGGCGGGCGCCTATTGGCGTGGCGATTCCCGCAACGAAATGCTTCAGCGCATCTACGGCACCGCCTGGTTCGACAAGAAGGACCTGGACGGTTACCTGCACATGCTGGAAGAGGCGGAAAAGCGCGATCACCGCCGCCTGGGCCGCGAGATGGATTTGTTCCATCAGCAGGAAGAAGCCACCGGCGCCGTGTTCTGGCACCCCAAGGGCTGGACGCTGTATCGCGCCGTCGAGGACTACATGCGCCGCCGCCTGGACGCCACCGACTACAAGGAAGTGAAGACCCCGCAGCTGGTGGACTTCTCCCTGTGGGAGGCCTCGGGCCACGCCGACAAGTTCTCCGAGTCCATGTTCACCATCAAGACTCAGGACGAACGCCATCTGGCGGTCAAGCCCATGAACTGCCCCTGCCACGTGCAGATTTTCCGCCAGGGCATCAAAAGCTATCGCGACCTGCCCCTGCGCATGGCCGAATTCGGGTCGTGCCATCGCTACGAACCGTCGGGTGCCCTGCACGGCATCATGCGGGTGCGCGCCTTCACCCAGGACGACGCCCACATCTTCTGCACCGAAGACCAGATCACCGCCGAGACGGTGGAGTTCTGCAATCTGCTGAC
>JACMLB010000261.1 GCA_014379805.1 Rhodospirillales bacterium | reverse complement strand
GGCCGACCAGCCCAATATCCGCGAGGTCATCCTGTTCCCCATGAACCAGCAGGCCCAGGACCTGCTCATGGGCGCCCCGGCGGAAGTGGAATCGCCCCGCCTGCGCGAACTGCACCTCAAGCTGGACCTGCCCAAGCCGAAAAAGGAAGGCTGAGGCGGTTCAGAAGCCATACGGAAAAGGGCGCCTGCGGGGCGCCCTTTTTTGTGCCGGCCCACCAAAGACCTAAAATCCTTGACCTTGCATGGCCAAGGCCGCACTTATTCCGCCGGTTACGAAAGCAGGGGCGAAGTACATTCCCAATCAAGGTAGCACGGGCTTTCCCGTCGAGATTCCCGGGCTGGTCCTAGCCTCGGCGTCTCCCCGCCGGCTCGATCTGTTGCGCCAGATCGGCCTGATCCCCGGCGTGGTCGATCCCGCCGATGTGGACGAGACCCCCAAAAAGGGCGAATTGCCGCTGCCCCATGCCCAGCGTCTGGCCGAGGAAAAGGCCCGCGCTGTCGCCGCACGCCACCCCGGCCGCTTCATCCTGGCCGCCGATACGGTGGTCGCCTGTGGCCGCCGCATTCTGCCCAAGGCGGAAGACGAACGTACCGCGCGCAAATGCATCGAGTTGCTGTCGGGCCGCCGTCATCGCGTTCATGGCGGGCTGGTGCTGCTGGCGCCCGATGGCAAGCTGCACGCCCGCGCGGTGACCACTGTCGTCACCTTCAAGCGCCTTGATCACGGCGAGATCGAAGCCTACATCGCCTCGGGCGAGTGGCACGGCAAGGCCGGCGGTTATGCCATCCAAGGCTTGGCTGCGGCACTGGTGCGTCAATTGAACGGGTCCTATACCAACGTGGTCGGCTTGCCTCTGTACGAGACCGCCACCCTTCTCAAAGGCGTCGGCCTCCATGGCAACTGAGATCCTGTATTCCTGGGGGCCGGGTGAATCCCGCCTTGCCGTTGTCCGTGATGGCCGCTTGGCCGATCTGGTGCTGGTGCGCCCCGAATTGCTGGCCGGTGCGGTCATCCTGGGCCGCGTGGTCGAGGTGTCCCACAAGCTGGGCGCCGTCTTTGTGGATATCGGCCAGGACAAGCCGGGCTTCCTGTCGGCCAAGGGACTGACCCAAGGCGCCGCCGTGCTGGTGCAGGTCAAGGCCGACGCCCAGGGCGGCAAGGGCTGCGCGCTGACATCCGACGTTTCCCTGGCGGGCCGCTGCTTGGCTTATTCGCCGTTCCGACCCGGCCTCAACGTGTCGCGCAAGCTGTCCGATGAAAAGCGCGAGCGCCTGCTGGGCTGGATGGAACCGCTGATGGAAGAGGGCGAGGGCGTCGTGGTGCGTACCCACGCCACCACCGCCGACAAAAGCGAGCTGGAATTCGAGCTGTCGCAACTGCGCGCCGATTGGGCCGACATCCAGACCCGCGCGGCAGGGGCTAAGGCACCGGCGCTGCTGTTGCATCCCGACCCGCTGCTGCGGCTGCTGTCCGACAATCCCGGTGTGGCCCGCGTGCTGGTGGACGATCCTCAATTGCAGGCCGCCGCTCGCGCCCGCTTCGGCGGCTTGATCGAAATCCACCGCGACGGCCCGCTGTTCGACTTGTACGACGTGGAGGACTCCATCGCCGCCGCCTGCGCCACCGTGGTGCCGCTGGTCTGCGGCGGGCGGGTCACCATCGAACCCACAGCGGCGTTGACCGCCATCGACGTGGATTCCGGCGGCGCCACCGCAGCCGAGGCCAACACGCAAGCCGTGGGCGTCATCGCCCGCCAGCTGCGCCTGCGCAACATCGCCGGCCAGATGGTGGTGGATTTCGTCTCGGGCGGCGGCAAGGGCGCCTTGTTCAAGCTGGTTGCCGCACTGAAACAGGCAGTGGCACGCGACCCGGTCGCCACCCATGTGATCGGCGTGACGCCGCTGGGTTTGGTGGAAATGACCCGCGAACGCAAAGGCCCGTCCTTGCCCGAGCTGATGCAGGAACGCGGCACCAGCGCCAACGCCGATTCGGTGGCCTTCGCCGCCTTGCGCATGGCGTTGAAGGAAGCCGCCCACCGCCCCGGACGCGGTCTGGTCCTGGTGGTGGCCCCCGACGTGGCCGCCGCCCTGGGCCGCCGCCCG
>JACMLB010000260.1 GCA_014379805.1 Rhodospirillales bacterium | reverse complement strand
TCCAATTACCTGCTGCAGACCGATCGCGGCAATTACATCCTCACGCTCTACGAAAAGCGCACCAAGCCGGAGGATCTGCCGTTCTTCCTGGGGCTGATGGAGCATCTGGCCGCCCGTGGGCTGGCTTGCCCGACGCCGCTGCATGGCCGTGACGGCATCAGTTTGCGAGAGTTGTGCGGCCGTCCCGCCGCCATTGTCACCTTCCTGACCGGCATGTCAGCGCGGCGTTTGACTCTGGCCCATTGCGCCGCCTTGGGCGCCGCCATGGCCGAGATGCATTTGAAGGGTGCCGACTTCCCCTATTCGCGCGGCAATGATTTGTCCGTGTCCGGCTGGCGCCCGCTGTTCGAGACCGCCCGCGCCCGCGCCGACGAGGTTTCGCCCGGTCTGTCAGGGTATATCGAGGCCGAATTGACCGCGCTGGAGCGCGACTGGCCCAAGACCCTGCCCATGGGCCTGATCCACGCCGATTTGTTCCCCGACAATGTGTTCTTCCGCGCCGATAAGGCGACCCATGTGGAGAAGGTCTCGGGCCTGATCGATTTCTATTTCGCCTGCACCGACGCGTTGGCTTACGACATCGCCATCTGCCTGAACGCCTGGTGCTTCGAGCCCGATGGCAGCTTCAATGCCACCAAGGCCATGCTGATGTTGAACGGCTACCGCAAGGTGCGGCCCCTATCGGTGGATGAATTGCAGGCCCTGCCGCTGCTGGCGCGGGGGGCGGCCATGCGCTTCCTGCTGACCCGGCTGTATGATTGGCTCAACACCCCGGCGGGCGCCTTCGTCAAGCGTAAGGACCCGCTGGAATATTACCGCAAACTGCGCTTCCATCAGGGCATCACCGGCCCCGGCGCCTACGGAATCGAATGACTGACACTCCCCAAGACCTCGTCCAGCTTTACACCGACGGTGCGTGTTCCGGTAACCCCGGCCCCGGCGGATGGGGCTGCATCCTGCGCTTCAAAGGCTTGGAGAAAGAGCTCAAGGGCGGCGAGAACCCGACCACCAACAACCGCATGGAAATGATGGCGGTGCTAGAGGGGCTGAACGCCCTGACCCGGCCCTGCACGGTCGAGGTTTATACCGACAGCGAATATGTCAAGAAGGGCATGACCGAGTGGCTGCGCGGCTGGAAAGCGCGCGGCTGGAAGACCGCCGACAAGAAGCCGGTGAAGAACGACGATCTGTGGAAGGCGCTGGAAGAAGCGGCCAGCCGCCATAATGTTAGTTGGCACTGGGTGCGCGGCCATTCCGGCCACCCGGAAAACGAACGGGCCGACGAACTGGCCCGCCAGGGCGCCAAGGAATCGCGCGGCATCTAACCCCTCCTACCATCGGCGTACCGCATCATCCGACTTGGGGAGTTCACCGGCCCTGCCCATTTAGGCAGCATGGCCGGTCGTCTAGGGCCGGCCTCCCAGCCAAGGGAGAATGCCGTGGGCAGATTGGTGATTGTGTCCAACCGGGTCAGCGTGCCGAAGAAGGGGGCGCAGGCGGGCGGGTTGGCGGTTGCGCTGAAGGAATCACTGGAACGCCATGGCGGGCTGTGGTTCGGCTGGTCGGGTGAGGTGGCCGAGGATCGCGTGCCGCCGCCCAAGTCCATGACCCAAAGGGGTATCACCTATGTGACCACCGACCTGACGCGGCAGGATTACGAGGAATTCTACAACGGCTTTTCCAATTCGACCCTGTGGCCGCTGTTCCATTTCCGTCTGGGCCTGCTGGAGGTCTCGCGTAAAAGCTATGAGGGCTATCTGCGGGTCAACGCTGCCTTCGCCGCCGCTTTGGCGCCCATGTTGCGGCCCGACGACGTGGTTTGGGTCCATGATTACCATCTGATCCCACTGGGCGACGAATTGCGGCGGCTGGGGGTGACCAACCGCATGGGCTTCTTCCTGCACACCCCGTTCCCTGTGCCCGAATTGCTGGTGGCCCTGCCCGGCCATCGGCGGTTGGTGCGCGCCATGTGCGCCTATGATCTGGTGGGCTTCCAGACGCGCGATGACGTGCGCGCCTTCTTGGGCTATGTGGCAGGCGAAATCAGCGGCGATGTGGGCGAGAACGGGCATTTCAGCGCTTTTGGCCGCTATGCCAAGACGGAAGCCTATCCCATCGGCATCGACACCAATGCTTTCGCCGAACTGGCCGAAGTCCAAGCCGACGCGCCCGAGACCCAGCAACTCATCGATTCGCTGCAAGGTCGTCAGCTTATTCTGGGGGTAGAGCGGCTGGACTATTCCAAGGGCCTGCCGCACCGCTTTGACGCCATCGAATGCCTGCTGGAATGCCATCCCGAATTCAGCCGGGCCTTCGAGTTCATGCAGATCGCCGCACCGTCGCGGGAAGACGTGGCCCGCTACCGGGCGCTGAAACGGCAGTTGGAAAGTGCTGCCGGGCGCATCAACGGACGCTTCGCCGAATTCGACTGGCAGCCGGTCCGCTATATCAACAAGGGATACGACCGCGCCTCCCTGGCCGGATTCTACCGGGCCGCCAGCGTCGGGCTGGTGACGCCATTGCGCGACGGCATGAATTTGGTGGCGAAGGAATATGTGGCGGCGCAACAGGCCGATAATCCCGGCGTGCTGGTGCTGTCGCGTTTTGCCGGTTCCGCCCGCGAGCTGACCAGCGCCCTGATCGTCAATCCCTTCGACGTGAACGAGGTCGCCGACGCCTTAGCCAAAGCGCTGACCATGCCGCGCGGCGAACGGGTGGAACGCTGGCGCGCCATGATGAAGGTGATCGAGGCCAACACGGTGGAGACCTGGCGCGATGCCTTCCTGTCTGACCTGACCGAAGGCATGTCGTCCGAATTCGAGGATGAAATCCACGCGGACGAGGAGGGCGTCGGGCTGGAAGCGCCCAGTCTGCCGCTGGCACCGGTGGCGCAGCCGCCGGGACTGTTGCGTTAGCGGAGGTGTGGTTCGCACATGGGAATAGCTACCATCGCGCGCCGGTAGGCAGGGCTTCCTTGCGCGTTCCCTTGTCCAGAGGGGGATACAAGGAGGACCACCAATGCCAGTTCTTCCGGCTACACCCATCAACAATATCGTACTCGGAACCTCACAGCCCGAAACGCTTAATGGTGGCAACGCCGCCGATCTGATTCTCGCCGGCGCGGGTGCCGACACGCTCAACGGCCGCCAAGGTGCCGATGTGTTGTTCGGCGACCGGGGTGCAGATGCCGTCAACGGCAATCAGGGCGATGACGTCCTGGTGTGGACCAATGGCGACGGTTCCGACACTATGGATGGCGGACAGGGATCCGACACCGTGGTGGTCGAGGGCAATCCCAATGGCGAGAACTTCAGCCTTGGCCTTGGCGGCGCTGACGCGCTGTTCCAACGGCAGAACCCAGGGTCATTCCAGTTGGACATTCAGCGGGTGGAGGCGCTGGAGCTGCAAAGCCTGGGCGGCAATGACCAATTCACCGTTCAGAATCTGTCGGGCAGTGGCATTGACGAGGTCACGTTTCGTGGCGGTGACGGGGCTGATACGCTGAACGGCCAGGGCACATCGACGCCCATCGTGGCGGAAGGTGAGAATGGCGCCGACCGGTTGACCGGCGGCAGCGGGTCCGATCAGCTTCACGGCAACACCGGTGGCGATACGCTTCGCGGCAATGCGGGCAATGATTGGCTGCTTGGCGGCAATGGCAATGACACCCTGAACGGGGGCCAGGGCCGCGACGTGCTGGAAGGCGGCAACGGTAACGACCAGTTGACCGGCGGGGCAGGCCGCGACCTCTTCATCTTCGGGCCCGGCGAGGGTAACGACACCATCCAGGGCTTCAGTACCGCCACCGACCTTATCGTCATGCGTGGCTTCTCAGCTGCGGGTGGCGGGCCGCTCAGTTTTGCCGATGTGACCGGCGCGGTCACTGAAACCGGCGGCGATACCATCATCGACCTCGGCACCTTCAGCCCACAGGGCAATGCCGCGTCCATTACGGTGAATAACGTCACCGGCCTGACTGCAACCGACTTCCTGTTCCTGTAACCCACCTACCCTCGTCATCCCGGGCGTAGACCCGGGATGACGAGCCAAAACCTACCGCGCCGCCGCCTTATCCAGCGCCGCCAGCACGTCCGCTTCAGTCAGCAGTTCCGACAGGGCGATGCCATCAGGGGCGCCAGGGCCGTAAACGGCATTGAAGGGGATGCCGTAGCGGTCGAACGAGGCCAGATAGCGGGCGATGCCATCATCGGGCTTGGTCCAATCGGCACGCATGGGCAGCACGGTGCCGGTGCTTAGGCGTTTGGCGACTTCGCCCCGTTCCACCACGGCGGCCTTGTTGACCTTGCAGGTGATGCACCAATCGGCGGTGACGTCCACGAACACCACCTTACCGCCGGCCACCGCTTGGCTTAGCGCGCCTTGGTCGAACTCGGCCCAGACGATGTCGGTTTTCGCCTGGGTGGCGACGCCCAGCAATCCGGTCTGGGTGGCCAGGATGCTGGCCAGCCACAGGGCGGTGGCGGCCAAAGCGGCGCCCATGACCTTCTTGACCGTGACCATCCAGGCGCCCGGCTTGGGCAGGCGGCGGGCCAGATCGGGCCGTGCGGCCACGGCCAGATAGGGCAGTGCCATGCCCAGACCCAGGGCGGCAAAGATCGCCATGATCTCCGCCGGACCGCGCGCCAGGGCGAAGCCCACGGCTGTGCCCAGGAACGGTGCCGAGCACGGCGTCGCCAGCAGGGTGGCAAACGCGCCCGACAGGAAATGGCCCAGCAGGGTATGGTGGGCCATGCCGCCGCTGCCCACGCTCATGAACGCGGCGGGCAGGCGGATTTCGAACCAGCCCCACAGATTGGTGGCGAATAGCAGTAGCAGGGCGATCATCACCGCCAGGAACATGGGCTGCTGGAACTGGATGCCCCAGCCCACCGCCTGACCGGCGGATTTCACCATTACGGCGGCGCCCGCCAGCGCCAGGAACGAAGCCACGATGCCGGTGGCCGAGGCTAAGAAAGCGGCGCGCACATGGCCGCGCTCGGCTCCGCCATGGCTCAGCGCGCCCAGCACTTTGATGGACAAAACCGGCAGCACGCAGGGCATCAAATTCAGGATCAACCCGCCCAGCAGGGCTACCAGCAGCATGCCGGCCAGGGCGTTCGACGGCGCGGGTTCGGCCATGGCGGCGCCCGTCCCCACGACCGGGACCAGCGTTGTCTCCAGCGAGCGTCCGCCATCGGTCAGGGTGATAGTCAGCGGCCCGTCGGCCAGGGGGCGCTGCACAGTGCCCGGCACCACCGGTGATTCAATGGTGGCGTGCAGGCCGTCCTTGCTCAAGGCCACGCGGGGGGCTTCGAAACTGGCGACATCCGCCGGTTCCACGAATACATCGGGATGAACCAGGGGCTCGGTGGCGCCGACGGTCAGGCGCAGGAAGGATTGGTCGCCGCTGCCGACCGTTTCCAGCTTTTCCACCGTCACGCCATGGCGGGCGCCATCGCCGGGCACCAAAGCCATGAAGCGGCTGAGGTCATGGACGAAAGCGGACGGTTCCGCCGGGCCCGCCTGCAGGTCCAGCGTCAGCTTGGCCTCTTGCGGCACGCAAATCTGCGCACAGGCAAGGTAATCCACAGCCAGCACGGCCTGCGCCGCCTCGCCCGGTTGGGTCACCGGCACATCCAGCGGCAGCACCACCTCGCCCGCATAGCCGTGGTTCTGCAGCCCGGCCAATTGGAAACGCTTGGGCGCCGGCCATGACACTACAGGTTGGCTCAGATTGACCGAATTGGTCCAGTTCATCTTGGGCGGATAGCCGGCATCGCCGGGGGTGCGCCAATAGATTTTCCAGCCCGGCGCCAATTGGAAGTGCAGGCCCAGCTTGAGCGCGCGGGCGTCGCCCATGGCGGTGGTGGCGGCGATCAGGCGGATTTTGCCGGTTTCATTGGCAACCCAATCGGAAGAACCGGGCTCTGCCGCCCATGAAGCGGTGCTGGCGAACAGCGCCGCCAGGACCGCTACAATCTTCAACGCCAATCGTTCCATGGACCACCCATCCTTGCTTCCGCCAAGACAGCAAACTGACCGCCCCGCGTCAACTTAACTGGCCGTCATGGAACGGCGCTTTTCATTTTTGGCCTCGCAAAGGGGCGGGGTTGCTTTCGGCTGTCCACCGGCATATGTGTGGGTTATGCCCATGATGACACTCCAAGGCTATCTCGCCGGTCAGTTGCTGATCGCCATGCCGCAAATGCAGGACCCCCGCTTTGCGCGCTCGGTGGTCTATTTGTGTGCCCATACCGCTGAAGGCGCCATGGGCATCGTCGTCAACCGCCTGTTCGACGGCCTCAGCTTCCCCGAATTGCTGGAGCAATTGGACATCGATCCGACGCCCGATTGCGACAAGATCCGGGTGCATTTCGGCGGCCCGGTGGAAGGGGGGCGCGGTTTCGTGCTGCATTCCGCCGATTACATGCACGAAACCTCGCTGGTGGTGGCCGAGGGCGTGGCCCTGACCGCCACGGTGGACGTCCTGAAAGCCATCGCCGAGGGCGACGGCCCGCGCAAATGTCTGCTGGCCCTGGGCTATGCCGGCTGGAGCCCCGGCCAGTTGGACAGCGAAATCCGCGAGAACGCGTGGCTCAACGTGCCGGCGGATGAGAAGTTGCTGTTCGATCCCGATTTGGACCACAAATGGGAAGCGGCTATCCACAAGCTGGGCATCGATTTCGGCGCGCTGTCAGGCGAAGCGGGCCACGCTTAAAACAGCGTCAGCTGATCCCCCCGCCTACGGAATTGGGTCGCGTCCAAATTCTGATGGCGCGGCAGGAAGCCCAGGCGTTTGCAGGCCAAAGCGAAGCGCTGGGCCAACAGTTCCGCGTGGATGCCGGTGCCGCTGAAGCGCGTGGCCCAGCGCGTTTCATACGGCTTGCCGCCATGGGTCTGGGTCAGTAGCGACATGACGTGGGCGGCCTTGGCGGGCTCATGGGTGTCCAGCCATTCGGCGAACAGATCCTTCACCTCATTGGGCAAGCGCAGCAGGATGGTGGCGGCGCCGGTCGCCCCATTGGCGCGGGCGGCCTCCAGGATGCGCTCCAATTCGTGGTCGGTGACGCAGGGGATCACCGGGGCCACCATCACCGTGGTGGGGATGCCGGCTGCCGCCAATTGACGGATGGCGTCCAGGCGTTTGGCCGGGGTGGCCGCGCGCGGTTCCAAGGTGCGGCAGACGTCGCGGTCCAGTGTGGTCACGCTGATGGCCACCGAGGCAAGCCGCCGCGCCGCCATGGGGCCCAGGATATCCAGATCGCGGGTTACCAGATGGCTTTTGGTGGTGATCATCACCGGATGATGGAAGGCGGACAGGACTTCCAGGCAGCCGCGCATGATGCGGCGCTCGCGCTCGATGGGCTGATAGGGATCGGTATTGGTGCCGATGGCGATCACCGCCGGACGGTAGCGCGGGTTCGATAGTTCCTTTTCCAGCAGCGCCGGTGCATTGGGCTTGGCGAATAGATGGGTCTCGAAGTCCAGGCCGGGCGACAGGCCCAGATAGGCATGGGTGGGCCGGGCGAAGCAGTAGATGCAGCCGTGCTCGCAGCCGCGATAGGGATTGATGGAACGGTCGAACGGCACGTCGGGCGAGGTGTTGCGGGTGATGATGCTGCGCGTCGCATGCATCCTCGCTGACCTGGGTCCGCAGGGGCGGCAAATCGTCTTCCGGTAAGTCCCAGCCGTCATGGAAGGCCTCGGCGCGGTGGCGCTCGAACCGGCCGGTGGCGTTGCTGACGGCGCCGCGATGCGGCGTGACGGGGTGCTGTTTCATGCCTTGCTAGATACGCTTGTTCATGAGACGTTTCAAGTACGACACCATGGCTGGATTTTGCGCCATCGACCCGCTATTAGTTACGCCTTCATTTAGGGACGGAGATTTTCGGCATGTCAGGCCAGCAGAAGAAGCGCGTCTTCTCCGGTGTTCAGCCCACCGGCAAGCTGCATATCGGCAATTATATCGGCGCCATCAGCCAGTGGGCCGAGAACCAGGACCAGTTCGACAACATCTTCTGCGTGGTCGATCTGCATGCCATTACCATCCCCGAAGCCATCGACCCTGCGGCCTTCCGCGCCAACACCTTGGGCATGGCCGCTTTGTATTTGGCCTGCGGCATCGATCCGGCCAAGTCGACCATCTTCCT
>JACMLB010000259.1 GCA_014379805.1 Rhodospirillales bacterium | reverse complement strand
GTCCGTGTTGGTGGCCGCAGAAGAAAGAGGGTTGATAGCCATTAAATAACCTCGGGTACTGTTGCTGTTGGAGACAACATGAGCAAACACTTCACCCTGTGCCTGATGAAGACTTTGACGGATGCGGGTTAACAAGGTGTGAATGTATCAAGTATTGTTTGGCATCTTTGGAGGTACTACTTTCTAGGTACACAGTAAAAAGCCCGCCATTTCTGGCGGGCTTTTCAGTAATTGTGTCGGTTGTTTGTTTTACTGCTCTTTGAACGCGCGGGCGAAATTATCCGTCAGCGGCTTGATGAAGTACTGCAGCGGAGTGCGGGCGCCGCCTTCCAGCATGACTTCCACCGGCATGCCGGCTTTCAGCGCGCGGGGCAGCCGGGCGGCCTGGTCCTCGGGCACTTCCACGCGGGCGATATAGGTTGACTGGCGGGTCTGCTGGTCGGTGGTGGCGTCGGCCGAGACCACGTCCACCTCTCCCTTGATTACCGGGGTGGTGCGCGAGCCAAAGGCGGTAAAGCGCAATTCCGCCGGTTGCCCCGCATGGACGCGGTCGATGTCGCGGGAATTGACGTGGGCCTCGACAATCAGGCGGTCGTTTTCGGGCACCAGTTCCATCATCTCGCCGCCGGGCGGCACCACGGCGCCCATGCCTGTGACCTTGATGTTCTGCACCGTGCCGGCCACGGGCGCCACCACCGCCAAGCGCTCGACGGCATCGCGGGAGGCCACCAGCTTCTGGCCGAGGTCGTTCATCTCGGTCTCTACTCGGGTCAGGTCGGTCGAGACATCTTCGCGGAACTTCTGTTCGCCTTGCAGGATTTGCAGCCGGGTTTCGCCGATTTCCTTATCGGTCTGGGTGGCGCCGGCGCCATCGGACATCATCTCGCCCTGCATGCGGGCCAATTCACGTTCCTGGGCGCGCAGCTTGTTGACCGCGTAATAACCTTTAGCGGCTAAACCGCGCAGGCCTTCCACTTCCTGTTGCAGCAGGGCCAACTGGTCATGCTTGGACTTCTCCAGGCCCGAGCGGCCTTCACGCTGGGACTCCAGCTGGGACACTCGGGCGTCCAAAATTCCCCGCTCGCCGTTCAGGGTCTTGCGGCGCTGAGTAAAACGATCCTGCTCGCGGGCCAGGATTTCAGCCAGCTTGGGCTCAGATTGGCGTGCCAGCAGATCGGCGGGGAAGCCAATCTCGGACAGGCCGTCGCGTTCAGCCATCAGGCGGGCTTGCTCGGCCATCTTCCCGTCCAGCTGGGTCTTCAGCGTGCCCATCTGCGACATGGCCAGGGCATCGTTCAGCTTGACCAATACGGTGCCGGCGGCGACCTGTTCGCCTTCCTTGACCATCAACTGGGCGATGATGCCGCCTTCGCGGTGCTGCACGACCTTGCGCTTGGACTCCACGGTCACGGTGCCGGCGGTGACCACGGCGCTGTCCAGGGGGGCGAAGCCGGCCCAGATGCCGAACCCGCCCAAGGCGATGCCAAGGATGGCGGCGCCGGTCATCATGGGCTTGCGGAAGTCGGTGGGAGCAACCGGCAGATCGATAACCGGGCCGTTGGCGGGCATGAAGGTGCGGTCGATGGCGTTCATGTCGTTGTTCTCCGGTCTGATGATCAGGCGGTGGCGGCGGCGGCAGCGGCGGGAACCGCCTTGGGCTGCGACTGGTTGGCGACCACTTGCGGACGGGACAGGCGGCTCAGGACCTCGTCACGGCTGCCGAACAGCTCGATCTCGCCGTTGTTGAGCACCAGGATCTTGTCGACGGTGCCCAGGATGGATAGGCGGTGGGTCACCACCACGGTGGTGGCGCCGCGTTCCTTGCAGCCGGCGACTGCTTCCACCAGGGCTTGCTCGCCAGCGGTGTCCAGGTTCGAGTTGGGCTCGTCCAGCACCACGAAGGAGGGGTTGTCGTACAGGGCGCGGGCCAGGGCGACACGCTGGCGCTGACCGCCGGACAGGGCGCGGCCGCTTTCGCCGATACGGGTGTCGTAGCCATCGGGCAGGCCCAGGATGATCTCGTGCACGCCGGCCTTCATGGAGGCATCGACCACCTTGTGGGCGTCCAACTCGCCGAAGCGGGCGATGTTCTCGGCCACGGTGCCGTCGAACAATTCCACGTCCTGGGGCAGGTAGCCCAAGGCCGGGCCGACCTGATCGCGGGGCAGGGTGGCAAGGTCGGCGCCGTCGAGACGGACCACACCCGAACCCACCGGCCACACACCCACCATGGCACGGGCCAGGGTCGACTTGCCGGCGGCGGACGGGCCGACGATGCCCAGAACTTCACCGGCTTCCAGGGCGAAGGACACGCCCTTGATGATGGCGGTGCGGCTGGCCGGCGGCACCACAAAGATACGCTCCAGGGCAACGGCGCCCTTGGGACGGGGCAGGGCCATGCGGCTGGGCTGATTGGCGCCGGCAACCAGGGTGGCATTCAGGCGGGCATAGGCGCCACGGGCTCCGACGAAGCTTTTCCAGTGACCCACGGCCATCTCGATGGGAGCCAGAGCGCGGCCCATGATGATGGAGGCGGCGACGATGGAACCGCCGGTGATGGCGTCGTCCAGGGCCAGCCAAGCGCCGACACCCAGGATGGCGGATTGCAGGAACAGGCGGACGAACTTGGACACGGCCAACAGCATGCCGGCGCGGTCGGCGGCCTGAGACTGCAAGGCCAAAGCAGTGTCGTGGCGCATCTGCCAGCGCTTGGCGATGCCGGGCATCATGCCCATGGCGTGCAGCACCTCGGCGTTACGCAAGGACGTGTCTGCAAAGGCGGTGGCCTGGAACGACATGGTGCTGGCGTCCTTGAGCGCCTTGCGGGTGCTCAATTCGTTGATGATGGCCAGGGCGAAGATCAGGATGCCGCCCACCAGGGTCACGAGGCCCAGCAACGGGTGCAGCATGAAGGTCACGCCGATGAACAGTGGCGCCCACGGGGCATCGCAGAACACCAGCAGTGCCGGGCCGGTGGCGAAATCGCGCACGCTGTCCAGGTCGCGCAGCACTTGGCCGCTGGCGGTGCCGGGCTGTTTCACCGCCTGATCGAACAGGCTGTTGAAGGTGCGGTTGGCAAGAACCTGATCCATGCGGGCGCCGGCACGGACCAGCACACGGGAACGGATCGCTTCGATGGCGCCCAGGATCGCCAGCAGGAAGGCGGCGATCAACGTGAGCATCAGAAGGGTCGAGCTGCTGCGGCTGGACAGCACGCGGTCATAGACTTGCAGCATGTAGAGCGGGGAGACGAATAGCAGCACGTTGCCGAAGAGGCTGAACAGGGCGACGGCGGTGACGGCGCCCTTGCAGGTGGCAAGTGCCTGCCGGATCGGGCTGGTCGGGGTCTGGTCTTTATTGAAGGCCATGGAGCGACCGTTCCTTCTCGCTGTGGATGCGTTGTGGAACCGGAAGCTGGACTGGCGCTATTAAGAAAGGATTACCACCATGGTGGTGCCAGGTTATTGCCATGAAGCAATAGAACCGTCCGAGGTAGTATTCCAAAGGTGTGAGATGGGCCGTCCCCAGCGGCTTGAGCGACGGTTTAAGGCCTGCGGACTTAAAGAGGATTTAAGCTTGGAGCCATTTTTTGGGTGGGCGGACTTGTCGCACACTTTCGGGTATGTCGAAGAAACTTAAAGTCCGAGAAAGGGTGGTTAAATATCTTTTGGGGAGGGGGGAGCGAGGGTGATTGTGGCAGGCCGCTTTCCCCGGCTTCCTAACGCGATGACGAGCGCGGCCATAACCAAAGCCGCCGCGACCGCGAACGTGATCCGCATACCCGAGGCCACGGCGTCAGGGCTTGCCGTCGTGACGTCGGTTGTCGCCGATGCAAGCGCGAACACGGCGCCCATAACGGAGGCGCCAGTGATGCGGCCAAGGTTACGCGACAGGTTGAGCATGCCGGAAATCACTCCCCGCTGGTCCGGGCGGATATCCGTCATGACGGCGGTATTGTTGGCAGTCTGGAACAACCCATAGCCACCGGTGATGATGACGATGGGGGCGATATAGCCGGCAATTCCGAGCGTCGGCGGTATCATGGATAGACTGAAGGACCCCGCCGCCATTGCCATGAGCCCGACCATGGTCACGTGTTGAGCGCCAAAGCGGTCGGCAAGGCGACCGGCTGGCACACCAGTCGCCGCAGCCACAAGCGGACCGACCGACAAGACCAATCCGACCATCGCGGCATCGAGCCCGAGCGCGCGAGACAGGTAGAAAGGCCCGACCACCAGGGTTGCCGTCACCACTGTCGCCACCAGCGCGCTCATGGCGAGGCTTGCACTCAGGACTGGATCGCGGAACATCGCCAATGGGATCAAAGGCGATGCCGCTTTCGCCTCGGCCAGTACGAAGACGCCGAGGCCAAAGACCGCAGCCAACAGCAAAGCCGCGTTGATCGCGCCGAAATTGCCGTGCCCGATGGTCACGGCCAGTGCATAAGCCGCGAGCGTCAGCGCAAGCAGCAGCGTGCCCATATGGTCGAATCCGGCTCTATCCGTCTTCGCTTTCTGGCGATCAACGGGCAGGGCGCCATGGGCGAGAATGAACGTCAGGATACCCAGCGGTACATTGACGAGGAAGATTGCCCGCCAACCGATCCCGGCGAGCAGAACGCCGCCGAGCGATGGACCGAGAGCCGTGCCAATGGCCGACATGGTTCCGAGCAGGCCCATGGCGCGACCGATCTTTGCCTTCGGAACCGTTTCCCCCACAAACGCCATGGCCAGGGCCATCATTATGGCCCCGCCCAGACCCTGTGCCGCCCGACCGGCAATCAACAGCCACAGCGTGGGCGCGACCCCGCACAGGGCCGAGGCCACGGTGAACAGGGCGATCCCGGCCAGCAGCAGCCGCCGACGGCCGATGATGTCGCCAAGCCGCCCGACGCTGACGATCAGGGTGGTTGCAGTGAGGAGATAGGCCAGCACGATCCACTGGACTTCCTGGAACGAGGCAGCAAACGCCCGTGCCAAATGGGGCAGGGCAACATTGGCAATGCTGGTGTCGAGCGAGGACAGCAACATGGCGAGCGACAGGCTGACGAGGCCCCATTGCTTCGTACGTTCCGCTGCGGCCATTTCTGATTCCTGTAATGAAGGTCTTGGGGCGCTAGCGGAAATCATAGGTCCTTGGCCAGACATGGCGGAAGACGCAGCATTTGCATTTTATTCGTGCGTCTCACGCCATATCAGATCAAGCTCGTCCCATGTGGACACCCGATCTCAATTTGCTCATCACCCTTGATGTGCTGCTCGCGGAAGGCAGTGTCGCGCGCGCGGCCCGACGGTTGCGCCTTAGTCCGTCGGCCATGAGCCGGGCGCTGGCGCGATTGCGGGAAACCACGGGCGATCCGCTGTTGGTCAGGGCCGGACGGGGGTTGGTTCCCACACCGCGGGCGCTCGAACTTCGCGAGCGGGTCAGTCAATTGGTGCAGGACGCGGAAGCGGTTCTACGCCCTGCCGAGACGCTCGATCTCAACCAACTTGTCCGGACTTTCACCCTGCGGACCAGCGAGGGTTTTGTGGAGAGTTTCGGGCCGGAACTGATTGCCCGCATGGGCAAGGAAGCTCCCGGCGTGCGGCTGTGCTTCGTGCAAAAGCCAAACAAGGACAGCGCGCCTCTTCGGGACGGCGCCGTCGATCTGGAAACCGGCGTTGTAGGGAAGACGACTGGTCCCGAATTGCGTGCGCAGGCCTTGTTCCGAGATTGCTTCATTGGCGTCGTGCGAGCGGGGCACCCACTAAGTCAGGGCGAGATCACGCCCTCCCGTTATGCGACCGGCAGGCACATTCTCGTCTCGCGGCAGGGGCTCCATAGGGGGCCCATTGATGAAGTCTTGAACTCGCTCGGGCTGGAGCGTGAGATCATCACCATCGTCGGTGGTTTTTCCACCGCGCTGGCGCTGGCGCGGGCCACCGACCTGATCGCCAGCGTTCCCGAACGACACACCAGAACTTTGCGCACCGGCATGCACAGCTTTTCGCTTCCAGTCTCCCTGCCGGAGGTCACGGTGTCTTTGCTGTGGCACCCGCGGATGGACGCCGATCCAGCCCATCGCTGGCTGCGCGGGTGCGTTCGGGACGTTTGTGCCGAGCAGGGCTGAGGCCTCAGATCACCATCTTTCGCGCTGTGAACGCTTCCGCATAACCTGACGGCGCGTTGCAGCCGACGCCGCGCAGGCGCATCAGGCCCAGGAACGTCGTGGGGTCGAACCAGTTGCGTTTGCGCTGGGTCTCGAAGCAGCTCATCAGCGTCGCCACTTTGGCTTCGGCGTGGCTGCGCTCCACTGGGACGAACAAATTGGGGTTGCCCAGATCGCCTTCGTATTTGGGGATTTCGTATTCCAGCACCAGATGGTCGCGGAAGGTGTTCCAGGTCAGCTCGGAAACGATCCTGTGGTCCTGGTGGAAGTCGTCGCGGGCGTGGGTCAGAATCAGGCTGGGGGCGAAATCGGCCTTGATGCGCTCGAATTCCTCCTTCACCGCGCCCCAGGCCTGGGGCAGGAAACTTTCGCGGTGGGACAGCAGTTCCACCCGCGCGTCGCCCGCCTTGGCGAGGAAGATGTGGGCGGCTGCGCGGGCTTCGTCCTGGCGGGCGGGTGAGCCGGTGAACACCACCCAGCGCACCTGGGCGCCGGGCCACGCTTCCAACAGCCGCAGCACCGTGGCGCCGCAGCCGATCTCGATATCGTCGCAATGGGCACCCAGGCACAGCAGGCGCGGCGGCTGAGCCCGCCCGGACTCCAAGGTCAGCGGCAGCATGGCATCATCCTGAAAAGAGGGCGTCACCCCGACCCATGCCGGGGTGACGGGACGATTACGACGCCCGCTTGGGGCGGTGCAGTGGGTTGCTTTCCTCGCGGTACGAGGCGAGCGAGCGGCCCAAGCCTTCTTTCAGCGACACCCTGGCGCTGAAGCCGGTAAGGCGGTGCAGCTTGCTCAGGTCAGGGCAGCGCCGCTGCGGGTTGTCCACCAGATACGCGGTCTCGGCGCTTTTCTCGAACAGCACGGGCAGCGGCGGATTGGCGGTCACTTCGGCCATGGTGTGGGCGGCCTGGGCGATGGCGACTTCTTCCGCGTTGCCCACGTTGAAGGCCTCGCCATCGGCCTCGGGCATGACCAGCAGCATCAGGCAGGCCTCGGTGAAGTCCGAGACGTAGCAGAACGACCGTGTGGCGGCGCCGTCAGAGAACAGCACCAGCGGCCCGCCGGCCAAGGCTGCGCGCAGCAGATCGGGGATGATGCGGCCGTCGTCCAGGCGCTGGCCCGGACCATAGACGTTGAACGGGCGGATGACCTTCACCGGCACCCGGTGCAGGCGGAAATAGGTGGAGCACAGGGTCTCGCCCAGGCGCTTGCTCTCGTCATAGCAGGCGCGCGGGCCGGTGAAGCTGACATTGCCGTTGTAATCCTCGGGCGTCGGCACGATGGCTGGGTCGCCGTAAACCTCGGATGACGAGAACGACAGCATGCCCTTGGCGCCCTTGCGCGCGGCCTCCAGCAGGTTCCAGGTGCCCTGGACGTTGGCGGCGATCACCTGCAACGGGTTGGACCGATAGATGGACGGCGAACCGATGGAGGCCAAATGGATGATCCAGTCATACTCGGCTTCGATCTCCTGGGGCCTGGACACGTCGGCGGTACGCAGGGTCAGCCAGGGCCGCCCCAGCAGGTGCGAGATGCGCTCGGGCGGGCCGACCATGAAATTGTCCATGGCGGTGACCAAGGCGGGGTTGGTCGCGTGGCGTTCGTTGAAGGCTTCAAGCACGTCCATGAAGAAGGCGCCCAGGAAGCCGGCGGCGCCGGTGACCAGCACACGGGACCCGGCCAGCGGGTCCAGCAGGCGTCCGAGACTATGGACCACGCCCCTAGCGTCTTCGCGGATGACGTCGGTGATCATGTTCTCTCCTCTGCCGTGTTTTCTTGTGGTTCCTCGCCGACACCGATGCGGATGACCCGCAGCCGGCGGGGAAGATCAAGGCCGTCCAGAACCAGCCGCCCATCCAGCACCACGGGCGCGTGGGTTTGGGCGGCCAGCGTGGACCAATCCAAGGCGCGGTATTCGGGCCAGGCGGTGGCGATGATGATGGCGTCCACACCGGCCATGGCCGCGTCCACGCTGTCAACCACGGGCAACCCGGCCTCGCGGGCACGTTTGCGCGCCATGGGCAACGGGTCGTGGGCGCATATTTGGGCACCGCGCGATTGCAGCCGGGTGATCAGTTTAATGGCGGGCGATTCGCGCAGATCGTCAGTGCCCGGCTTGAACGCCAGACCCAGAACCGCGATGCGCTTTTCGAAGAAGCCGCCCAAATGGGTTGCCAATAGATTCAGCGCCTGGGCTGGACGCAGGCCGTTGACGGCGCTCACCGCCTCGATCAGCGGCATGGGCACGCCCAAGCGGCGCCCATAGGCGGCCAGGGCTTGCAGGTCCTTGGGGAAGCACGAACCGCCGAAGCCGATGCCGCCTTTCAGGAAGCTGGTGGCACCGGCGCGGTCCCCCTCGGGGCCGTCCAGCATGCGGGCCAGATGAACCGCCGCCATGACCCGCGAATGGTCGGTGCCGGGGATGGCCTCGCACAGGCTGGCGATCTGGTTGGCGTAACTGATCAGCAGGGATTGCAGGCCGTTGGCGGCGTATTTCACCATCTCGGCATCGCGCAGGCCCATGCGCAGCAGCGGTGCTGGGAATGAACGGTAAAGCGTGGCAAGCGCATCGCCCGAGCGGTCGTCCCATTGGCCCACCACGATGCGGTCGGCATCCAGGAAGTCGTGCACCGCCGAGCCCTGGCTGAGGAATTCCGGGTTCATGGCAAGGCCGAACAACTCGCCCACAAGGCCGCCGCTTTCAAGTTCGATGGCGCGGCGCACCAGCGTGTCGGTGGTTCCGGGCACTACCGTGCTTTTCACCACGACCACCGGGTAGTCCGTGCGGCCCTTGATGGCGGCGCCGATCTGGCGGCTGACGGCCTCGACCGCGGACAGGTCGATGCGTCCGTCCTCGCTGGGCGTGCCCACTGCGATGATGATGACTTTGGCCCCGTTGATGGCGGCGGGCAAATCACAGGTGGCGCTGAGGCGGCCCGTGCTCACGCCTTCGCGCACCAGTTCGGGCAGGCCGTCCTCGAAGATCGGGGTTTCGCCGCGTGCCACTTGTTCGGCGCGGTGCGGGTCGGCATCGATGCAGACCACCGAATGACCGACGGCGGCCAGGCAGGCGCCGGTGACCAGGCCCACATAGCCGGTTCCGACAATCGCGACCGGCATGGCGGTACCTGTACGCAGGGCGGCGTGCATTTGTCCCTCCCTCAAGGCGGATGCGTCGGCCACACATCTAGGCCTTAGGGCGGGCTGGCGAAATCGATCAGCGGGATAGCCCCAATGGCTTTCTGGAGAGGTCTGGAACCATCGGTGGCATCGCCGGATGTCCGGTTCACCCAAGCGTGCCAATCGGCCTAAATCCTTAGCCAGATGCCCTGGAAGAAGGACGGATAGCCGTGAAAGATTCCGAATTCACCGACCCACGCGCTGATCACCAAGGCGGCGCTGCCACGGGCTGCCGGTTTTGTGGCGGGCACTTGGTTGACGTGGTGGACCTGGGCATGTCGCCGCTGTGCGAAAGCTTTCTCGCCGCCAGTCAGCTCAACTGCGGCGAGACGTTTTATCCGTTGAAGGTCCGGGTGTGCGAACACTGCTTCCTGATGCAGCTGGAGGAATATGTCAGCCCCGATGCCATCTTCACCGAATACGCTTACTTCTCATCCTTCTCCGACGCCTATATCGGCCATGCGCGGGACTATGTGGACACCATCGTGCGGCGGCTGGAATTGGGCGGCCACAGCCATGTGGTGGAATTGGCCTCCAATGACGGCTATCTGCTGCAGCACTTCGTCAAGCATGGGGTGCCGGTGCTAGGGGTCGAGCCCGCCGCCAACGTGGCGAAATCCGCCGTCGCCAAGGGCGTGCCCACCCAGGTGGAGTTCTTCACCACCGAAAGCGCCGGGCGCATGGACAAAGCGGATCTGGTCATCGGCAACAACGTGCTGGCCCAGGTCCCCGACCTCAACGACTTCGTCGAGGGCATCCGTGTCCTGCTGAAGCCCAGCGGCGTCGCCACCATCGAGTTCCCCCATCTGCTGAAGCTGATCAAGGAAAACCAGTACGACACCATCTATCACGAGCACTTCTCGTACTTCTCGCTGGACACCGCGCAACGCATCTTCGCCGCCCACGGGTTGCGCGTCTTCGACGTGGACGAGATTTGGACCCATGGCGGTTCGCTGCGGCTTTATCTGTGCCCCGAGGCGGCACCCCGTGTGGTGGCTCCCATCATCAGGGACATTCTGGCGCGCGAGGCCGAGGCCGGGCTGGACCGCCTGCACGGCTTTTCCCAATTCGCCGAGCAAGTGATGCAGGCCAAGTGGAATTTGGTGGATTTCCTGATCCGCGCCAAATGGTACGGCAAATCCATCGTCGCCTATGGCGCGCCGGGCAAGGGCAACACCTTGCTGAACTTCTGCGGCATCCGCACCGATTTCCTGGATTACGCGGTGGACCGCAACCCGTACAAGCACGGCAAGTTCACCCCCGGCACCCACATCCCCATCTTCCCGCCCGACAAGATCCGCGAGACCAAGCCCGATTACGTGCTGATCCTGCCATGGAACCTTAAGCACGAGATCATGGACAGCCACGCCTATATCCGCGATTGGGGCGGCCAGTTCATCGTGCCGATCCCCGATGTCGCGTTGTTTCCTTAGGGAGTTGCCGCCATGAAGGTCGTATTGTTCTGCGGCGGGCTGGGCATGCGCATGCGCGACTATTCCCAGACCATGCCCAAGCCCATGGCCATGCTGCGCAACC
>JACMLB010000258.1 GCA_014379805.1 Rhodospirillales bacterium | reverse complement strand
ACTGAGGAGCAGGTTGTCCACCAACCCTCCCCTCTCCTCTGATAAGGGCCTGCCGGGTGGACCGGACAGGCCCTCACCCCCTCTCCACCACCGCCGGCAAATTCTCCTCGATCAACCGCGCGAACAGCCTGAACTCGTCCGAGCGCGACGTGGTCCGCCGCCATGCCAGATCGATGGCGCGGGTGGGGGCCGGGGCTTGCAGGGGGCGGACGGCGATTTGGGGGTCGGCCAGGGCTTCGGCTTCCACGTAAAGCGCCGGCAGCAGGGTGGCGCCCAGGCCGGTGGCGACCATTTGGCGCAGGCTATCCAGCGAGGTGGCGCGGAAATCGGGATGTTCCGAGGCGCCAGCCGCCCTGCACAAATCCAGACCGGGATCGCGCAGGCCGTCGCCCAGTTCCAACAAAATTAACCGTTCACCGGCAAGGTCGGCGGGCGCCAGGGAGGTCTTGGCCGCCAAGCGATGGCCTAGGGGCAGCACCGCCCACAGGGGCTCGCGGAACAGGGGCACCACGGTCAGGTGGTCGTCGTCCTTGGGCGCGTCGTGCACCAACACCAAATCCAGATCGCCATGGGCCAGTTCGGCCAGCAACTGGCTGCGCGGTTCCTCCCGCAGGTAGAGCTTAAGGTCCGGGAAGCGCGCCCGCATGGCGCCCAGCATGTGGGGCAACAGATACGGCCCCAGGGTGCGCAGCACGCCCACCCGCAAGGTGCCCGATAGCGGGATGGTGGATTGCCGCGCCGTTTCCTCCAGATCGGCCACGTCGCGCAGGATGGCCCGCGCCCGCTCTGCCACCTCACGCCCCACCGGGGTCAGCAGCACGCGGCGGCGGGTGCGTTCCAGCAGCAGCACGCCCAATTGTTCCTCCATCTGGGCGATCTGGGCGGACACTGCCGGTTGCGACAGGTTCAGCCGTTCCGCCGCCCGGCGGAAGTGCAAGGTGTCGGCGACGGTGGCGAGGCATTGCAGCTGGCGCAGCGTGGTCATGGGGGCATTGATAACCTGAAGCTATTAATTCTTCAAGATAGTGTGATTGGATTTATCACTGAGGGAGCCCTACGTTCATAACAACAAAACGTCTATCGGAGACCGACATGTCGATCCCCCTCGCTTCCGCCGACCCCGCCGCCGCCTTCTTCCGGGCCGTACGCAACACGCCCATGCTGACGGGCGAGGAAGAAGCCGTGCTGATCCGGCGCTGGCTTGATGATGCCGACGAAAAAGCGCGCACCCGTTTGCTGGAGGCCCATCTGCGGCTGGTGGTCAAGACCGCCGGCCAGTTCAAGGGCTACGGCTTGGCCTTAGCGGATCTGATCGCCGAGGGCAATCTGGGGCTGGTCCGCGCGCTGGACGGCTTCGACCCGGAACGCAATTTGCGCTTTTCAACCTATGCCCAATGGTGGATTCGCGCGGCCATGTTCGAACATGTGCTGAAGTTCTCGACTCCGGTGACTTTCGGCCTGTCGGCAGAGCGCAAGAAGCTGTTCTTCAAACTGCGCAGCATGAAAAGCAAGCTGACCGGCCCCGAAGGTGGTTCGCTTGGCGTGACCGAGACGCAGCAGATCGCCACCGATTTGGGCGTGAAGCATGCCCGCGTGTCCGAGATGGAACGTCTGCTGACGCAGCAGCCGCGCTCGCTGGACGCCCCCATGGTGGAAGGCGGGGCCTCGTTCGGCGAGTTGCTGGCCGACGACCGTCCCAATGTGGAGGAGGTTCTGGGCGAACGTCAGGAACTGATGTATCGCCGCGAGCTGCTTAAGGGCGCCTGGAGCGAATTGACCGAGCGCGAACGCGATATCGTAGCGGAGCGTACCCTGCGGGAGAACCCGTTGCGGCTGGAGGATTTGGCCCAGCGTTACAACATCAGCCGGGAACGCGTGCGTCAGATCGAGGCCGCCGCCTTGGGCAAGCTGAAAGGCCTTGTCCGCGCCGCCGAAGCCCGCCTGATGCCGCGCACGGCGTAGTTTTGTTTGCCCCTTGCCGGGCGGGCGCATCCGCGCCCTTGGCCGCCGCCTTAATGGCGGCTGGGTAGAAATGGAGAAGGTCAATGCAGTGTCCACGCTGCCAAACCATCGTTCTGACCATGAGCGAGCGTCAGGGCGTAGAAATCGACTACTGCCCGCAATGCCGGGGCGTCTGGCTGGACCGGGGCGAGTTGGACAAGATCATCGAGCGGGCGGCGCGCGACTTGGCCGAACCCGCCCGGCCACCGGTCATCTCCGCCCCGCCGCCGCCCGGCCAAATTCCGCCTTACACCCACCAGGACGACCGCTGGGTCCACAGCCACCACAAGCCCAAGCGCAAGAAGTCGTTTCTGGAAGACGTGTTCGATTTCTAAGAGCCCGCCCTCTACGGAATATTATTTTCGTCACCCCGGACAAGCGCAGCGCAGATCCGGGGTCCATGGTGCCATTTCCAACCATGAATCCCCGCTTTCGCGGGGATAACGAAAGAAATTACGCCCGTTCCCTGACCTCACCCCACCTGCGGGCAGTACGTCGCCTCAAGCCCATCGCAACGGGCCATCCAGCCCTTTTCGAACTGCTGCTGGCTGGGGTTTTCCTGACATAGCTGATTGAGGAACGCCCGGCGAATCTCGATCAGGGCCCTGCTCAGCGCCGGCCCCAAATCGGTAGCGGCCTTGGTGGCGGCCCCGATGGTGGCCGGGCCGATGCCTCCGTCCACGGTCAGTGGGCCATAATTATTGGTGTTCAGCACCTGCTGCAGCCACTTCACCGACTGGCCTGGGCCGGAATTGACCGCTGCGTCCAGCATCACCGCCTGAATCAAATCGGGCAATTGGTCGATCTTGGGCTTGCTGTAGTAATTGGCGCTGTAGATGGCCTTTGCCGTCTCGACGCTTAGGGTCTGTACATCCGCGACGGTGGCCGGATGGCCAAGCCAGTTGCTCAACGTTGCCTGGGTGATGCCCATATTGGTGGGGCCGCCCCGATCGGCGGCGTTGTTCACATAGCCGCCCTCGCGGCTGATGATGTCGTTCAGCATGGAATCAATGTCGGCCATATTACCCCCCTCAAATGGTTGAGCGGGGATAGTCGCTCGTTACGCGCGTTAGTTCACGTCTTTTTTACACTCATAAGTCGCCAAGCTGTGAAAATGATACACGCTACGACCACAACGATAATCGTGCCCAACGCGTTGACCTGGGGCGAGACGCCCAGGCGGACCGAGGAAAACACCTCGATGGGCAGGGTGGTGGCGCCGGGGCCGGACACGAACTGGGCCACCACCACGTCGTCCAGGGACAGGGTAAAGGCCAGCAGCCACGCCGCCGCCAAGGACGGGGCGATGACGGGGATGGTGATGACGAAGAACACCTTCATGGGCTTGGCACCCAAATCCATGGCGGCCTCTTCCAGGCTTTCGTCCATCTGCGCCAGCCGCGACCGCACCACCACGGTGGCATAGGCCATGCCGATGGTGGTGTGGGCGATCACGATGGTGGAAAAGCCGCGCCCGTCGGGCCAGCCGATGACTTGCTCCAGCGCCACAAACATCAGCAGTAGGGCCAAGCCCAAGATGACTTCGGGCATCACCAACGGCGCCGCAATCAGCCCATTGAACAGCATCCGGCCGCGAAACCGTCCAAAGCGTACCAGTACCACGGCAGCCAGGGTGCCCAGCGCCAGCGCGGCGGTGGCGCTGGTGGCTGCCACCTTCAGCGACAGAAAGGCGGCGTCGAGGAAAGCGTCGTTGCGCGCCAGTTCCACATACCATTTGGTGGAAAAGCCGCCCCAGACATTGACCAGCCGGGCGCCATTGAACGACCACGCTATCAGGAGCGCGATGGGCAGATACAGGAAGGCATAGCCGAAGCCCAGGGCCGACAGCAGGAAAACCGACCGCCTCATACCTCGTCCTCCGCCTGTTCCAGCTTGGTCTGCCATTTCTGGAACAGGGCGATGGGTACCGCCAGCGCCGCCAGCATGACCACCGCCAAAGCCGCCGCCGACGGCCAGTCGCGGTTCAGCGCGAACATGTCCCACAGGGCCTTGCCCAGCATCTGGGTGTCGCCGCCGCCCAGCAGATCGGGAATGACGTACTCACCCACCGCCGGCACGAAGACCAGCAGCGAGCCGGCGACGATGCCCGGCACGCTCAAAGGCAGCGTCACCGACCAGAAGGCGCGCAACGGCTTGGCCCCCAAATCGGCCGCGGCCTCCAACAGCGCGGGGTCGAGCTTTTCCAGCGTGGCGTAGAGCGGCAGCACCATGAACGGCAGATAGGAATAGATGATGCCGATATAGACGGCGGTGTCGGTATTCAGGATCACCAGCGGCTCGTTGATGACACCCAGCCACAGCAACAACCCGTTGAGCAGGCCTTCATCCTTGAGGATGCCCATCCAGGCATAGACGCGGATCAGGAACGAGGTCCAGAACGGCAATATGACCAGCAACAGCAACGGCCCACGCCGGTCTTCCCGCGCCCGCGCAATGGCCAGCGCCATGGGATAGCCGATCAGCAGGCAGAAGATAGTGGAGATGCCGGCGATGGTCAGCGACTGGAAATAGGCGGTGACGTAAAGGTCATCCTCGAACAGCAGGGTGAAGTTGGTGAACGTGGCGCGCACCGCCACCAACCCGCCCTCGGCGAATTCCAGCAAGGGTTCGTAGGGCGGCACCGCCTGGGCAATCTCGGAAATGGAGATCTTGCCGACGATCAGCAGCGGCACCAGGAAGAACGCCACCAGCCAGACATACGGGATGCCCAGCACCACGCGGCGCCCCCACAGGCGTTGCCAGCCGCCGACTCTCATAGCGGGGCCCTCACGGCAACACCACCGCGTTGCCGGGATGCCAGGACAGCACCACCTCGTCCTCCCAGGTGACCGCAGGTTCGGCCGAGTGGCGCAGATTGGCGTTGGTCACCAGCACAGTGGCACCGCTGGACAGACGCACATGATAGATGGAGACGTCGCCCAGATAGGCAATCTCCACCACCTTGCCCCTAAGCTGGTTCAGCGCGCCGGGCTGGGGCTCGCGGCTCATGACGATCTTTTCCGGGCGCACCATCAGCACCGCATTGGCGCCCGCCGACAACGAGCCTTCCGCCACCAGCGGCGCCTCGACGCCATGAACACGCACGGTCAACACCGCGCCCTCGGCCTTTTCCACCACACCGTCAAAGAAATTGGCGGTGCCGATGAAGTCGGCCACCATGCGGTTGACCGGATATTCGTAAATTTCGTGCGGGCGGCCCACCTGCAGGATACGTCCGGCATCCATCACCGCGATGCGGGTGGACATGGTCATGGCCTCTTCCTGGT
>JACMLB010000257.1 GCA_014379805.1 Rhodospirillales bacterium | reverse complement strand
TCATCGGCCATAGCGGCTGCGGCAAGTCCACGTTGCTGAACGTCATCGCCGGGCTGCTGCCGGCGAGCGGCGGGGGCGTCGTGCTGGACGGGCGGGAGGTCAACGACCCCGGCCCCGACCGCGCCGTGGTGTTCCAGAACCACTCCCTGCTGCCGTGGCTGTCCGTCTATGACAACGTCAAACTGGCGGTGGAAAAGGTGTGCAAGGCCAAGACCAAGGCCCAGCGCCATGACTGGATCATGCATAACCTTGATCTGGTGCGCATGGTGCCGGCCAAGGACAAAAAGCCGGGCGAGATTTCGGGCGGCATGAAGCAGCGCGTGGGCATCGCCCGGGCGCTGGCCATGGAACCCAAGGTGCTGTTGCTGGACGAACCCTTCGGCGCCCTGGACGCCCTGACCCGTGCCCACCTTCAGGACAGCCTGATGGAGATCCACCGCACCTTGGGCAATACGGTGCTGATGATCACCCATGACGTGGACGAATCCGTGCTGCTGTCGGACCGCATCGTCATGATGAACAACGGCCCCGCCGCCACCATCGGCCAAATCCTCAAGGTCGAGCTGGAGCGTCCGCGCCATCGCATGGAACTGGCCGACGACCCCACCTACACCGCCGCTCGGGCCGAAGTGCTGCGCTTCCTGCACGGCAACACGCCCCACTCCGCCGCCGCCTGAGAGGATACGCCCATGAACGCAATCCCCCGTCAGCGTCTGGTGGTCATCGGCAACGGCATGGCCGGCATGCGGACCGTCGAAGAACTTTTGGCCCGCGCCCCGGTGCGGTACGAAATCACCGTGTTCGGCGCCGAGCCCCATCCCAATTACAACCGCATCATGCTGTCCTCGGTCCTGGCCGGCGAGAAGGCGGTGGACGACATCGTCATCAATAGCCGCGAGTGGTACACCGAGAACGGCATCACCCTGCACACCGGCGATGCGGTCATCGCTATCGACCGCGACGCCAAGACCGTAACCTCGGCCTCGGGCCGGGTGGTGGCCTATGACAAGCTGCTGCTGTCTACCGGTTCCAAGCCGCTGATGCCGCCGCTGCCCGGCCTGGATCTGCCCGGCGTGGTCGCCTTCCGCGACATCGCCGATGTGGATGCCATGCTGAAGGCCGCTGCCAACAAGCAGCGCGCCGTGGTCATCGGCGGCGGATTGCTGGGCCTGGAAGCCGCCTGGGGCCTGAAGCGCCAGGGAATGCCGGTGGCTCTGGTCCATCTGATGCCGACGCTGATGGAGCGTCAGTTGGACGTGGAGGCCGGCCATCTGCTCCAGCGCGACCTGACCGATCGCGGCCTGCACTTCTTTACCTCGGGCCAAACGGAAAGCGTACTGGGCGAAACCAAGGCGGAAGGCCTGCTGCTGGCCGATGGCCGGCAAATCCCCGCCGATCTGATCGTGGTCGCCATCGGCATCCGTCCCAATGTGGACCTTGCCAAGGCATCCGGCCTGGACGTCAACCGCGGCATCCGCGTGGGCGACGATATGACCACCAACGACCCGGACATCTATTCCGTGGGCGAATGTGTCGAGCATAATGGTCAGGTCTTCGGCCTTGTGGCGCCGTTGTGGGAACAGGCCAAGGTGTGCGCCGCCCGGCTGGCCGGCGACAGCGTTGCGGCTTACGCCACCCCGGCTTTGTCCACCCGGCTGAAGATCACCGGCATCGACGTGTTCTCGGCGGGCCAGTTGGCCGCCGCCGACGAGGCCGATGCCGAGATCGTCTTCCGCGACGTCGCCAAGGGCATCTACAAGAAGCTGGTCATCCGCGACGACAAGCTGGTCGGTGCGGTGCTGTATGGCGACGTGGCCGATGGCGGCTGGTATTTCGATTTGATGCGCCAGGGCAAGGACGTGTCCGAGTTGCGCGACCGTATCATCCTGGGCCAAGCCTTTGCCGAGCCCGGCTGTTGCGGTGCCAAGGGCGGCATGGACGTGGCCGCCATGGCCGACGACGCCCAGGTCTGCGGCTGCAACGGCGTCTCCAAGGGCGCCATCGTGTCCGCCATCACCGCCAAGGGCCTGACCACCCTGGACGAAGTGCGCGCCCACACCAAGGCCAGTGCCTCTTGCGGCCAGTGCACCGGCGTGGTGCAATCCATCCTTGCCCATGTGACCGGCGCCGACGCAGCCCTTCCCGAGGCAATGTGCAAATGCACCGAACACGGCCATGATGCCGTGCGCGCCGCCATCCTGAAGCAGGGCCTGAAGACCCAGGACGCCGTCCGTTCGGCCCTGGGCTGGTCCACTCCCGACGGCTGCGCCAAGTGCCGCCCGGCACTGAACTATTACCTGCTGTGCGCGTGGCCGGGCGAGTATGTGGACGATTACCGCTCGCGCTTCATCAACGAACGCGTCCACGCCAACATTCAAAAGGACGGCACCTATTCCGTGGTGCCGCGCATGTGGGGCGGCGTCACCACCGCCGCCGAGTTGCGCGCCATCGCCGACGTGGCCGACAAATTCAACATTCCCACCGTCAAGGTCACCGGCGGCCAGCGCATCGATCTGCTGGGGGTGAAGAAGGAAGACCTTCCAGCGGTATGGGGCGATCTTAACAAGGCCGGCATGGTGTCGGGCCACGCCTATGCCAAGGGTTTGCGCACGGTGAAGACCTGCGTGGGCTCGGAATGGTGCCGCTTTGGCACCCAGGATTCCACCGGCCTGGGCATCAAGCTGGAACGCATGATGTGGGGCGCGTGGACGCCGCACAAATTCAAACTGGCGGTGTCGGGCTGCCCGCGCAACTGTGCCGAAGCCACCATCAAGGATTTCGGCATCATCTGCGTAGAAGCCGGTTATGACATGGTCATCGGCGGCAATGGCGGCATCGATTTGCGCGGCACCGACCCATTGGGCCGGGTCTCCACCGAAGCCGAGGTGCTGGAATACGCCGGCGCCTTCATGCAGCTGTACCGCGAGGAAGGCCGCTATCTGGAACGCACCGCGCCCTATGTGGAGCGGGTCGGTCTGGCCTACATCAAAGGCCGCATCATGGAAGACCATGCCGGGCGCAAGGCGCTTCAGGCCCGCTTCCTTTATTCCCAAACCTTCATGCAGGACGACCCCTGGGCCGAACGGGCCGAGGGCGGCGTGGACGCGCACGAATTCAAATCCCTGGCCGTGGTGGAGTGACGCATATGGACTGGACCGCCATCGGCACTTTGAACGACATCCCCCCCTTGGGCGCCCGCACGGTTGAGACCCCGCTGGGTCAAGTGGCCGTGTTCCGCACTGCCGAGGACGAGGTGTTCGCGCTCATCAACAAATGCCCGCATAAGGGCGGGCCGCTCAGCGAGGGCATCGTCTCGGGCCGCAAGGTCGCCTGCCCGCTGCATAATTGGGTCATCGATTTGAATTCCGGCGAGGCGGTGGCACCCGACAATGGGTGCACCACCGTGGTGCCGGTGAAGATTGAAGACGGACTGCTTTACCTTGCGCCCCCTCTCCCTCCCGTCGCCATGGCGACGGGCCCCTCCCTCCCCCGCGAGGGGGGAGGGGTGTAATGGGCAAAACCACTAATCTTCCCTCCCCCCTGGCGGGGGAGGGTGGCGGCGAAGACGTCGGGAAAGGGGGCGGTTCCGTCAAATCCACCTGCCCCTATTGCGGCACCGGCTGCGGCATCATCGCTGAACCGGGGCCGGAAGGCTGGACCGTACACGGCGATCCCGACCACCCGGCCAATTTCGGCCGTCTGTGTTCCAAGGGCGCCGCCTTGGGCGAGACCTTGGGCACGCAAACCTGCCTGACCCATCCCACCATCGATGGCCGCCGGGTCGGGTGGGATCAGGCTATTGCCGAGGTGGCCGGGCGCATCCGCTCGGTCATCGACCTGCATGGCCCTGACTCTTTCGCCTTCTACCTGTCCGGCCAATTGCTGACCGAGGACTATTACGCCGCCAACAAGCTGGCCAAGGGCTTCCTGGGCACCGCCAATGTGGACACCAATTCCCGGCTATGCATGGCGTCTACCGTGGCCGGTCACCGCCGCGCCTTCGGCTCGGACACCGTGCCCGGCTGTTACGAGGATCTGGAACTAGCCGATCTGGTGGTGCTGGTAGGCTCGAACCTCGCGTGGTGCCACCCGGTGCTGTTCCAGCGGCTGAAAGCGGCCAAGGCCGAGCGCGGTACCCGTGTGGTCGTTATCGACCCGCGCCGCACGGAAACCTGCGACATCGCCGATCTGCATCTGGCCTTGGCGCCGGGCTCTGACGTTGCCCTGTTCAACGGTTTGCTGGCCCATTGCGCAGCAGCGGGTGCGCTGGATCACAAATTCCTGGCCGACCACACCGCGGGGTTTACGGAAACCCTGGCCGCCGCCCGCGCCGATCACGTAGACATCACCACTGAGGTCGCCCGCTTCTACGACTGGTTCGCCACCACCGACAACGTGGTCACCGTGTTCAGCCAAGGCGTCAACCAATCCAGCGCGGGCACCGACAAAGTCAACGCCATCCTCAACCTCCATCTGGCGACGGGGCGCATTGGCAAGCCGGGCATGGGGCCGTTCTCGGTGACCGGACAACCTAACGCCATGGGCGGGCGCGAGGTTGGCGGGCTAGCCAACCAACTGGCTGCCCATATGGGCTTCGACGCCCAGGCCATCGACCGAGTCAGCCGTTTCTGGGATGCGCCGCGCATGGCAACGCGTGAGGGCCTGAAGGCCGTAGACCTGTTCCGCGCCATGGATGAGGGCAAAATCCGTGCGGTGTGGATCATGGGCACCAACCCGGCGGTCAGCCTGCCCGAGACCGATTTGGTGCGCCGTGCCCTCGCCCGTTGCCCGGTGGTCATCGTCTCGGACTGCGTGGCTGAGACCGACACCACCAGCCACGCCCATATCCGCCTGCCCGCTTTGGCCTGGGGCGAGAAGGACGGCACCGTGACCAATTCCGATCGCACCATCTCGCGCCAGCGGCCCTTCCTGCCCGCGCCCGCAAACGCACGTGCCGATTGGTGGCAAGTGACCGAGGTCGCCCGTGCCTTAGGCTTCGGCGGCTGGTTCAACTGGACCAGCCCCGCCGACATCTTCCGCGAACACGCCTTGCTGTCGACGTTCGAGAATGACGGCAGCCGAGACTTCGACATCGGCGCCCAGGCGGATACGGATTACCAAGCCCTGGCGCCATTCCAATGGGGCGGCAAGCGCCTGTTCGCCGATGGTCGCTTCTTCACCGCCGATGGCCGCGCCCGCTTGGCCCCCGTCAGCCACCGCCCGCCCATGGAAGCCCCCTCGCCCGAATTCCCTTTGCGCCTCAACACCGGGCGTTACCGCGACCAGTGGCACACCATGACCCGCACCGGCCTGTCGCCCCGGCTGTCAGGACATCGCCCCGAACCACTGCTGGAAATGCACCCCACCGACGCAGGCCGGTTGGAAGACGGCGCCTTGGTGCGCGTGTCCAGCCGCCTGGGCAGCTATGTGGCACGGCTGCGCCTGACCGCCGACCAACGCATGGGCGAGGTCTTCCTGCCCATGCATTGGAACGATCAGTTCGCCGCCCATTCCGTGGTGGGCCGTATGCTGCCCGGCCACACCGACCCATTGTCAGGGCAACCAGAACTGAAGCACGCGGCAGTGCGGGTGGAGCCTTTCGCCATGGCGTGGTCCGGCCTGCTGGTGTGCGACAGCCTGCCCGCCTTGGACTGCCCCTGGTGGGTGCGCCGCCAAGCCGAGGGCGCCCAGATCGTTGAACTTGCCGGCGGTCCCACCGACCAGACCGCATTGATCGCCACCCTGGATTCCAGCTATGGCGCCGCCCGGCTGGAAGTCCAAGACCCCCGCCTGGGCACCGCCCGCTATGCCTGGATGGCTGACGGCAAGCTGGTGGCCGCGCTGTTCCTGTCCGTGGACCGCCCGGAAATTTCCATCGCCTGGCTGGCCGGTCTGGTGGGCACCGATCTGGTCACGCCGGTAGAGCGCGCCGCCGTGCTGGCCGGACGCGCGCCCAACGGCTTCACGGATACGGGCCGCACCGTGTGCGCCTGCTTCTCGGTAGGGGTCAACACCTTGACCGAGGCCATCCGCAGCCAACGCCTGACCAGCCTGGAACAGGTGGGCGCGGCCCTGAAAGCCGGCACCGGCTGCGGCTCGTGCGTGCCGGAAATCAAGGCGTTGCTGGCGGGCTGACCAACATCAATGTTGCGATGACGGGGCCAATTGCAGTGTGGAGCACCTCCACATTGGAACCCCCGCCATGCCGCGCCGCTTTGTCCATCGTCACCAACCGTCGCGCCAATTGGTCAGTTGGGCCAAGGCGGCATTGGGCGGAATGCTTGGGCTTGCGGCACTGACCATGCTGGGCGAATGGAGCGGCTCCCCTATCCTGCTTGCCCCGCTGGGAGCCTCGGCGGTGCTGTTATTCGGCCTGCCGGACAGTCCGTTGTCCCAGCCGGTCAATCTGGTGGGCGGACATGTGATCGCCACCCTGATCGCCTTGGCCCTTGATCACCTGCTGCCGCAAAGCAGTTGGTCCATTGCCTTGGCGGTGGGGGTGGTCATTGGGGTATTGGGGGCATTGCGCCTGACCCATCCGCCCGCCGGCGCCGATCCCATCGTGGTGATGACCCTGCATCCCGATTGGAGCTTCGTCTTTAGCCCGGTTCTAATCGGCGCGCTGGTCCTCGTCATGGTGGCCGCACTCATACACCGCCTGCCGCCGCGCACCATCTATCCGCTGCCGGTGCGCCAGCCCGGCGAAACACCCCCATAATTCATCAGGTCTTCTCGAACCCACATGTTCTCGCTACTGTAGAGCGAGGTCATGTTGGGATGGCAAAATGCGCGTTCAGCAAAATATGGAAAACCAGCACGGTCCGGCCACGGCTGCGCTCAGTCAATCGCTGGGCGGTTTGTACCTTTTGGTGGCCGTGCTGCTGCTGTTCATGCTGGTCGTGCTGGCCGTTAACGGCTTGGTATTCAGCCGCGGACAAGGCACCGCTCCCGCTGCCCCCACCGCTCCGGTCATCGCCGCCCCCAAAGATGAGGAACGCGCGGCCCTTTACGGCAAGCTGTCGGAACTGGGTGCGGACCTCGCCGCCGATGCCGTCGAACGCAACCGTTTGGCGCAACGACTGGAAGGTCTGCTGGCGATCCGCAATGAGTTGGCACTGCAATCGGGCAAGCCCGGCGAGTCCACCGGCATCGCCGCGCCTGCCGATACTCGCCACTCGCTACTGAACAGCATCGACGAAGTCGAGCGTGAGCTTGCCGCCGTGGCCCAGGCACTGGAAGTGTCGGAAAAGCGCATTTCGGCCAATCAAATCCAGATCGCCGGTTTGGGCGCACGGTTGAACCGGGCGCTGCTGGAAAAGGTCGAGGAACTGCAGCGCGACCGCTCGGAATTCTTCAGCCGGCTGCGCACCGTGCTGGGCGACCGCCCGGGCTTCAAGGTCGAAGGCGACCGCTTCGCCCTGCCCTCGGAAATCCTGTTCAAGCCCGGCGCTGACACCCTGCTGCCCCAAGGTGCCGAGGAAGTCCGCCGCTTGGCCGCCACTATCCTTTCGGTCAGCCGCGAATTGCCCGCCGGCATGAACTGGGTGCTGCGGGTGGATGGGCACACGGACAGCCGCCCCATCGCCTCGGTCCGCTTCCCGTCCAATTGGGAATTGTCCACCATGCGTGCGGTCACCGTGGTGAAGGCGCTGATCGCCGCCGGTGTGCCGCCCGAGCATGTGGCCGCCGCCGGTTTCGGTGAGTTCAAGCCCGTCGCCCGCGACGGCGACGATGCCGCCCTGGCGCGGAACCGGCGCATCGAGTTCCGCCTCGACCAGCCCTGATATGCACATCCGAAACGAGAATTAGTCGCTTTTGGAATCTCTAAAAGCGGAGGCAACCCTATACAAAAATGGGATGCCACTGCTTCGAAAGGATAGTAAGGTGAACGCCTGATAATCATGCAGCGCACCTCCAAAAAATTGGGGGAGGGGTGGCGCCAAGCATGTGCGGGTGACGACTGTGGGGGGAAATGGAGAGCGGCAAGGAACTGAATTACTGGCCTGGGTTCGTCGATGCGCTCAGCAACGTCGTGCTTACGCTTGTCTTCGTTCTTGTCGTCTTCGTCTTCGCCCTGGTGATGGCCTCCAGCAAGATCGGCCAGAAGGCGTTCGAGATCGCCGAAGTGGCCAAGGATCGCGAGGCTCAGCGGGTCCTTGCCGAGAACGAGATGCTGGATCTGCGCAAGGAATTGCGTGAGATGCTGGCCAATCTGCAGGACGTGCAAAGCGAGAACGATAAGTTGCGCAAGCAGCTTCAGGAGATGAAGCGCACGCAGGTTCCCGGCTCGGAGGAGATGAACGCCCTCAAAGAAAAAGTTCAGATCCAAGTAACCGCCAAGCCGCGCACCGCCGAGTCCGAAGACGAGGCCGAGGTGGATCACGATACCGGCGTCATCGTCATCGTCTTCCCGCGCGGCGTCTTCGAAATCAACGCCAATGCGCGGGCCGAGCTGGACAAGGCGCTGGACTCGCAGAAAGCCCGACTGGCCGGAATGAACGTGGCAGTTCGCTCGGTGATGGGCGCCGAAACCTATAGCGAGGGGCGCCGCCTCGCCTATTACCGTGGCCTGACCGTGCGCAACTACATGATCGACAAGGGGCTGGGCACCGGGCAATCCGTCAATATCGTCATCGAGCAGGGAAAAGAGATCGGCGATGGCCGTGTCGAAATCCGTTTCCACCGCCGTTGAGCCGGCCTTCGCCCGCGTGACCGCCGCCGCCAACTGGCGCCGGCGCTTCGAGGCTCCGCGCACATTCCTGATCGCCATCCTCATGCTGCTGGCCTTGCTGGGCCTGTGGGCGTGGTTGGCGGTGGTGGATCAGGTAGTCCGCGTCGAAGGCCGCATCGTGCCCGCCGGCCGCAGTCAGCAAATCCAACATCTGGAAGGCGGCATCGTCGCCGCCATCAGCACCAGCGAAGGCGCCGTGGTGCACAAGGGCGACCTGCTACTGACCATCGACGCCACCTCGGCCGGCGCCAATCTCAGCGAGACCGAAGTCAAGCTGACCGGCCAGCGCATCCGCGCCGCCCGCCTGCATGCGGAATCGCGCGGGTTGGAGAATCTGGCGCTGCCGTCCGACCTTGCCAGCCCCCGTGCCGCCGATGGCGAACGCCAGTTGTTCCTGAGCCGGCGCCAGAAGCTGGAACAGGAATTGCGGGTATTCGAAGAGCAAAACCGCCAGCGCATGGCCGAACTGAACGAGATCGAAAATCGCCGCGCCCGCCTGACCGGAGAATTGGCGACCGCGCGTCAACGTTCCGCCATCCTGGCCGGGCTGGTCAGCCGCAACGCCGCCTCACGCCTGGAAATCCTGGACGCCCAAAGCCGCGAACAGCGCCTGGAATCGGAATTGGGCGATGCGGAGGGCAATCAGCCCAAGATCCGCGCCGCCATCGCCGAATCAAAGGCCCGCGCCGAAGAAGCCAAGGCCCGCTTCCGCTCGCAGGCACAGGAAGATCTGGTCGCCACCCAGGTGGAAATCGACCGCCTGAGCCAAATCCTGACCGCCCAGGCCGACCGCCTGACCCGCACGGAAGTGCGCTCGCCCGCCGATGGCGTGGTGAACCGCATCACCGCCAATACGGTGGGCGGCGTCATCAAGGCGGGCGACATCATCGTCGAACTGACCCCCACAGCCGGCGACGTGCAGGTGGAAGCCCGCGCACGGCCCAGCGACCGGGGCGAACTGCGGCCCGGTCTGGAGGCCAAGGTGCGCATCTCGGCCTATGACAGCGGCGCGCTGGGCACCTTGACCGGCCGCGTGGTCGAGGTCAGCGCCGATACCGTGCCCGATGGCAAGGGCGAGCCGTATTACCGCGTCGCCATCCGCATCGACGCCATTCCCGACGCCTATGCCGGCAAGCTTCTGGCTCCCGGCATGACCATTACCGGCGACATCGTCACCAATCGCCGTACCGTGCTGCGCCACATCCTTTCGCCGCTCAACAAATTCGCCGACAACGCCTTCCGGGACGCCCGCTGATGAACCCATGGATGACACGAGTGCTGAGCCTTTATGCCGCCTTTCGCGTGAACGCACTGATTTTGGTTCAGGCGGTCATGCCCATCGTTCTGGTTACAGCCACGGGCCTGCTGTATCACGAGTTCGTATTTGAGGCCATTCGGGGCAACACCGTCCTTAATGCGGGCATCTTGACCGTGGGCGCCGCCGGCGCCGCACTGATGATCTACCGGCTAGTGGAAGCTCAGCGCGAACGACAGGCGCTGTTGCGCTTCAACCGCGAGACCCAGGCCGGCGCCAGCATGAAGGATCTGCTGGAGGAGGAGTGGCTGAAGGAGCGCGCCATTACGCGCTACCTGGACCATATCGCCCAGACCAACGGCAAGCTGTCCTCCGCCCTTGACCAGGACGCCATCGAGAACGAGCTGCACGCCATTCAGGCTGATTTCGACAGCAAGCTGGAACTGCCCAACTTCCTGGTCGGCTTCATGATTGCCTTGGGCCTGCTGGGCACCTTCATCGGCCTGCTGGAAACCCTGACCGGCATCTCGGGCATGCTGGACGGCATGGCCGCCGGCAACGGCGACGGCATCGAAAAAGAATTCATCAAGCTGGTGGGCGAGCTGCGCAAGCCTCTGGCCGGCATGGGCATCGCCTTCTCGGCCTCCATGTTCGGTCTGGTCGGCAGCCTCATGCTGGGCATGACCCAGCTGACGGTGCGCCGATATGTGGGAACTGTGCTGGCCGATGCCCGCAACGTGCTGCATGAAGTCACCGAACGCATCCGCGGCCCGGTGCAGGCGGTGGCCGGCGGCGCCGTCAATTTGCCCCGCGGCGGCGGTGTGTCGGAAGCCTTCCTGACCGACTTCATGGCAGAGTTGATGAACAACATCAACGACTTGCAGGATTTGTTCCATCGCTCGCAGGATGCCTCGCTACAGCTGTCCAACCGCGTGGACGGCCTTGCCCAGCGCCTGGAACAGATGTCGCAAGCCATTGAAAACAACGTTGCCGCCGTCAAGAAGACCAACGACCTGCTGGGCTTCGGCCCGCGCATGAAGGAAACCAACGAGCAGATGCTGGCCGAACTGCGCGGCATTCTGCAGAACTCCGCCGATCAGACCAAGGTTTCCACCCGCCTGATCGACGTACTGAACGGCATCGACCAGAAGCTGGGCACCGGCAACGACACCCAGCGCATTTATCAAGACAACCAGGGCAATGTGGGCCGCGACACAGTCAGCAAGCTGGACGAGGCAGTGGGCCTGCTGCATTCGGTCAACGACCGCGCTGCCGATTCCGATTCCAAACTGGACCGCAAGCTTCAGGCGCTGGCCACCACCACCACCAACATGGCCAACGGCCTGCAAAGCCTGACCACCAAGTTGGGCGAAGTGGCCATGATCGGCCAAGGCCAGCTGCAATCCGCCGGTGCCGCTCAGCAGATGGTCCGCGATGCCAGCGCCGAGGTGCTGGGCTCGCTCAAGGATTTGGCCGACCGAATTAAGAAGGTCGAGGAAGTGGACATCGGTTCCACCCGCCATCTGTGGTCAATCAATGAGAATTTCGGCGCCATGAAAACCTCGTTGGAACCGCTGGAGCAGATCGCCCAAGGCATCAACAAGCAAAGCTCGCTGCTTGAGGTCAATCTGGAGGAAATGCGCACCAGTCAGCGCAACAGTGCACGCGATCTGCAAAAGCAGCTGCGCGAAGTGGCCCGAGACGCAGCACGCGAAGCCGTTGCCCATGCGGCGCCGGTGGCCTGAGGCCGTTTAGACAGGGGGAACTCGAATCATGGCAGACACCACCCAGGTCGTCGGGACCAATGACAAGGGCCAACACGTGGTCAACATTCCGCGCGGCGATATCGCGCGGATCGACGTGGTCGATATCGACTTCGTCGTCCAGACCAAAAGCGGCGCGCGTCTGATCATTCCCGGCGCGGCCATGGACGCCATGAGCCCGACACCCCCGTCCATCCAATTCGCCGACGGGCCGTTCAATTCGGCCCAAATGCTGTCGGCAGTGCAACGGGTCGAGACCCCGCCCACCTCGATCCCGGCCATGAGCAGCCTGACCCAGCAGGAGTTGAAGAAGTCCGAGGGCAACAAGAACGTCCACCGCGACGGCCCCGACGGCCGCAAAACGGAAGCGGATGCCGCCGCCCAGGAGGCTCAATCCCAACAGGTGGCGCCGCTGCCCACCGGCGGCGCCGATTCCTCGGTGGACAAGCTGGTTGCCAAGGCCGAGCAGATTTCCGAGGACATCTCGAAAAAAGCGTTCGATCCGGGGACCAACAAGAAGTTCGACGAACCGGCCCCCAATCCCGCCCCCCCTGGCGAAGCCCCCAAGACCGCCAAGATCCCCCTGCTGACCATGTTGAGCGAGGGCAACGTGGTGGATGATGGCATCCTGGCCAATAGGAGCGCGGACCTCGGCAATGGTGGCGGCAAAATCTTCTACGGCTACGCCGGTCCCCTCAACACCGGAACCGCCAGCGGCATCCTGGTGGGCGACGCGGAGCAATACGGCAGGGAGACGCTGACCGGCACCGCTTTCAGCGATATCATTTTGGCCGATGGGTTGAAGGGGCTGGACGGTGGACACAACAACCTTCAGGCGACCTATGCCGCCCTGGATAAGGAGACCGGCCTCGCGCCCAGCGGCACGCCTTTCTATTACGCCAAAGAACTGACGTTCAACATCGCGGGCTATGTGCGCCGCCTTACCTCCGTCACCGTCACCGGCCTGCCCGATGGCGTGTACCTGGAAGGGGCAACTGTTGTCGACAATGTCTGGACCATTCCCAACAGCTCGGTCATCCCGACTGTGGCCTTCAACATTGTCTATGACGTCACCAAGATGCGAGCCCTGTTCCCAGCGGACTCTGACCATGTGGATATCAACGTATCGTTCAATGTCAAAGGCGTCGGCACAGAAATCTTAAATATAACGAAAACATTTGTTTTAAGATTCCAAGATGTCGACTCTGTTACTGATATCACGAACAATAATCCAAAATATGTTACCGGCGCCGGCAAAGGTTGGAGCGACATATTCGTAATGCCCACCGCCAGCGCGCCGCACCTGATCAATGCGGATGACGGCAACAATGTGGTCTATGCGGGCAACAGCAACGACACCATCAATGCCGGAGTGGGCAACGACACCATCTATGCCTATGCCGGTAACGACACGATCACCGCCGGTGATGGAGCCAACATCATCTGGGGCGGCAATGGTGACGATACCATCTATGCAAATACTCTAGTCAACACGACCACCAACACCGTCACCCATGTGGGAACCGGTGACGACATCATTTATGCGGGCGATGGCAAGAACACCGTTTGGTCTGGTGACGGCAAAGACATCATTTATGCCGGTGTCACAGTTAACACCGTTACCAACGTTGTTACCACCGTCGGCACTGGTAACAACACCATCACCGATTCCGGCGGCAACAATACGATTATCACTGGTGCCGGCAGCGACACGGTGACCACCGGCGCCGGTAACGACGTCCTTACCCTGGGTGCCGGCGCCAACATCGTTACCGCCGGTGACGGCTTCAATACCGTAACGACCGGCGACGGCGACGATATCATCTACGCCGATGCTCTGGTTGACGCGACCAACACCGTCACTCACGTGGGCACCGGCGAAAACCTGATTTATGCCAATGACGGCAAGAACAGCATCTGGACCGGTAGCGGCAAGGACGTCATTTACGCTGGCGTCGCCGTTGACGCGGGCACCGGCACCATCACCAGCGTAGGCACCGGTGACAACACCATCATTGATGCCGGCGGCGCCAACACCATCACCACCGGTAACGGCGCCGACCGGGTGACCACTGGCGGGGGCAACGACGTCTTGAATTTAGGCGACGGCGCCAACATCGTCTTTGCGGGCGCAGGCACCAACTTCATCACCGCCGGTTCGGGCAAGGACGTGCTGGTGGGCGGCGGCGATGCGGACAGCATCAGCGCCGGTGCCGGTAATGATACCCTGTATGGCGGTGACGGCATCAACACCATGCTGGATGGCGGCGCCGACACAGATTGGCTGACGTTCAACGGCATTAATTCGTCCCTGGTTACCAGCACAACCACTCTCCAGACTTGGGTCGATTATACGGGCGGCGGCATCAGCGACGACATCACGCTGATCCTCACCGGGGCCACCGGCGCCGGCACGGCGGTGCACGGGGGCAAGACCGACATCGTAGCCAATATCGAGAACTTTATTGGTTCATCGGGCAACGATAGGCTGGATGTGCAGTCCTACAGCGGGGTTGAGCACACGCTGTACGGCCTGGGCGGCAATGACACGCTCATCGGTGCCAGCGGAAACGACCAACTTTACGGCGGCGCCGGCAATGATTCGATTTCGGGCATGGCCGGTAATGACACCATCGATTTAGGTGTTGCCGATGATGGGACGTTAGACCCGCTGACTGTTATCGCGCCGTCCCTCGGGTTTAGCACCCTGACATACCCCTTTACGGTCAATAATTGGGCCGATGGCGGCGCGGGAGCAGATACCCTGCGCGGCGGCGCCGGTCGCGATTATTTCGTTACTAAGAACGGCGAGTACAGCGATAACGACGGCAATGTGGATACCTTCGATGGTGGCGACGGGATCGATGTCCTCGATTTCAGCACGTTCGGTGTGGGCCTGACCATCACCAGCAGCGATGCCAAGATTTCGGGCAGCACCCCCATCCTTATTGCCAATTATTCAAATATCGAAGAGTTCATAGGCAGCACCGCCGACGATAACATTACAGGAGGTAGCAGCAACGACACCCTTTATGGCGGTACAGGCAATGACACGCTGAACGGCGCTGGCGGCAGCAACACGCTTTATGGCGGAAGCGGCACCAACACCTACAATATGGGCACCGGTACGGATCAAGTTGTTGGCGGTGCCAATCACGACCGCATCTATTACTACAGCTCTAATACCGCAGTCGTGGTCAACCTTGATACGTCGTCCCACAGTTTCGTAAACTCGCTGGGGGCGACGGTGACGGTTGCTGCCCTGACCGGCGGCAATCGGCAGGAAGTTTTGGCCGATGCTAGCTCTTGGTCGAACGGCGACACTTATTCCAGCATCGAAGAGATTCAGACCGGCAATGGCAGTGATGTCATATGGGGTGACGCCGGATCGACCAATTTTTACCTAAGAAACGGCAACGATGTCGTCTACGGCTTGGGTGGAGACGACATGCTCTCCATGAACGGTACAGGCACCAAGACTTTTCACGGCGGCACTAATAATGTCGTGACCGTAGGCAGCGGCGGCGACACCATCGACTACAACAACATCAGTGCAGCCGTGACCATCACGCTGGACACTGATGGTAATAGCGGCAATGGCTATCTGGGGACGGCCACCGGCTACGGCACCGTCACACTGATCGACGTCGAAAATGTTGGCGGCGGCCACTATGGCGATACAATCACCGGCTCTGATGCCGCCAATCGAATTGATGGCCGCGGTGGTGGCGACGATATCGATGCAGGCGGCGGCGACGACTTCATTTTGGCAACAAGCGGGTCTGACGTCATCGACGGCGGCACCGGCATCGATACCGTGAGCTATCTTGCCTACAACACCACCGCCGGCACCAACGGCCTGGGCGTCGAGGTCTATCTCGCGGACGCCGACCTCAGTGCTTACGGTATCAATGGCAGGTCAAGCTGGACCGGCTTCACCACCATGGAGTCCAGGTATCTTAGTCAAACCGCCGGTCCCGAGTACGACGACCTCACCAATATCGAGAACGTCATCGGAACGAACACCAAGGACCGCCTGATCGGCGATTCAGGTGCAAACGTCCTGACCGGTAATAATGGCGACGACACTTTGGTTGGCAATGGCGGTGCCGACAGCCTGTATGGCGGCAACGATAACGACACGTTTATCGTGCTGAACACCAGCGATGTGGCGAATATCGCTATTTTGGATGGCGGCGCTGGCACCGATACGCTTTACGCCAAGGGCTGGACGTTCAGCGGCAATGATTTTTCCGACAATGCTAAATGGGTCAACATAGAGGCCATCAACGTTAAAGACGGCGGTGGTGGTGACGCCTACGGCCTGCGCGCCTCCGACATCCGCAACGTCGTCGATAGTGGCAATTCCTCACGGTTGACCTTGCGGCTGGATAGCGGCGACACCTTTACCGTTGATGCCACGGGCAGCACCAGCACCGCATCCGCAGCCATCACCGGCGGAACGCGCTATAGCTACTATTCCGGCGCTACCCTGCAGGCACAGGTGGACGTGCTGACCACATGAATGCTCTGGGATCACCTTGGCAGGAAGCGGTTTCCGCATTGCTTCAGGCGCTGGGCCGCGCAGCCGACGATGTGTCCGAATCGCCGTCGCAGCTGGAAGAAGCCCTGCGCGGCCAAGGCCTTTCCGCGCGCCATGTGACGGTGCCCGAGGGCGAGTTGCCCGATGCGGAAATGGCCGGGGCGCTGCTGGAACTGTCGGACGGACGTTGGTTGCCGCTGCTGTCCACGGCCCATGGGTTGGACATGGTGGCCGCCGACGGGCCGTTCGGTGCGGCGCCCAAGCATCTGCCCCATGCGGGCCGGGCCATCGTGCTGGTACCCCGTGTAGACCTTGTCCGCGAATTCATGCCGTTCCTGCGCCGCCATAAGGGCCGGCTGCTGGAAATCCTCATGGGCGGATTGATCATCAATCTGCTGGCCCTGCTGTTCCCCCTGTTCGGCAGCTTCGTCTACGACAAGGTGCTGGGCAACGGTATCACCGAGACCCTGTGGGCCCTGGCCATCGGCCTGGTCCTGGCCATCGGTTTGGACTTTACCGTGCGCGCGGTGCGCGCCTTGCTGATGGAACGCTTCGCCGTGACCAGCGAGGCCGATATCGACCACGCCCTGTTCCGCAGCCTGCTGGCGGGCAGCGTGGTGAAGGTGCCTCCGGTCGGGCTGGTGCTGGATAAGTACAAGCAGATCCTGAGCAGCCGCGATTTCCTGTCCAGCTCCTATATGCTGTCGGCGCTGGATGTGCCGTTCCTGCTGCTTTATCTGGCGGTGATCGCCTCGGTGGCGGGGCCGCTGGTGTTCGTGCCGGTGGTCGTCGGCGCGCTTACCATCGGCGGACATCTGCTGCTGTTCATCCCCGCCCATGACTACGAGCGTCAGGCCCGCCGCGCCGGCGAACACCGCTTCTCCCTGCTGGCCGATGCACTGACGGCGCGCGAAGTGATCGTCGGCGCCCGCCTGCGCGACGAATTGGGCCGCCGCTGGCACCGCGCCGCCAGCCGCGCCGG
>JACMLB010000256.1 GCA_014379805.1 Rhodospirillales bacterium | reverse complement strand
GGCGAAGTGATGGCCCGTGCCCTGGCGGAGATCGGCCGCGAGCGGTGGCGCATCGCCAGCGGCGAGGTGCTGAGGGTGCCGCGCCCCGGCGATGCCCAAGCCGTGTGGCCGCCCTTCCTGCCGGTGCTGATGCGCCGGGTGGACGTCGCCATCGCGCGCACCAGCCCGCCTTGGGACGGCACGCCGCCAGTGCGCGAGGTGGAACAGCTCTACATGGACATGATCGCCGCCGCCCGGCGCTTCATCTATATGGAGAACCAGTACTTCGCCTCGCGCCGTATCGCCGAGTTGCTTGCCGATCGCCTCGCCAGCGCCGACTGCCCCGAGATCGTGCTGATCAATCCTGGTGAGCCCGCCAGTCTGGTGGAGCGTTCCACCATGGGGGTGGCCCGCGCCCGGCTGGCCCGGCGCTTGGCAGCAGCCGATAACGGCGGTCGTCTGCGCATGTATTACCCGTCGGTGGATGGCGGCGACGTCAAGGTCCATTCCAAGCTGATGATCGTGGATGATGCATTGCTGCGGATCGGCTCCAGCAATCTCAACAACCGCTCGCTGGGGCTGGACACCGAATGCGACGTGCTGGTGGAGGCCGAAGCCGACCCCGCCGTCACCAACGCCATCCGCGCCCTGCGCCATGATCTGCTGGCGGAGCATCTTGGCGCCGAACCCTTTGAGGTGGCGGCGGCGGAAGCAGAGCAGGGCGGCATGCACGGTGCCATCCAGTCGCTTATGGGCCGCCGCCATACTTTGGTGCCGCTGGACCACCGCGAACCCAGCGAGATCGTCCAGATCTTCGCCGATAGCGGCCTGCCCGACCCCGAGGAACCGGTGGAAACGCTGGTCATGCTGGACCGCGCCATGCCCGGCCCGGCCCGGCGTGGGTTGGCGGTGCGGGTGTGGAGCCTGACCCTGCTGCTGACGGCGCTGACCATTGCCGCCGCCTTATGGCGCTGGGCGCCGTTTTCCGTGTGGGCCGTGGTGTGGCCGTGGGTGCAAGGCTTGCTGGCATTGCGCAGCCAGTCCGGCATTTCCCTCATGGTGATCGGCGGATTCTTGCTGGCGGGGCTGCTGCGGCTGCCGGTCTCGTTGGCGGTGCTGGGGACTGCCGCCTTGATGGGGCCGTGGCCGGGCTTCCTGAATTCCCTGCTGGGCGTGCTGTCCAGCGCGGCGCTGCTATACGGCTTTGGTCATGTGTTGGGCCGCGCCAAAGTGCGGCGGCTGGCGGGCTGGAAGGTCAACCGGGTCCACCGGGCGCTGGCCCGTCACGGCATCCTGGCCATATTGCTGCTGCGGCTGATGCCGGTGGCTGGGTTCTCGGTCATCAATCTGGTGGCCGGCGCATCGGCGGTGGGCTTCCGCGATTTTATGGTGGGCACCATCATCGGGGTGGCGCCGGGCATCCTCGCCATGAGCGTACTGGGCGACCGCCTGCTTGCGGTGCTACGCACTCCCTCGGTGGAGAACATTTCCGTCCTGGTCTTCGCCACTGCGCTGGTCATCGCCGCCCAGTTCCTGGTGGTGGGACGCCTGGGCCGCGCCCGCGCGCCCAGCCCCGGACGTTAAAGTCCCGGACGACCAAGCTAGGAGGTTCCGTCTGCAAGTGCTTGATGTGTCACCCCGACCCGAAGCCATGTCGCTGTCTTTGGCCAGCTACAACATCCATCGCTGCTTCGGCACCGATGGCCGCTACACGCCCGAGCGCACGGCAGAGGTGATCGACGCCCTGGACGCCGACGTCATCGGCCTGCAAGAGGTGGACATGCGCCTGTTGGTGGATGGCCGCGCTCAGTTGGATTTTCTGGCCGACCGGCTCAACCTCAACCCGGTGCCGGGGCCCAACATCAAAGGGCGGCGCGGTAAGTTCGGCAATGCGCTGCTGACCCGTTGGCCGGTGCTGTCCGTGCGCCGCACCGATCTGACCGTGCGTCACTACGAGCCACGCGGCGCCATCCTGGCCGAGTTGAATGTGCGCGGCCAGCCGCTTCGGGTGGTGGTGACTCATCTGGGCCTGAACGCCGCCGAGCGACGCCTGCAAGTGCGCCATCTGCTGGCGGCGCTAGAGGAAGAAGGTCATGACGACATGGCGACCATCATCATGGGCGACTTCAACGAATGGCGGCCTACCCGCGGCTGCCTGCGGACCATTGACCGGCGTTTCGGCCTTTCGTTGATGCCCCGTACCTTCCCATCGCGCCTGCCCCTGCTGCCGTTGGACCGTATCTGGGCCTGGCCCGCCGACGGGTTGAAGCGGCTTTCCGTCTACGCCACACCGTTGTCACGCATGACCTCCGACCACCTGCCGTTACGTGCCGAGGTCGCATGGGACGCCCATGAGCTGCCGGGTGGCTGGCGGCGCAGAATGACTATCACCAATGTGTGACTGCCCCGCGCATAGGGAATCCCTGCCTTGCCGGTGGGTACGGCAGTGATTGAAATGTGCATGAAGAAAATTAAATACCCGAGTGTGGAACGATGCCGAGGTAGTTACCGCTACCTTGTTTGAGCTTGATAGGGACACTTCCAAAATATACTACCCATAAAGCGGTATGGCGTGCGGGCTATTCTCCGAATGATGGGTTATGGGGCGACGCGTTCCACGCTATACCGACATTTGCGGCCAACGCCGTTTAAGAGGCATTGAACATGGTAGTACTAATCGCCGACGACCATGCCCTGTTCCGGTACGGCATCTCCCTGGCCTTGGAGAGCTTGTACGGGAAGGACGTGACCATCGTGCAGGCGAGCAATGCGGAAGAGACCCGGCGGATCGCCCACGAGAGTCCCAATCTTGATCTGATCCTGTTGGATCTGATGATGCCGGGCCTGAACGGCATCTCGGATCTGAAGAAGTTCATCGAATCGCTGCCCCCCATTCCCGTGGTGATCGTTTCGGGTTCTCGGCAACGCGCCACCATCCGCTCCGCCATCGAGTGCGGCGCGCGGGGCTATGTGCTGAAATCCTCCAACGGTGAAATCCTCAAGCATGTGCTGCCGCTGGTCCTGTCGGGCGAGCTTTACGTGCCTGCGCAAGCGGTCGCCAACGAGGATGTCGGCGAGCAATACGAAGGCTCGCCCCTGGACGAAGCCGGCGATTTCAACCCTGACTTCAAGTCGCTCACACCGCGTGAGACCCAGGTGCTCAAGCTGTTGACCCTAGGCTATTCCAACAAGGAAATCGCCCGCTCCCTCGGCATGCTGGAGGGCACGGTCAAGGTTCACGTCAAATCCATCATGAAGAAGCTGGGGGTGAACAACCGCACCCAGGCCGCCATCGCCGCCAACCGCAGCTTCGCCCGCCAGCCCACACCGACCATGTAACGAGCTTGGCTGCTTACAAAGGCGTCCCAGATCGATCCGGGGCGCCTTTTTCGTTCCCCCACTCGCCACCGGGCTGCCGTCATGGTTGAATGCTCGGGTTGAGTGGAGGGGAAGCCCATGAGCGAAAACAGCCTGCGCATTACGGTAACCGGCACGGTGGCGACCGTTACCCTGACTCGGCCCCAGGTGCACAACGCCTTGGACGAACTGTTGATGGGCAATTTGGCCCAGGCATTTCAGAAGCTGGCGGTGGCAGAGGCAGTCCGCGTGATCGTGCTGGAGGCCGAGGGCAAGAGCTTCTGCGCCGGCGCCGACGTGAACTGGATGCGCCGCGCCGCCGACCTTAACCGCGAGGACAATCAGCGCGACGCCATGCTGCTGGCGGTGATGATCGACTCCATCGAACGCTGCCCCAAGCCGGTCATCGCCGTGGTCCAAGGTGCCGCCTTGGGCGGCGGTGTCGGCTTGGTCGCCGCCTGCGACATGGTCATCGCCGCCGAGGAAGCGTCGTTCGCCCTGACCGAGGTCCGCCTAGGCCTGGAACCCAGCGTCATCGGCCCGGTCTGCATCGCCGCCATGGGTGCACGGGCCTGCCGCCGCTATTTCCTCACCGGCGAGCGCTTCGACGCCGCCGAGGCGTGGCGCCTGGGCCTGGTGCACGAGCTCGCGAGCGACGATGCCGACCTGGACGAGAAGGTGGGCGACATCGTCGATGCGATGCTCGCCTGCGGCCCGGTGGCCCAGCGCGAAGCCAAGGAGCTGATCCGCGCGGTCTGCGCACGCCCGGTGACGAGCGAGGTCATCGAGGACACCGCGGAGCGCATCGCGCGAATCCGCTCGTCTCCCGAAGGCCGCGAGGGCGTCGGCGCATTCCTCGAGAAGCGCCGGCCGGCGTGGATTGCGCCCGAACCCGAGACCATGCCCGAACCCGAGCCCCCACCCGTTTGAGTCCGATCGATCGCCGCTGTCGGAGGTAATGCCATGTCGATGAAGCGCTTCCTCGCCCTGCTGTTCGCAGTCCTTGCTGCGACTTCCGCGATGGCCGCAACAATGGCCGAGCGCTCGCCGTTCTTCCAGGGACACTGGTGGGATCCCAACCGCTCCGGCCACGGGTTCGAGATTTTCAATGCGTCGGACCAGGTCATGGTGATCTGGTACACGTACGACAATGCCGGTAAGCCGATCTGGTATACGGCGCAGGGTCTCCGCGCCGGCCTTGGTGACACCACCTGGCCGCTACAGAAGCATCAGTGGAGCAACGGCCGCATCAGCCAGTCGACGACGGTGGGCGGATTGCGCCTGGTCCTGAACCATCCCGAATCGCTCGATGCCGTCTGGCATTTCGGCACCAGTGCCACCGGAACTTCCCCCTTGCGTCCTTACATCTCGTCGAGCGTCGTGAGCGAGATCGACCACACCGGCCACTGGTTCGATCCACTCCAGAGCGGCTGGGGTTTTACCCTCACCGAGCAAGGCGACACCCTCGGAAGCGTGCTCTACGCCTACGACGAGGCCGGCGCGCCGACGTGGATCGCAGGCTTCGATCGCGGCAAAGGGGCCAAGGTGGATTTCTTCGCGACCTCAGGCACCTGTCCGTCGTGTACCTACCAGCCGATCGCGTTGCGAAGCGTCGGCAGCGTGACCTTCGATTACCAAGGC
>JACMLB010000255.1 GCA_014379805.1 Rhodospirillales bacterium | reverse complement strand
TTGGACACGGTGCGGCGCCATGTTGCTTGGGGACCGGGACCGCGCGCCGCCCAGGCCTTGATGCTGGCCGCCCGTGCGCGGGCTTTGCTGGACGGGCGGCTGTCGCCCTCCCTGGACGACGTCATTGCCTTGGCCCCGCCCATCCTGCGCCACCGCATGGCCCTGAACTTCGCTGCCCGCGCCGACGGGGTGACGGTGGACAACGTCATCGCCCGGCTGATCGAGACTGTTGCCTAAGCGGAGCGGTCCTTTGAAACAAGAATCCACGACGGCGGCGGAAAGCCAAGCGAGCCAATTGGCGGCGCGGTTACCGCAGCTGCTGCTGGCCGCCGAGCGGGTTGCCGCCGCCATCAGCGGCGGCGTCCATGGCCGGCGGCGGTCGGGCACGGGCGAGACGTTCTGGCAGTTCCGCCATTCCCAGGCGGGCGATCCGGCGACCTCCATCGACTGGCGGCAATCGGCGCGCACCCAGGATTTGTTCGTACGCGAAACGGAATGGTCCGCCGCCCAAACCGTGGGGCTGTGGCGCGACGGCTCGGCCTCCATGGCGTGGCGCTCGTCGCGGCAATTGCCGGAAAAGCGCGAGCGGGCCGAATTGTTGCTGCTGGCCCTGGGCGCCTTGCTGCTGAAGGGTGGCGAGAAGGTGGCCCTGCTGTCCGGCGCCCTGCCGCCCACCACCGGCGGCGGCGCCCTGGCCCGGCTGGCAGCCGCACTGCTGGGCGAAAAGCCCAAATCCCTGCCCACTCCGGGCCGCTTGCCCCGCCACGCCGAAATGGTGCTGGTGTCGGACTTCCTCATGCCCCTGGACGAGATCAACACCGCCTTGCGCGGCTTGGCGGCGGGCGGCGCCACCGGCCATCTGCTTCAGGTGCTGGACCCCGCCGAGGAAAGCCTGCCCTATGAAGGCCGCATCCGCTTTTCCGGCTGCGAGGGCGAGGGCGACATACTGGCGCGCCGGGCGGAAGATTTGCGCGGGTCGTACCAGCGCCGCTTGGCCGCCCATCGTGACGGTCTGGCCGCCATGACCAGCGCCTTGGGCTGGAGCTTCGCCACCCATCACACCGACCAGCCGCCGCAAACGGCCCTGCTGGCGCTGCATGTGCGGCTGTCCACGCCGCGATCGGGAACGCGCTGATGATGGCCCTGGGTCCCCTGGCTTTCACAGCCCCATGGGCATTGGCGGCGGTAACGCTGCTGCCGGTGCTGTGGTGGCTGCTGCGGGTGACCCCTCCGGCGCCGCGCCAGTTGCGCTTCCCCGCCATCCGCCTGCTGTTCGGGCTAGAGGGGCGCGAGGACACCGCCGCCCGCACGCCGTGGTGGGTATTGGCCCTGCGCCTGCTGATCGCCTTTCTGGTCATCCTGGGCGCCGCCCATCCGCTGGTGAACCCGTCCGCCCCGTTGGCCCGCGCCGGTGGCCCGCTGGTGCTGGTGATCGACGATGGTTGGGCCTCGGCACGGGATTGGACCGCGCGGCGCAATGCCCTGGACGACATCCTGCGCCGGGCCGAGCGGGCCGAACGCCCGGTCATGGTACTGCCCACCGCTCCGCCCGCCGATGGCAGTCGTCTTGAAGCCAGCGCCATGATGGCGGCGTCCCAGGCCCGCGCGCTGGTGCAAGCCCTGGCGCCCAAGCCGTGGGCGCCCGACCGCGCCGCTGCGGTGGACGCGGTCAAAGCCATGCCGCGCGACCGCGTGGCGCAGGCAGTATGGTTGACGGACGGCATCGATGACGGCAACGGCGAAGCCCTGGCCCGCGCCCTGCAAACCCTGGGCGGCGGGCTGGAAATGATACAGGGCGACAGTGGCCGGCTGCTGCTGCCGCCAGCCGAGGACACCGCCCGTGACCGGGTCACGGTGATCGTGCGCGGCATAAAGGCTCCCGACCGCTTCGCCATCCGCGCCGTGGACAATGCCGGCCGCGTGCTGGCCCGCGAGGAAACCGCATTCACCCCCGACCAGAATGAAATTGCCGTGCCCCTGCGCCTGCCGGCGGAACTGCGCAACCGGCTGGCCCGGCTGGACATCGAGAACGAACAAGGGGCCGGCGCCGTGGTGCTGCTGGACGAACGCTGGCGCCGCCGTCCGGTGGGCCTGAGCGGCGGTGACGACAGCGGCGCGCCCCTGCTGGCCCAACTGTATTACGTGGAGCGCGCTTTGGCCCCCAGCGCCGACCTGCATCGGGGGGAAATATCGGAATTGCTGAGCGGCGAGATGGCGGTACTGATGCTGGCCGACGTGCCCGCCGTGCTGGGCAGCACCAAAGACCGCCTGGGCAAATGGATCGAGGCCGGCGGCGTGCTGGTGCGCTTCGCCGGGCCGCAACTGGCCCATGCGGCAACGGCGGCCACGGAATCCGATCCGCTCTTGCCGGTGCGGCTGCGCGACGGCGGGCGTAATCTGGGCGGCGCCATGTCGTGGACCACGGCGCAGAGCCTCGCCCCCTTCCCCGCCGAAGGGCCGTTCGCCGGACTGACCGTGCCCACCGAGGTCAAGGTCAACGCCCAAGTGCTGGCCGAGCCCACCCTGGACCTTGGCGAACATACCTGGGCAAGGCTGGCCGACGGCACTCCGCTGGTAACCGGGGCGCGGCGCGGCCAGGGCTGGGTGGTACTGGTCCATACCAGCGCCAATGCCGCCTGGAGCAATCTGGCCCTGTCGGGCCTGTTCGTGGATATGCTGAAACGGCTGGTGGGCTTGGCCGAAGGCATGGTTGACGCTAACGCCAGCGGCCCGCTGGCGCCCACGGAGGTGCTGGACGGCTTCGGCCATCTGGGCGCCCCCACCGGCGCGGCCACCGCCATCACCGGCGATCCCGCCGCCACTAAACCGGGGCCACGCCATCCGCCCGGCCTGTACGGCGACACCGGCACCCGCTTCGCCCTCAACCTTGCCCCCGCCATTGGCCGTCCCATTGCCTTGGTGCCGCCGTCGGGCGTCAGCCAGACCCGACTGGGTGAGCAGGCCGGTGAATTGGACCTTAAGCCCGGCTTGCTGACCGCCGCCTTGGCGCTGCTGGTGCTGGATCTGCTGGTGGCCCTGACCCTGCGCGGCTTGATCGGTCGGCGCAGCGCGAGCGCCGTGATCGTGCTGGCTTTGCTTACCCCCCAATCATCGCGCGCCGCCGATGCCTTCGCCCTTGAGGCCGGGCTGGCAACCCGCTTGGCCTATGTGCGCACGGGCGACGCCAACACCGACAAAACCAGCCGCGCCGGCCTGATTGGCCTCAGCCGCGTCATCGGCGAACGGTCCACCGCCGCCCTGGCCGAGCCCATGGCGGTGGAATTGGAAAAGGACCCGGTACTGTTCTTCCCGCTGCTGTATTGGCCTTTGGCGCCGGGGCAGCAGCCGCCCTCGGCCAAGGCGGCGGAAAAACTGAATGCCTATATGAAAGCGGGCGGGCTGATCGTCCTGGACACCGGCGGCGAGGGCATCGCCGTCATCGACGATGCCAAGCTGCGTGCCCTGACCCAGGGCCTCGCCATCCCGCCCTTGGCGCCGGTGAGCGAGGACCACGTCCTGACACGCTCGTTCTATCTGCTGAAGGAAATGCCGGGGCGGTTCGACGGCGGCACCGTGTGGGTGGCCGATGGTCAGGGGCCGGCCAATGACGGCGTGTCGCCGGTGGTGGTGGGCGGCAATGATTGGGCCGCTGCCTGGGCGGTAGATGAACGCGGACGGCCCATGTTCGCCACGGTGCCCGGCGGGGAGCGTCAGCGCGAATTGGCCTATCGCTTCGGCGTCAATCTGGTGATGTACGCCATGACCGGCAATTACAAAGCCGATCAGGTCCATGTGCCGGCCATCATGGAACGGCTGGGCCGATGAATACCCTATCCGCCATCACCTTCGCCCCCCTGCTTCCGCTGCCCTGGCTGGCGGGACTGGGCACCGTTGCCTTAGCTGTGTGGGCGCTGGCATTGGTGCGCGGCGCACGAGGCGCATGGCTGCGGCTGGTGCCGCTGGCGGTGCTGCTGCTGGCGCTGCTCAATCCCCGGCTGGTCACCGAAGACCGACAATCCCTGCCCGACATCGCCCTGGTGGTGGTGGACGACACCGCCTCGCAGGCCATCGGCGACCGCCGCGCCCAGACGGAGTCGGCGCTGACGCAAGTGCAGGAACGCCTCGCCCGCCAGCCCGATCTGGAGGTGCGCATCGAGCGAGTGGCCGGAGGGGGCGGCGCCGACGAAGGCTCGCGCCTGTTCACCGCCATGGACCGCGCCTTGGCCGACGTGCCGCGCCGCCGTCTCGCCGGCGTGATCATGATCACCGATGGCCGCGTACACGATGTGCCCACCGACAAGGGCAAGGAGTTGGGCGCGCCGGTCCATGCCCTCATCACCGGCAAAAGGGGCGAGCGCGATCGCCGCCTGACCCTGACCCGCTCGCCCGGTTATGCCCTGGTGGGCAAGACCGCCACGGTGGGCTTCAAGGTGGATGACGCGGGCGGCAGCGGCAGCGCCATTGTGGACATCCGGGTGGACGGTCAGGTTTATGTGAGCGGCCCGTTCCCGGTCAATCGCGAGACCTCGGTGGACATCCCCGTACGCCATGCCGGCACCACCGTGGTGGAGCTGGCGGCGGAAGCGGGGCCGGGGGAATTGTCCCTGGCCAACAACCGCGCCGCCTTGGGTATTTCCGGCGTGCGCGACCGGCTGAAGGTGCTGCTGATCTCGGGCGAGCCCCATGCCGGCGAGCGCACATGGCGCAATCTATTGAAGGCCGACCCGGCGGTGGATTTGGTCCATTTCACCATCCTGCGCCCGCCGGAAAAGGACGACCGCACCCCCATCCGCGAACTGGCGTTGATCACCTTCCCGGTGCGCGAATTGTTCGAGGAAAAGCTCACCGATTTCGATCTGGTCGTGTTCGACCGCTACCGCCGTCGCGGCGTGCTGGCCTCGGCCTATTACCAGCTGTTGACCGACTATGTGCGCAAGGGCGGCGCCCTGCTGCCCGCCGAACCCACCGGCAGCCTGATCAATCAGGCGGTGGTTCCCATGGTCACCGATCTGGGCAAGCGCCACCCGGTCACCGCCGCCCTGCCCGGCGGCGGGCACTGGGGCTCTTGGATGCGCCAAGTGGCAGTGACCCAACAGCGCGGCAGCACGGTGCTGTCGGGCGCCGATGGCAGGCCGCTGCTGATCCTGGACAAGGTGGGCGAAGGCCGGGTGGCCCAATTACTGTCCGACACCATCTGGCTGTGGGCGCGCGGCTTCGAAGGCGGCGGCCCCCATGATGAATTGCTGCGGCGCTTGGCCCATTGGCTGATGAAGGAGCCGGAGTTGGAGGAAGACTCCCTGGCCGCCGAAATCAAGGGCGACCGGCTGGAGGTGGTGCGCCGCTCCCTGGCGCCGGCTCCTGCGGAAGTCACCGTCACGCGCCCCGACGGCACCATTGTACAAGCCCCCCTGGAGGACCATGCCGATGGCCGCGCCACCGTCACTATGGCGGTGGACCAGTCCGGCCTGTGGCGCGTGGATGACGGCGACCGCACCGCCATCGCCGCCGCCGGCAGCTTGGCGCCGTTGGAAAATGCCGAGCTAACCGCCACCGCCCATGTGCTGACCCCGGTGGCGGAGACCACCGGCGGCTCGGTCCGGTTCCTCAGTGAAGGCGGCGTGCCGGACTTCCGCCGGGTCGGACCGGATCGCGTAGCAACCGGGCGGGATTGGGCCGGGCTCGTAGCGCGCGGCGAACACAGTGTTACCGGCGTGCGGGAAATTCCGCTGGCGCCGGCGTTGCTGCTGCTGGCCCTAGTGCTGGGGGGATTGCTGGCCGCATGGCGCCGCGAAGGGCGCTAGGGTCCGGACTCAATTGAGCCACCACACGAGGGCGGCCACGAGGAAGACGGCCGAGAGAAATGTGTCGGCGCGCTTGTCGTAACGCGTGGCTATCCTTCGGAAATCCTTGAGACGGCAGAACATGCGCTCGACCACGT
>JACMLB010000254.1 GCA_014379805.1 Rhodospirillales bacterium | reverse complement strand
CCGAACATCCCGCCCAAGGTCAATCGGCGCTGGAAGAACTGCTTCTCCCCGTACCTCTACCGTGACCGTAACGCCATCGAGCGCATGTTCGGACGGCTCAAGGATTTCCGCCGTATCGCCACGCGATATGACCGGCTGGCTCGCAATTACCTCGCCGCCGTCTGCCTCGCGGCGACGTTCTGCTACTGGTTATGAGTCCGGAGCCTAGGGGGCTGCTGGAAAGACGAACACCTGTGAGGCATCGACGCTTAGGCTCAAGCGTTCGCCTTCCGCCGGCATGGCTCCGCGCGCCAGCCGCACATGCACATGGTGGGTGGCATGTCCCGGCGCGTCGACCTTCAGGTGCAGCAGGCTGCTACGGCCCAGCAGGCGGGCGGTGCGTACCAGGGCGATGCCGTCGTCGGCGGCGGCGATGGTGATGGCTTCGGGCCGGACCAACACCTCGGCCTCGACGCCGTCGCCCAGGCCGGGGGCGGGAAACGTGCCCAGGGGTGTCGCCACCATGCCGGCTTGGGCGCGCACGGTGAACACATTGACCTCGCCGAAGAACGAGGCAACGAACGGGTCTACCGGGCGGTCGTACAGCGCCGACGGCGTGTCTAGCTGGATGATGCGGCCACCGCGCATGACCGCGATACGGTCGGCCATGAACATGGCTTCCTCGGGGTCGTGGGTGACCATCAGGGTCGCCACCCGCGTGGTTTTCAGCACGTGCAGGGTCTCGTCGCGAATTTGATCGCGCAGGCGCTTGTCCAGGCCCGAGAACGGTTCGTCCAGCAGCATCAGGCGAGGCTCGGGGGCGAGCGCGCGGGCCAGACCGACGCGCTGCTGCTGGCCGCCGGATAATTGGTGCGGCCACGCCTCGGCATAATCGCGCATGCCCACCTGGGTCAGCATTTCCAACGCGCGCTCGCGCCGCCGTGCCTTGGGCAGGGCGGTCAGGCCGAATTCCACATTGCCGGTGACGTTCAGATGGGGGAACAGCGCGTAGTCCTGGAACAGGAAGCCCACATGGCGGTCCTCGGGCGGCAGATGGATGCCGTCGCCCGACACCAGCTTGCCGTTAAGCAGTACGCGGCCATGGCGCGCTGCCTCCAGCCCGGCGGCGATGCGCAGCGTGGTGGTTTTGCCGCAGCCCGAAGGGCCGAGCAGGCAGACCAATTCGCCGGGACCGACGTCGATGGAGACATTCTTGACCACCGGTTGGTCGTCATAGAAATGGGTGAGATCTTGCAGCACCAAACCCATGGCTTCGTCCTTCATGTCGAATCTCCGGGCCGCGACTTGGTGATGGCCCGGCTTAGCAGCACCACCGGCAACAGGCCCACCAGCACGATGGCCAAAGCGGGCATGGCGGCGTCGGCCAAGCGCTCGTCCGAGGCCAAAGTGAAGGTGCGGGTGGCCAGGGTGTCGAAGTTGAACGGGCGGATAATCAGTGTCGCCGGCAGTTCCTTCATCACGTCCACGAAGACCAGCAGGGCGGCGGACAGCAGGCTGCCCCGGATCATGGGGATGTGGACCCGGCGCAGGGTGGCAAGGCTGCCCAGGCCCAGGGTGCGGGCTGCCGCCTCCATGGACGGCGTGACCTTGTGCAGGCTGGCTTCCACCGTATTGGTGGAGACGGCGAGGAAGCGCACCAGATAGGCATAGACCAAGGCGGCGACGCTGCCGGTCAGCAGCAGGCCGGGCGACACACCGAACCACTGCTCGGCCAGGGTGGAGATGCTCTTGTCCAGGGCGGTCAGTGGAACCAGCGTGCCCACCGCGATGACCGAGCCGGGAATGGCGTAGCCCAGCGAGGCCAAGCGAACCGCGCCCTTGATCAGTTTGGTGGGGTGCAGGCGCTGGGCATAGGCCAACAGCACGGCGATACTCACTGCCGCTGCCCCGGCGGCTGCGGCCAGCAGTAGCGAGTTGCGGGCCAGGGCAGGGAAGTCGCTGGTCACGGTGGAACTGCCCATGGCCCATGCGGTCAGCATGGCGGCGGGTAAAGCGAAGCCCAGCATGACCGGCGCCAAGCAGAAGACCAATGCTGCGGCGGCCTTGAACCCTGTCAGCGGCAGGCGCGGCAGCGAGCGGTAGCGGTTGGTGGTGTGGTGGCCCTTGGCGGCGCCGCGCGACCGGCGCTCCACCAGGATCAGCACCAGCACGAACACCATGAGCAGGGCGCCCAATTGGGCCGCCACTGCCGGCTGTCCCATGCCCAGCCACGTGCGGTAGATGCCGGTGGCGAAGGTGTCCACGGCGAAGTAATGCACGGTGCCGAAATCGTTAAGCGTTTCCATCAACGCCAGGGCGATACCGGCGGCGATGGAGGGACGCGCCAGGGGCAGTGCCACTTTCAGGAAGGCGCGCCACGGGCGACAGCCCAAGGTGCGGCTGGCCTCCATGACGCAGACGGATTGCTCCAAAAAGGCCGACCGCGCCAGGATGTAGACATAGGGATAGAGCACTGCGGTCATCACCAGGATGGCGCCGCCCAGCGAGCGTATCTCGGGGAACCAGTAATCCCGCGCCGAACTCCAGCCGAACAAGGCGCGCAAACCGCCTTGCACCGGCCCGGCAAAATCCAGCAGGCCGGTATAGGTGTAGGCCACCACATAGGCCGGCATGGCCATGGGCAGCAGCAGCACCCATTCCAAAGACCGGCTGCCGGGGAAGCGGCACATGGTCACCAGCCATGCCGTGCCCACGCCGCCGACACCGACGCCGAACCCGACGCCTGCCATCAGCCACAGGGAGTTGGCGATGTAGGACGGCAGCACCGTGGCTGCCAGATGGGACCACACCCCGCCTGACGGCACGAACAGGTTGGCCGCCACCGACAGCACCGGCAGAGCCACCAGCAGCGCCAGCACCAGCACGGTGATTTCCCAGCCGCTCGGGCGGCTAAAGCCCTTCAACATTTGTGGGATTTGCCGCTGCATCGATCGCACCGGCGGAGGAAGGGTGGGCATGGGGACTCGTGAAAAGAAAGCAGGGGCACTGTGAATTTTGAATCCTATTGCAAACGATTGTCAGTGGCAATCGCCCTTCCCAGCGAGGGGGCACAATTGCCCTCGGCGGAACGGAGTCGTACTTCTTCCCCCTTCGGACTGGAAAGATATCGGCTTCCGTATTAAGAAGGCCGTTCCCGACCCAACCTTGCAGGGATCGCCCCGTGAAAGCCGCCGTCATCGTCTTCCCCGGCTCCAACTGTGACCGCGACGTCGCGGTTGCGCTGGAAGCCAGCATGGGAGCCAAGCCGCATATGGTTTGGCACCGCGACACCGATTTGCCCGCCGTCGATCTGATCGTCGTGCCCGGCGGATTTTCCTATGGCGACTATCTGCGCTGCGGCGCCATGGCGGCGAACTCGCCGATGATGAAAGAGGTCAAGGCCCGCGCCGCCAAGTGAACCCGCGTTTTGGGTATCTGCAACGGCTTCCAGGTGCT
>JACMLB010000253.1 GCA_014379805.1 Rhodospirillales bacterium | reverse complement strand
GTGGGATTCCATGTGCAAGACCATCATGAGCGCCGGCTCGCGCCGGGGCGCCATGATGGCCGTCATGCGCTGCGACCACCCGGATATCGAGGCGTTCATCGACGCCAAGCGCGAACCGGGCCGCCTGCGCATGTTCAATCTGTCGGTGCTGGTCACCGATGCCTTCATGGCAGCGGTCAAGCAAGACGCCAATTGGGAGCTGACCTTCGACGGCACGGTGTTCAAATCCCTGCCGGCGCGCCAGCTGTGGGACAAGATCATGCGGGCGACCTATGCCTATGCCGAGCCCGGCGTGATCTTCATCGACCGCATCAACCGCCTGAATAATCTATGGTATTGCGAGACCATCCACGCCACCAATCCCTGCGGCGAGCAGCCCCTGCCGCCTTACGGCGTCTGCCTGTTGGGCTCCATCAATCTGGCCCGGCTGGTCACCAATGCGTTTGACGACAATGCCCATCTGGATCTGGACGCGCTGAAGGATCTGGTGCGCGTTGCTGTCCGCATGATGGACAACGTCATCGACGTGTCGCGCTTCCCGCTGCCCGATCACGAGCATGAGGCCAAGTCCAAGCGCCGCATCGGCCTGGGCATCACCGGTCTGGCCGACGCCCTGATCCTGTGCGGCGCCCGCTACGGCGGCAAGGAAGCCGTCAAGCTGACCGAAAAATGGATGGCGGCGCTACGGCGCGAGGCCTATCTCGCCTCGGTGGAATTGGCCAAGGAAAAGGGCGCCTTCCCGCTGTTCGACAAGGAAAAGTTCCTAGCCGGCGAGAACGTCAAGTCGCTGGATGCCGACGTGCAAGCCGCCATCGCGGACCACGGCATCCGCAACGCCCTGCTGACCTCCATCGCCCCCACCGGCACCATTTCGCTGTTCGCCGACAACGTGTCGTCGGGCCTGGAGCCGGTGTTCAGCTTTGCCTATACCCGCAACGTGATCCAGCGCGACGGTTCGCGGCGCGAGGAAGAAGTCACCGATTACGCCTACCGCCTGTTCCATCGCCTGAAGGGCGAGAATACGGCGCTGCCGTCGGCCTTCGTGGATGCCCAGACCCTGGCGCCCTCGGACCACGTGGTCATGCAGGCCGCCGTGCAGAAATACATCGACAGCTCCATCTCCAAGACCATCAACGTCCCCGAAAGCATCGACTTCGCCGATTTCCGCAGCGTCTACGAACAGGCCTACGAGACCGGCTGCAAGGGCTGCACCACCTATCGCCCCAACGACATCACCGGCTCGGTGCTGGAGGTCAAAAAGGACAAGCCCGAAACCAACGAGCCGCAATTGCCCCTGGAAACCCCCAAGGCGCGGCCCGAAGATTATCTGGAAGCCGGCGCCGTCGTTCACCTGACCCGCCCGCTCGACCGCCCCGAGGCGCTGCCCGGCAACACCTTCAAGGTGCGTTGGCCCGACAGCGAGCACGCCATGTACATCACCATCAACGACATCATCTCGGAAGGCCGCCGCCGCCCGTTCGAAGTGTTCATCAACTCCAAGAACATGGAGCACTTCGCCTGGACCGTCGGCCTGACCCGCATGATCTCGGCGGTGTTCCGCCGTGGCGGCGACGTGGCCTTCGTGGTCGAGGAACTGAAAGCGGTGTTCGACCCCCGTGGCGGCCAATGGGTGGGCGGACGCTATGTGCCGTCGCTGCTGGCAGCCATCGGTGACGTCATCGAACGCCACATGATCGACATCGGCCTGATCCCCGACGCCAAAGCCGCCCGCGAGCCGGTGGAAGCCCGCGAGGAGCGCAAGGTGGTCAATGCCGGCGACAGCCGCCTGCGCCATTGCCCCAAATGCAACCAGCCGGCCCTGCTGCGCTCGGAAGGGTGTGATACCTGCACGTCGTGTGGGTATTCCAAGTGCGGGTGATTTAGGGGGTTAAGGGCGAGGGGACTTGGTGTCGGTTTGCGCATAAGGTGAGAATGACACCCCGTAAACTGAGAATTAGCACTCCATAAAGCGAGAGCCGTGCGTGAAACGAAAAGGGGCCGGACGGCCCCTTTCGGATTCTGGGCGCGGCCAAACCTACCACTAAGGCTGACCCGCACTTTCGGTCCGGGCAAAATCCTCCAAAGCCGCAGCTACGGTTGGGTCGGTATAAAAAATGTTCCTGTGAAACCCGCAAGCCTCCGCGATTGCGCGCTTATTGGGCCGCCCACCAGGCATCCGCGGCAATAAAATGCCCCGATGTCGGATCTCCACGAGATAGCGTTTGAGAGCCGCAAGATCGTCGCGTTTTTCGATCGAGGCCCGGTTGCGGTCTTCCGCATCGAAGGCTTCGAGTAGGGCTATGCACTCCTTGTTATAAAAGAGATTGCGATCGACACCGGCGGCTTTCGCTATCGCAACCTTATTCGGCAGCCCAGCTCGACGGGGCAACAATGCTCCAGTCTTCCGAAGGCCGAGCAGATAATTCTCCAACTTTTCAAGCGGGCTGACCCGCTCCAGTCCCTTCTTTTGACGAGCTATGACGGCCTCATTTTTGCGCCTTAATATTTCCGCTGCTATTGTGGCTTCATCATCCCGCTTAATAAAGTGCTGCTCACTGCGCTCGCCGGGTCGCTCGGCGGCGATCATCTCAATGCCAGCTACCGCGCACACCCCAAGCACGCGCCTGATCCCCACGGCATGGCGCTTGGCCACCTCATTGGCTGAGACATACATCCCGCCAAAAACTGCACAGGATGCTTCGGTGACGCGCAGGTAGGCAATACCGGGCAACGCTTCCAAGAACCCTTGATGCACGAGCGACGCCACGACGAGCCGCGCGCCCTATCCAAACATTGACCGGCATCAGCTGTTGGTCGCTTATGAGCGGTCACAAATTCCGTCGGTTCCAAAATGCGGAAACTCTCACCTTTTGTGCAACCGTTTGCAGGAATTCTCACTTAATGCGGGGCGGTGTTTTTGACTTATGCGGTGCGGTGAGCGACGGATGGCAATAAAGCTGGAGCGACGATTCTCGTCTTATGCGGAAACCGACACTTGGGTGGTTTCGGGCCGACTAGTCGGCAACAAGCGCAAGTCGGCGGGGATTATGGTCGGGAAGCACGTTTTCCGCTGGAGCCGGCGGCATTCCAGAAACCGAGAACTTCCACTCGGCCTTCCTCGTCGTTGGTCTGCTGGTAAGAAACCGCGACAATTGTTCAATTGTTTCGTCGCGGTCAACAATTACCAATAGGGGGCCACGCAAGTCCTGCTCGAGCTTGGCTGTGAGCATTCTGACCTGTTCGGGTATTTCAGCCGACGCTTCTTCGCTGGAGAGACAATAGTACTTGGCACCCCAGCGATGAAAGTCCGAGAACGCCTTCTTGCGCGAATAGCCCAACAGGTCGAGACGAGGACAGGATCGAAGATCGAGTAGATAGTGCGGCTGAAGGGTCTGGAGCAACTCAAGCATCAAGGTACCTGTTAGTACGCCCTCACAGACGAAGGCTACCTGGTTCTCCTCACGCCCAATCAGTAGGTCGAGTTGAACTGGGTTACGCCGGGCGAAGACCTTCTTCTCCGCTGCATCTTTGTTCCAGACAACGCGCAAATGAGTGGGGATCTTGCGGGTCATTCCTTCACCTCTTCCGTGAGGCGCGCCTCCAGATCCGTATACCTTACCATACGCAGGCCCCATTTGGATCCCCAATCGGGCTCGTGGAAGCGTTGCTTGCCTGTCATGTCGTCTTTAAGCTTGCGGTCCTGAGTGAACGCCCGGTGATACAGTCGAGGGGCAACGCCCATAAAGGGTCTAAACAGGACCTTGAGTTTATTGGTATTACGCCCGAAGTCTGGATCGCCGACAGTCTTGTGGACGACCTGCGTGTCCATTCATCTCCTCGTCGATGAGCGTGCTGCCGGGACGCCGCCAACCCGCCACTTGGTTGGTAATGGAATCACCGTGCAGGTCAAGAGCTCTACTTTTGGGATAGGGCTCAATGTAATGAACCTGATCAATGCCAGCAGCTACCAGATGACGGGCGCAGTAATGGCAGGGGAAAGTAGTCACGTACATGGCCGCACCCTTCACGGAAATGCCCCGGCGAGCCGCGGTGGTCAGGGCATCCATCTCAGCATGGATAGCCCGCGTGAATTCGAGAATCCCACCCAATCCAGTCTTGCGAAGGCGCTGAACGATCTCTGTCCCAGTGCCCATGTCGCCGAGAGCGGGAAAGGCGTGCAAAAGTTTCCGGATTAGCTCGTTCTGTTCGGCGTTTGAGCTGCAATGGGGATCTTCGCAGGCCTTGCACCGGCGGTCTTCCTCCTCGGCCTCATCATCCCGTTCCCCGTAGACGCCACCACCAGCCCGCGGAACTTCGTTGGTCCCGATAGCAAGGACGTTGCCTTCCTGATCGACGATTGCCGCGCCAACTTGGCGCGACAGACAGGCGCTCCGTATCTGCGAGGACACCGCGATGTGCATACCTGTTTCCGCCATAGTAGGGCGGACGATCTTAGCGTGCGTGATAATATCGATTAGGCGGCCAAGATCCTCTGTGAGTGAATAAGCACGAGCGTCTTCTTCATCGACAGTGTTGTCGACAAAATAATCCGACTCCCAAATGCGTCTGCAACATGTTGGCCGTGCTTTATCTTCTTGTCTTCAGCGTCACGGGCCATCATATCTGCAACTTTTTTGTGAGAAGACTGTAGCTTGCGGTCCTCGCGCTCGAAATATTTCTTAATCAGCCGCTCTTCGCGCACGTCCTCGTGGCAGACAACACCGACGAGGGCAAACGCTTCTCCATATAGGTACCGAAGAAGGTTGACCTCAGCGGGGTGGCGGATCGACTCGATGATATAGGCCCGCTTCTTCGTAGGCTCGGGTTCGACGGCTATGCCATCCTCTGCGGTTATGCCCTTCCACTTAGCTCGTTGGTCTCGAATGAGCGAGATGACTCCCTGAGCCACGGGTCTGCATCTTTTCGGTGTCCTCGATTATGGACCTGCCACCCTTCATCGGTATTCCGCTCAGACCCTTCTTTTCCGCCCACATGCGGATTGCGTTGCTGGCCTTTATGACCTCGACCTGATAGCCCCGTTTAAGGTCAGCTAGATCCAGTTTCAGCTTCTTTGCGACGAAGCCAGTTCCCGATCCCACGTGGCCTACCACGCCGAGAAGGATTTCATTGGCTTGAGCCGCAGTGCAGGCATCCTTCGCCTTCGGGAACTTCCCCGAGCCTTTTTCCGTTGGTGCGGCAGCAGCTAAACCCATGGTGTCCCCTACCCCCCCAAGCCTGTTGCCAAGCGAGTGTATTTCGCCGATAGAGGTAACACGCGTTACCGTTGATGAAAGCCTCGCCGCGACCGCTGTCAGCGAGTTCGACTTCCTAGGATAAAAGGTACGCCAGCCTAAAAAAATAATGGCTTATGCATAACGTTCCGCAAAGAATTTACAGCATATGCGGTTAGCATTGCGATGACCCGTTGTTCTCAATAAGGGGCTGGTTGCAGGTTAAGCGCTAACGCACGGGGCTCTCGCCCCCCATCTGGTTTTCCATGACTAACACTTTACGCATCGACAAGTGGCTTTGGTTTGCGCGTTTCTTCAAGACGCGCAGCCTTGTTGCATCTGTGATCGATGCGGGTGAAGTCAGACTGAACGGGCAGGTGATTGCCAAGACCTCGCAAGGGCTGAGGCCGGGCGACGATCTGGTGTTTCCCACCGGCAAACGCCTGCGCCGGGTCACGGTGCTGGCTTTGGCCGAACGGCGTGGGCCGGCAGCGGAGGCACAAGCCCTTTATCGCGAGGAAGAACCGCCGCCGGCGGAAGAGTTCTAAATCGCCCGCCGCGCCCTCAACGCCGCCGAGATCGTGCCGTCGTCCAGATAATCCAACTCGCCGCCCACCGGCACGCCATGGGCAAGGCCGGAGACCATGACGTCCGCCGAAGCGAGGCGATCCGCGATGTAATGGGCGGTGGTGGCGCCCTCCACCGTGGCGGGGGTGCACAGGATGATCTCGGTCACCTGGGGCGCGCGGGCGCGTTCCACCAACTGAGCGATGCCCAATTCCTCGGGTCCGACGCCGTCCAGCGCACTGAGCAAGCCGCCCAGCACGTGGTAACGCCCCCTGAACGCGCCGGTGCGTTCCATGGCCCACAGGGCCCCCACATCCTCGACCACGCACAGCAATGCGTCGTCGCGGCGGTGATCGCTGCAGATGGAGCACGGGTCGATACTGTCGAAATTACCGCAGACCGAGCAGGTCTTCACCTTCTCGCCGGCATCGGCCATGGCCTTCGCAAGAGGTAGTAGGAGCACATCGCGCTTCTCTACCAGATGCAGTGCCACGCGCCGGGCCGAGCGAGGACCCAACCCCGGCAACCGCGAAAGCAGTTGAATCAGCCGCTCGATCTCGGGTCCGACCATTGTGGAAATTCCGGTATCAGAACGGCAGCTTCATGCCAGCCGGCAAATTGAGCCCGCCGGTGACCTTTGCCATCTCTTCCTGCATGGACGCCTCGGCCTTGACCTTGGCGTCGTTGAAGGCGGCAACGATCAAATCTTCCAGCACTTCCACGTCTTCCGGGTCCACCAGGGTCTTGTCGATCTTGATGGATTTCAGCTCGTACTTGCCGTTGAGCACGACCTTGAGCATGCCGCCGCCCGAAGCGCCGGTCACCTCCAACTCGCTCATCTTGGCCTGCATCTCGCCCATCTTGGCCTGCATCTGCTGGGCCTGCTTCATCAGGTTGCCAAGGTTCTTCATAATTCCTCTTCTCCTGGGAACGGATCCGCATCGAAGGCCAATTCGACCTCCTCGGGCTCC
>JACMLB010000036.1 GCA_014379805.1 Rhodospirillales bacterium | reverse complement strand
GGCCGCTATCGTGGTCGTGGAACCGGTTCCAGGGCGCCCGTGGGGCACGCGACCACTGGGATAGGGGGAGGTGGAACTCTCGGGATGGGAGCCGCACAAAAGGCGGCAGCCCGCGTGCTATCGCGGAGGAGTTCCCTGGGCGACAAACGCCCGGTAAGTGCTGGATATAACAGATTGCGCGGGCGTATCGCAACGCCCGCGTAAAATCAGTCCGTTAACGGCGACGCGGCGGCGGGCGGCGAACGCCGGTCGGGCCGGTGCCAGCGCGCTCGTCCTTATGACGGAAATTAATCCGGCCCTTGGTCAGGTCGTAGGGGGTCATTTCGACCGTCACACGATCGCCCGCCAGGATACGGATACGGTTCTTCTTCATGCGGCCCGAGGCATAGGCCATGACGTCATGGCCGCTATCCAGGGTCACCTTGAAGCGGGAGTCGGGAAGCACTTCAGCAACGACACCATCAAATTCGATCAGATCTTCTTTCGCCACGCACTGGGCCTTTCAACTAGGATTGGGCCTGCCAACCAGAACGGCCGCGACCGGCCCAGTTGCCTGGGCCGGCGCGCCTATCAACACTAACTATATCAGATAGCCTTCAAATTGACAGCGGCCATCTTACCGGTGCGGCCCTTTTCCAACACATAGGACAATTTCTGGCCTTCGGCGAGGTTTCCCATCCCGGCCTTCTCGACGGCGCTGACATGAACGAACACGTCGGCAGAGCCATCGTCAGGCTGAATGAAGCCGAAGCCTTTGGTGCTGTTGAACCACTTCACGGTGCCAGTGGACATTTGCTTCCTCCATTGCGGAGTTGCCCGGCTCAACATTGCGCCCGGCATCAAATTCGACGCCCGTGGCGCGGTGGGCCTAAGCCCAAACGAAATTCGATAGCAGCGAACATGGGGGCAGCGGTAAGGGACCGCAAGGGATATCGGGGGGCCAAGCCCTTAGACACTGGCCGTCCGGCAGGCTTCAGCCCTGGCCGCAGCCCCCCTAAACTCGCGCCCGCTTACGGGATTGGGGAGTGGCATGCGCCTTTTGGTCTGGGTGTTCCTAGCGGTCCTGACGCCGCTGTCAGCCTGGGCGCAGACGGTGCCGTACCGGGTCGAACTGGTGGGCGCCGAGTCCTTAGGCTTCCGCGACCGTATGGAAGATGCCTCACGCCTGTTCCAACTTCGCGACGAACCGCCGGCCAGCCTGTTGTCGTTGCAGCGCCGGGCCGAGGCGGACATGGACCGTATCTCCGAGGTGCTGCGCTCCGAGGGCTATTACGCCGCCCAAGTGAGCTTCGCCATGGATGACCAAGCCCAGCCCGTCGTGGTCACGGTGACCGTGGCGCCCGGCCCGGTCTTCGCCCTGGAAGCCTTCAACGTTCGGGTGGACACCGCCGACGACACGCCGCCGTCCAAGCCGGTGCCCCTGTCCGATCTGGGCCTCGCCATCGGCCAGCCGGCCCGCGCCGCCCCGGTGGTGGAGGCCCAGGCCGCTTTGCTGCGCGCTTTGGCCGAGCAAGGCTATGCCCTCGCCAAGGTGCAGGACCGCCAAGTGGTGGTGGACCACGCCGCCAAGACCATGCGGGTGGAATTGGTGGCGTCGTCCGGGCCGCTGGCCGCGTTCGGCCCCGTGACCATCAATGGCCTGAGCGATGTGGACGAGGCCTGGGTGCGCCGCCGCATTCCGTGGCAGCCGGGTGAGCGCTTTTCCGTCAGTCAGATGGAGACCATGCGCAAGCGGCTGGTGGAAAGCCGGTTGTTCTCGTCGGTCAAGCTGGTGACCGCCACCAGCGCCCAGGACAGCCAATTGCCCATCACCATTGATCTGCGTGAGGCCGACCAGCGCTCGGTGGGCACGGGGGTGTCGTGGTCGTCGTCGGAAGGCTTCGGCGCCAACGCCTATTGGGAACACCGCAATCTGCTGGGCGCCGCAGAGCGCCTGCGCACGTCCCTGACCGCCAGCCAGATCCGCAACGCCGCCGACGTCACCTTGCGGGTGCCTGATGTGCTGGGCGCCGACCAGGATTTGCTGTCCTCGTTTACCGCCGAAGAACAGCGCACCGACGCCTATGTCACGCGCACCATCGGTGGCGCGGTGGGCATGGAATGGGTGGTGACGCCCACTTGGCGGGCGGCGGCGTCCACGGCGTTGGAACGCACTTTCGAGGAACGCAACAACCGCACCCGCAATTACACCCTGGTGTCGTTTCCGCTAGAGGCACGCCAGGACGACACCGACGATCTGCTGGACCCCACCAAGGGCAATCGCCTGCGCGCCCAAATGCGGCCCTTCGTCGAGGCCTTGGGCGGCACCGTCGGCTTCAACCGCTTCGAACTTTACGACAGCCATTATGTGATGTTGCTGGACCAGCCGCGCATCATCCTGGCGGGCTGGGGCCGCTTCGGCACCATCACCGGCGCCGGCCTGGACGACGTGCCGGCAGATAAGCGCTTTTATGTGGGTGGCGGCGGTTCGGTGCGTGCCTTCGGCTTCCAGCGCGCCGGGCCGGTGGATGATGCGGGCGACCCGACCGGCGGCCTGTCGGCCTTGGCTTTCGGCGGCGAGGTCCGGGTCAAGGTGACCGACACCATCGGCCTGGTGCCGTTTGTGGAAGCCGGCAATGCCTATGAAACCCGGCTGCCGCGTCCGGGGGACGGCTTGCGCTGGGGCGCCGGTATGGGCCTGCGTTACTTCACCCCCATCGGGCCGGTGCGCGCCGATGTGGCGGTGCCCATAAACCCGCGTTCCGGCATCGACGATTCGTACCAAATCTACTTGAGTTTGGGCCAAGCGTTCTAAATGGGGAACCATGACTCCTCGGTTGAAACGGCTGGGTCTTGGACTTGCCGCCGCCCTGGTGGTGGGGCTGTCCATGCTGTCCGGCTTCGTGGCCTTCCTGCACACCGGCCCCGGCGAACGCTGGGTTTCCGGCAAGTTGGAGGAAAACGTGGCCGGGCTGGAATTGGACGGCTACCACCTGCGCTGGCCGTTCCGCATGCGCGCCGATTACCTGCGCCTGGTGGACGGGCAAGGCACGTGGCTGGAGGTTACCAAGCCCGAACTGCGCTGGCATCCCTTCCGCCTGATGCGCCGGGTCCTGCATATCGACCGCTTGGCGGCGGCACAGGTGGAGGTCAAGCGCCTGCCGGTGGCGTCGGGGGAACCGTCGGGCGACCTGCCTGACATTCGCGGCACCCTGCTGCTGGAGGAATTGACCGCCCCCATCGTGCTGGCTCCGCCGGTGCTGGGCGAACGGCTTGATCTGGATTTGGGCGGCACCTTCCAGATGGAAGGCGGCGGCGGCGTGGTGGAGGTTCATCTGCGCTCTGCCGGCGGCGGGCTGGTGCGGCTGGCCGGTACCGCCGGGCGCGACTATTTGGATTTGCGCTGGTATCTGCGTATTCCCCAACTGACCCAATGGGAGCGTCTGGCCGGCATGCCTCTGGCCGGTGAGGCGGTGGGATCGGGCTTTATCGCCGGCAGGTTGCCATCGCCGGTGGTGTCCGGCCGGTTGGAAGTGGGAACTGGCCGCGCTGATAATTTCCGCTGGAACGCGCTGGCCCTGACCGGGCGGGTGGTGCCGGAACCCGAGGCACTGCGGGTGGCGCTGATGGCAGAAGCCCAGGCGCCGCGTTGGGGCGATGGTAAAGCATTGGTGCCAGAGGCGCAGTTAAGCGTGGTCGGCGACGTGTCTGACGGGCGCATCCGATTGGGTCATGCGCGGTTGGAGGCGGGCCGCATGGCCCTGGCTGGGTCGGGCATCGTGGACCAATGGGGCAGGCACGCCACTCTGCGGGTCAATGCCGTAATCCCGGATCTGGCGGCACTGGACCGGCGCTTCAAAGGCGGCGCCAGTTTGCGTGGGCAACTGGCCGGCAATCTGTTGCAACCGGATTTGCGTGGGCAGGTGCAAGGGTGGACCAGGGGTTTTGCCTCGGGCATTGCGGTATTGGACAGGTTGCTGGGTGACCGCCCCGATGCCCGCGCTCGCTTCCGTTATAAAGACGGCGCCCTGGTGGTGGACGATGGCTCGGTGCGCGGGGCCAAGGCTCGGTTGTGGGCGGCAGGGCCGCTGGGCGATCGGCTGAATCTATGGGCCAAGCTGTCGGTGCCTGATCTGTCGGTGTTCGACGCCACCCTGCACGGCGCCGGTGTGGCTGAGGGCCGGGTGGCTGGCCCGCTGTCCGATCCTGGCGCTGCGGGCGTGGCACATCTGGCCGGATTGGCGGTGGGCGGGGTGCCGCCCGGCGATGGCGTTCTGGCGTTCGACCTCAATCATCTGGCCGTTAAGCCGGAGGGCATGGTGACTGCAGACATGTCGGTTGCGGGCTACCCCCTGGATGGCCGCGCCCGGCTTTTGGTGGGCGGCGAAGTGCGCCTGGACGATCTGTCGCTGGTGTCGGGGAAATCGCAGGTGACCGGCAATCTGGTGGTGGCCGATGGCGGCGTGCGCGGGCGGCTTAAGGGCAGCATCCCCGAATTGAAGGCCTGGGAGGGGCTGGTGGGCAGCCCTCTTTCCGGGCGGGTCGAGGCCGAGGCGGTGCTCGACCCAAGTGCCGGGCAGTCGTTGCGAGTGAGTGCGCGGGGGCAAGGCATCAGCGGCGCCGGCGTGACCATGGTCACCGTTGCTGCTGATGCTGTGCTGACGGGTCTGAATGCAACTCCCACCGGCTCGGTCACATTGGCTGCGCAGCAGGTCACGCGCGACACGATCCGCCTCGACCGCCTGACTGCTCAGGGCAACGGCACCAGCCGCGCTTTTGCTTTTACCGTGGATGGCAGCGGTGCGGGCGCGCGGTTGGAGGTGGACGGGTCCGCCCAACTGAATGGCACCGCGGGACTGGCCCGACTGGACCGCCTGCGTTTGGCATGGGGCGGGCGCAATGCCAGCTTGGCCCAGCCCAGTCAAATCCGCTGGGGCAGGGACAATGTGGTGCTGGCGCCCTCGGTACTGACCCTGGGGGCGGGGCGGTTGGATGTGGAGGGGCGGTTGACGGGCCGGACCATGTGGGTGCGTGCCCGCCTTGATGAGGTTCCGCTGGAAATGGTGGATGTGGTGGCGCCAGACCTCCACGCGGTTGGCCGGGTCAGCGGCACCGCCAATTTGGATGGGACCTTGGACGATCCGCGCGCCCGGCTGGACCTGACCGGGCGCAATGTGGGCTTCGCCGCCGCCGCCCGCGCCGGGCTTGGCCGCCTGTCCACCCGGTTAGTGGCCGATTGGCGCAATGGCCGGGTGCAAGCGGACGCCTCCGCTCGCGATGGCGACCGGGTGCAGGCATCGGTCAACGGTTCGCTGCCATTGCCGGGCGACGGACCGGTCTCGGCGCGCTTCAGCCTGTCGGGCGATGCGGGCCGTATCAGTGAGGCGCTACCTTTGGCGGGCCATGTCTTCGCCGGGCGGTTGGAAGCGGAAGGCAGTGTGGGCGGCACCATGGCGGCGCCCTTGGTGCAGGGCCGCGCCAGCCTGACACAGGGTCGCTATGAAAATTTGGAAAACGGCACTCTGGTCAGCGCACTGACCGCCACCGCGCAAATGGACGGCGACCGTATTCGAATTCAGGCGCAAGGGGGCGATGCCGGTCGGGGCAGTGTGCGGGCCGAAGGGGGGGGCGGGCTGGACGGCGGCTATGACGCCGATGTGGAATTCAGCCGCTTCACCGCCCTGCGGCGCGACGATGTGGAGGCCGAAATCAACGGCACCTTGCGGCTGGAGGGCGACGGCAGCCAGGGACGGCTGACCGGCAAGCTGACGGTGCCGAGCGCCGAGCTGGACATCGCCCGCATCAAGGGCAGCGGGCCGGTGATCTTGGATGTGGTGGAAATCAACCGCCCCGGCGCGCCGCCGAAACCCGCCAAGCCCGAAGCGGCAGACATTCCGGTGACCATGGCGTTGGGTGTCACCGTGGCGGTGGAACACGCCTTCGTGCGCGGGCGCGGCCTGGACAGCGAGTGGCAGGGCGATGTGGCGGTGGCCGGCACGGTGTCGCAGCCCAGCCTGACCGGACGTTTAATGGCGGTGCGCGGCGAGTATGAAGCCTTGGGCAAGCAGTTCCGCCTGACTCCGGACAGCGAGGTGGTGTTCCAGGGCGGCGACACCATCGACCCCAGCCTGAACGTGGCGGCCGAGGCCTCCGCTCCCGACATTACCGCGCGGATAGAGGTCACTGGCACCGCCAACCAGCCCCAACTTGACATCACGTCGCAACCGCCATTACCCCAGGATGAGGTGCTGGCCCGACTCTTGTTTGGCCGCGAGGCGGGCAAATTGTCCGCCTTCCAACAGATCCAGTTGGCCCAAATGGCGGCATCTGGCCTGACCGGTGGCGGTGGCGGTTTCGATCCCATCGGCAAGGTGCGGGGTTTCCTGGGCCTGGACGTGCTGGGCATCGGTTCTGCCGATACCACCCCGACACCCACCGGCAAACCGGCCCCTGGCACCGCCGGCCCCACCTTGTCGGCGGGCAAATATATCGGCCCCGACACCTTCGTCCGCGTCGAACAAGGCACCGCCGGTCTGGGCAGGGTGACGGTGGAACAGGAACTGGGCGGCGGCTTCTCGGTGGAAAGCTCGGTGGGCGAGCAAAGCGGCGGCGGCGTGGGGTTCAATTGGCGGAAGGATTATTGAACCCTCACCCGAACGGATCGTCGCACTTCCCGCACATGGGCACGTCCGCCAGTTCGCCCTTGCGGAACGCTTCCAGGATGCGGCGGAAATCCTCACCTTTGCGGATGTCGGCCAGGGAGTTCTGATCCATGTGGCCGATCTTCAATTCGGCGTTGGAATCGTAGCAGCCGCAGGCGGTGACGGTGCCGTCGCAGAAGATACCCACCGCCTTCAGGAAGACGCGGCACGGCATGCGGCGCTGGTGGGTCAGGTTCTTCAGCGACCACACGCCATGCTGTTCGTAGAAGGCGCCGTGCTGGACGTTGCCGCCGAAATTATTGGCGATGACGGTGATGACATTGTCCACGCCCTGCTTGCCCAGGAAGGCGCGGGTGCGGTCGCGCACTTCGGCCCAATTGTCGCCCGTGCACACCGCCTTGACCATGAAGTTGGTTTTTGTGCCGCGCGTGGCCGCGCCCATGTGCTTGAGGTTTTCCAAGGTGCGTTCGAACTTGGCGCCCACATAGGTGGCCTCATAGCTTTCCTTGTCCCAGCCGGCGAAGGAAAACTGGATGTAGGACAGCCCCATCTTGCCCAGCCGCTCGCAGCGATCTTGGGTCAGCGGCGTGCCGTTGGTGACGATGCCTACTTCAAGCCCTTGGGCCACCGCCTTTTCCAACATTTCGAAGACGTTGGGATGCAGCATGGGCTCGCCCTGGCCAGACAGGATGTGCAGGCGCTTGACGCCATTGGCGGCGCATTCGCTTAAGACCCGGTCGAACAGTTCCGGTTCCATGAAGCCCGAATTGGACTGCCAAACCTCGTGGCCGCACATGGCGCAGCGCAGATTGCAGCGCCGGGCGATCTGGACATATATCTCGATGGGGGCGAGGTCGCGGGCCTCGATCTGGGCGATCAGGGCGTTGCGGGACGAAGTCAGGTCGCGCATGGCTTCAGCGGAGAACCCGGCCTCGTCCAGGGCGACGCCCCGGCAATAATGGGTGCGGGCGTCGGGCTTGGCGCGCACGGCGGCGTCCAGCAACGGCACCGCTTCCACAGCGCGGCCTTGCTCCACCAGCGCGCCGGCCAGACCCATGATGCTGTCGAAATGATTGGGCGCCATGCCCAGGATACGGCTGAAGCCTTGCTCGGCCTCGGCAAAGCGTTCCAGCGTCATCAGCAAAGCGGCGCGGCGATAGATGCAATCGGGATGGTCGGGAAAGCGCGCCAGCAATGCCTCGGCCTCGTCCAACCGTTGGCCCATGGCAAGGCGCTGGGCTTCGCTAAGGGCTTTGCTGGGATCTTTGGGGGCGGCGGTCTTGCGGCGGGGGCTCATGGATGCTCCAAGATGGGGGCGCGGGCGGCATCCTAGCGTCTTTTGTATGCTGGCATCCATCGTTGTCGCGAGGGGATGCTTGGCGCATAGTGTCAACCGGGGAGGGCACTACGCGTTGAATTACTCGGGGAATTCGTACACTAAGACGCCTGCCCCGGTGCCGGATCAGCAGAACCGGCGCTGGCGTTTCGGCATCCGTGCCAAGCTGCTGGTGGCCGTCGGCACCGTGGCGGCAATGACCATTTTGGCCGGCGTGCTGGCCTGGACCAGCTATTCCGAAATCGAACGGCTGCTCGCCACCGTCACCCGCACCAATTTGCCCGGCGTTTCCGCCGCGCTGAAGCTGTCCGAGGCCACTGCCCGGCTGGCGGCGGCAGCCCCCGCCTTGGACGCCTCGCAGACCCAGGCCCAGCGCCAGCATAATGCCGAGGCCCTTCACCAACAGGTCGAGCGTCTGCACGGCCTGATCGAGGATTTGAACGGAAGTTCCGTGAACGGCGCGCCCACGGACTCGGCCATGATGGACGAGTTGCGCACCCTGATGGCCGCCATCAGCGACAGCATGGCTGGACGCAACGCCCTGGTGGAACGCCGCCTGCAATTGGACGAGCGCAACCGGCGCTTCGAAAGCGCGTTGGAAACCCTGGATGACGGCGTGCACCGCATGCTCGCCACCAATGGCACCGACGCCAGCATGCCGGTGCTTATCGACGCTGTGGACGTGCTGCGCCAAGCGGTCGGCGCATCCGACATGGACACTTTGTCCAAATATCACCGTCAGTTCGAAGATCCCGCCAACCAACTTTCCACGCTGGTGGAAGCTTGGGGCGACCCAGGTTTGCGCAATGCCGCACGCAAAGCCCTGGCCCAGGGCATCGGGCCCGACAACGTCTTCGAGGTGCGCAGTCAATATCTGCAAACCGAAGCCCGCCTGCTGGTGGTCAACGAAGAAGGCCAACATCTGATGGCGCGCACCTCGTTGGCAGCGGGCCAATTGGTCGCCGCCGCCGAGGCCGAAGCCGCGATCAACGAAAAGCGTGCCGAGGAAGCGCTGTCGGCTGGCCGGCGCACTATGATCCTCATCGCTTTTGGCAGTTTCTTTGGGCCGCTGCTGTTCGTTTGGCTTTATTTGGGCCGCAACATCGTGAAGCGGTTATCGGGGCTGGCCGCCACCATGCACAGCATCGTTCAGGGCGATTTCACCACCAAGGTGGCGCGTTCGGGTGATGACGAGATCGCCGATATGGCGGGTGAACTGGTGGTGTTCCGCGACGCCATGTCCCGCCTGCAGGACTCCACCGATCTGCTGAAAGAGAGCGAACGGCGGATGCGCACCATCCTCGACACCTCGCCGCTGGCTTTGGCCATTTCGCGGGTGTCGGACAACATCATTCAATACGTGAACCCGCGCTGGGCCGAGCTGTACCGGGTTCCCGAAAACGAAGCGGTGGGCACCGACGCTGCCATGTTCTACGGCGACCGGGCGGACCGGGCGCGCGTGGTGGAACTGGTGGGCAGCCATGGCTATCTGGCCGATTTTGAAAGCCGCATGCGCCGCTCGGACGGTCAGCAATTCTGGGCCTTGGTCTCCGCCGCCGCCATCGAGATGGACGGCGAGCCCGCCATCTGCGTGTCCACCGCCGACATCACCAAGCGCAAGGAACAAGAAGCGGCACTGGCCGAGGCCAAGCGCATGGCCGAAGATGCCAGTCAGGCCAAATCCCTGTTCCTTGCCACCATGAGCCATGAAATCCGCACCCCCATGAACGGCGTGCTGACCATGGCCCAATTGCTGGAAGACATGCCGCTGCCGCCCGAGCAGAAGGAAATGTCGCGGGTGATCCGGGATTCGGCCACCGCCCTGCTGACCATCATCAACGACATTCTGGATTTCTCGAAGATCGAGTCCGGTCGACTGGAGCTGGAAACCGTCGACATGGCCCCGGTGGAGATCGTCGAGGGCGTGGCCGAGTTGCTGTCGCCCCGCGCCCAGGAAAAAGGCATCGGCGTCATCACCTTCGTGGACCCCAGCCTGCCCGAGCGCTTCCTGGGCGACCCGGTGCGGCTGCGCCAAATCGTCACCAATCTGGCCGGCAACGCGGTCAAGTTCACCGAAAAGGGCTGCGTGCGCATTGCCGTGGACGCGGTCGATCCGTCGGCGCGCCCCATGAGGCTGCGTTTCAGCGTCACCGATACCGGCATCGGCCTGGATGCCGAACAGCAAACCCGTCTGTTCGCACCGTTCACCCAGGCCGACGCCTCCATTGCCCGACGCTATGGCGGCACCGGTTTGGGTCTGTCCATTTGTGGCCGTTTGGTGGACATGATGGGCGGCGACATCGGCGTGGAAAGCCGCGAGGGCGAGGGCTCCACTTTCTGGTTCACCGTCCCCATGCAGGTCGCCAGCGAAGCCCCCGAGCATGCTCCCGACCTTGCCGGCGTGGCCGTGCTGGTGCTTGCCGAAGGCCCGGTTGCGGCGGAAGCCATGCGCCAATATCTGGGCCATCTCGGCGCTCAGGTGGCGGTGGTGGCGTCAACCGACGGCGCCTTGGCGGCGGTGCGTGCCGCCGCCCTGGCTGGCTGGTCCTATGATGTGGTGCTGATGGATGGCTCGCAGGACTTCACCATGCGGGTCTCGGTCGCCCGTGGTTTGCTGGCCGCCGCCGGCTCGGCTGCGCCCACCCGCATGGTCATGGTGGTGCCCCACGCGGTTTATTCCCTGGCCGACCGCGATGCGCGCGAGGCCGGGCTGTTCGCCACCCTGACCAAGCCGGTGCGCCGTTGGGCCTTGTGGCGCACAGTGGCCGCCGCCGCCAATCGCGGCTTCTTCGAGGAAGCGGAAGAAGATTGTGGCCGGGTGGACGAGACCTATATTCCGCCGACCACCGAGGATGCCGCCGCCGCCGGTGCTCTGATTCTGGTGGCCGAGGACAATCCCACCAATCAGGTGGTAATCCGCCGGCTGATGGAGCGGCTGGGCTATGCCATCGATCTGGTCAGCAACGGCATGGAAGCGTGGGAGCGCATGCAGATCCGCGATTACGGCCTGCTGCTGACCGATTGCCACATGCCCGAGATGGATGGTTACGAATTGACCGTCCGGGTGCGGGAATGCGAACAGCAAACCCAGGCACGCATGCCCATCGTGGCGCTGACCGCCGACGCGCTGAACGGCACCGCCAAGAAATGCCAGGATTGCGGCATGGATGCCTTCCTGGCCAAGCCCATCGATCTGGCCCAGATGGACGCCACCTTGCGCAAATTGCTACCCCGCGCTGTGGCCCTGCGCCGCCGCCGTGGCGTTGTGGTGGAGGTGGTGCCGGAAGTTGCGTTGCCAGCCGTGCTCGACCTGACCGCCATGCGCGAAATCTTTGGCGGCATCACCGATGACGCCAAGGAATTGCTGACCCTGTTCGTGGACAGCACGCGTCCTTTGGTGGCGGACATGCGCCGCAGTCTGGAACAGGGCGATTGCGTGGAAGCCCGCGAAGCAGCCCATGGCGCCAAGGGCGCCGGCAACTCCGCTGGCTGCTACCGCTTCGCCCACATGGCCGCCGAAATCGAAGCGGCCAGCAAACGCGGCGAAGATGATGCAGCGAAGGCGATGCTGGACGACATGGAAGCGGCGTTCGAGGAAGCCGCGCGGGCGATTGCGGCGTTGTGAGGACGGGGCGGGGGCAATGGAAGGCGACGCTTTAACCGTTCCCCGTGCCTGTCATCCCGAACGAACGTGAGGGATCCCATCCTGGCACGGCGGTTGGGGAATTCGCACTGGCGGATGCTGTACCAGAATGAGATTCCTCGCATGCGTTCTGAATGACAAGCGGGGGAAACGGTTCAGGCGTTGAGGTCCTGACTTAGATCTCGCCAAGCAGGGTTCATGTCGCGGATCAGCGCGTCTTTTTTCGCTCGCCGCCAGGATTGATTTCTTTTTCCCGGGCAATGGCTAGGCGCACATCCGCATGGCCTTCGTACCAGATGAGCCGATGGCAGCTATAGCGTTTGGAGAAACCGGCGACGGTGCCCGCCCTGTGTTCGCACACCCGGCGGGCAAGGTCATTCGTTACGCCGAGATACACAACACCAGACACGCTGGCCATCATATAAACGCAGTACAAGGGACTAAATCGCCGCCTTGGCCTCAGTCAGCACTCGGGTAATCTTGTCTTTCAGGGCGGGCGGCAGGACCGGTTTCGCCAGGAAGGCGCCGATGTCCAGATCCTTGGCGCGGGCCACCGTGGTGGCGTCGGTGTGGGCGGTCAGCATGATCACCGGGGTGCGCGCGACCGCGGGGATGGCGCGCAATTGCCGCACGAAGCCGAAGCCGTCCACCGGGCGCATCTGGATGTCGCAGATCACCAGGTCCGGGGTTTCGCGGCTGACCGCTTCCACGCCGGAATTGCCGTCATGGGCTTCCAGCACGGTGCCGATACCCAAATTCAACAGCATCTTTTTTACGATCGTACGGACAAATTCCTGGTCATCGATGACCAGGACCTTGAGCGACGCGAAATCCACGCCCTCGGCCATGGTGACTCCCCCCTCTTGTGCGTTCCGCAAGGATGCTACCAGAAGTCGTCCCAAAAGGAAAAGGGGCGGCGACCTGTTTCCCTTTTCATTTTCAAGAATACAGCCTCAGGTACTGATTAGCGACCAGGACCGATGATTTTACCGCTGCGCCTAAGGCGCGATCAGTCCCTGGGTGATGGCCTTGGCGATGGCCTGGGCGGTGGTGGCGGTGCCCAGCTTTTCGCGGGCAGAGCGCAGGGCGCCGGCCACATCGGGTTCCGGGCGGTGGATGCGACCCGAGATTTCCCATAGGGAATGGCCGTGAGCGATGCCGGTCAGGCATTGACGCTCGATGGCCGACAACTCGTCTTCAGGGGTTTCCACGTCCAACAGGCGTTCGACCGCCGTGTGGTAATAAACTGCCAGCATCTTCAGCTTGGCCTGTGCGCCCATGACCTCCTGCAACTCGGCTATGGAGGTGAAGGCGTAGGACAGCATGGCGACGCAGCCCTCGGACGTGTGGAAGGGAATGGTGAAGCCGTCGCGGATGCCGAACTCGGCG
>JACMLB010000007.1 GCA_014379805.1 Rhodospirillales bacterium | reverse complement strand
AGCAGGCTGGCCTCGTTGCGCACCACCGGGGCCTGCAGCAGCATGTTGCCGCCCGAACTCAGGGTGGCGGCGCCGGTGGATTCGGATTGCTGGGTGCCGCCGCTGATGGGCCCGCGCTTATTGTCGATGCGGGTGCCGGCGAGCACCGCCATGTCGCCGCCCGACTGGATGGTGCCGGCCTCGTTGGTGACGGCGGTGCCGGCCTCCAGGGTCATGGCGCCGCCCGACAGCACGGTGCCCTTGGTGTTGGTCAGGGTCGTGTCCGCCTCCAGCCCCACCGCGCCGTTGGCCGCCACGATGCCGGCATTGGCAATGGCACCGGTGGTGACGGCGGCCAGATCGCGGTTGGCCTCGATCCGCCCGGTGGTGCTGTTGGCCAGCGAGCCGGCGACCACCCCCACATCCACGCCGCTGGCGATCTGGGCGGATAATTTGGCGGGAGCTAGAGATTATATTTCACACGGCATCGTGTATTGGAAAAATGTGACCTATTTGCTTGCGCCAATCAATTTATGACGCCCATTTAATACGGATACTTCATATTTTGACCCACTTTGAGTGAATGCACAAAATTCATTTGTTGAGTTACCACGCCGCAAGAGTCCACAAAACGGGGAGCCATCTACGCTTGCATCAATTACCCATATTATTTTACCATCTTTAGAGAGGCGCCAGACGTTCTCGGAGCTCAATTCGTTATCTACAATCATAATTACACTATCTTCAGTTTGAATTGCATCATCCAAACTCACCCATCGCGGACCTACATTTAATCGGGTCCCGTCGTCCATAATTACGTACTCGCCATCGCGGCTTATCATTGAAGCACTCTCCTTCCGCTGAACATGGAGTTAAACGCGGCAGGCCCAAAATCTTCGACGATCTGATATTGAGTTGCACCGCCATTGCCCCAAACGCTACCGCTTCGGTCTACGACCTTTGCTGCGACGCCTCTTTGTAGGGTTGTGTTGGCAGGAATCGATACGTCAAGAACATGGGTTGGAGTAAATTCCAATGCCAGTCGATCTTTTATCTGCGATGGCGTCAACCCTTGGACGTCTGAAGCCTTCACTACCCATGAGCCCGTATCGGCGGTGTGGTTCTCGCTAACAAATCTTACAAACTGCTCTGTCTCACCAGTCTTAAATTCAACCACAGGGAATTTGGTGTCATGAGGGGGGTATTCGTATCCTTTATTTGCCAGTGCGCCATTAACGTCCGCCGCATTTCTCTGCGCAACCTCAACGCGCTTCTCTACGCCCGCCAGTGAGCGCAAGCTTCCATTTCCGGTTAGTCCAACCTCGGCATCCGCCGCCGCCGAGGCAATACCGTGGCCGGTTCCGCCAGTGACCTTCCCTGCGTCAAACAGTTCCCCCGCCTTACCGGCGATCTTGAAGCTCAGAGTCGCGCCGCCTTTGACCAGGGCGGCGGTGCCGGAAAGCAGCGACAGGACTTCGGCGGTGGCCTGGGTGCGGATCGCGGCGGCTTCGTCGAACGACCCGGCTTTTTCCAGGTCATCAGCGCGTGAGAATTGCTGTTCGTAGTATTCGGCGATCATGCCGGGGTTTTTCGCCGCGGCGACCATGCCGTCGACGCGCGCCAGCAAGGCTTGACGCCCTTCCGGCGTTCCAGAATGCACTAAATCTGAGGCGAGGCTTACGACCTCCTGGATGCTCTCGACTGTGAAGTTCTTCAGACCGGTGCCGACGCCGTCGGCACGATAGGGAAGAACGCTCTCCAGCAGGTGGGCTTCGGCGGCAATGACCTTGTCGCGCTGGCGTTCGGTCTTGACGTCAAGCTCGACCAAAGCCTTTTTCTGCTCGGGGCTGAGTGTCTTATCGCCCAGCGCCGTCTGGATTTGTTGCCGCGTGGTCTCAAGGGATTGTTTGGCCCCTGCAAGGTCAGATAAGGTCTCCGCCAGCACCAATTGCTCCCGGCGGGCGTTTTCCGCGTCTGGGAGGCTGGGGTCGGAGTAGTAGAATTTCCCGTTGCGGTCCGCCGTGGCATAAAGCACAGCCAGCGTCGAGGGTCGGACGGATTTGCCGAGATCAGCCCCGGCCCCCATGGTGGCCCAATCTTGAAGGGCCTTGTCGTAGAGGTCGGCTCCGCTTTTGATGTAGCGGGAGTAAAGCGCGTGGTCGTTGTAGAACGAATCCCGTTGCAGGAAGGCGACGGCCTTGCCGCCTTCGGTCACGTCGAAATTGGGGGACGAGGTGGCGAGGTCTCGCAGGATTTGAGCGGCCTCCCCATCGGGCGCCAATTTCTTGTCCCAATAGGAATCCACCGTGCGCAGAGCCTCGCGGGTCAGGCGGGTTTCCCAATCGCTTGCCTGCGCGGCTTCGCCAGCGCTCAGAACGCCGTCGCCATTCGCGTCTGCAAGGGCCTTCGCCTTGTCGCGGATGGCCTGCAATTCCTTGACGTGCAACTGGCGGTTATAGGTCCGTGCATCCTGCGCAATGGAATTTGCCGTACTCACCGCATCGGCATCGCCGCCCACCAGCAGGGTGGCGGTGGCGGCGATCAGGCCGGCCAACTGGACCTGAGTCTCGATTTTGTCAGACAGTAATTTGTCGGCACCCAGCTCCTGCAGCCCGGCACCGATGGCGCCGCCCACGCAGTTCCGCGTGATTTGCCCGGCGGCGCAGCCGGCCAGGGCGTGGGCGATGACCTTGCGGATGTCGCCTTCCTCGATCTTGAGGTCGGCGGCCATGTCGCCGATGCCCTTAAACAGGGTCTGCGACGCCACCGCCGTGGCCATGGACAGCCCGCCGCCCACCAGCGCGTCGCCAAAGTCCGCCCCGCCGATGGTGGAGTTGACCGCCACGCCGACGCCCGCCTTGATGCCCTGATAGGCGGCGCGCTCGGCGAAGGCCGAGGCCGGGCTGCCACTCACCCCCGCCGCATCGGCAATCCCCTGGGTCAGCCCCGCCGTCGCCACCGCCACGGCAAGGTTCTTCACCGTGTCGATGGTGCCCAGCTCGCGCAAAACTGCGCTCAGATTGCCCTGATTGTTGATCAGGCTGACCGAGGCCTGGGAGACCAGGGCGGCGAAGCCGGCATTGGCCATGGCGGCGGCAGTCGCGGTCATAGTGCCGGCGGCGACGGAGGTGCTGGTGGCGGCGCCAAGCAGGCCGGCGCCGTAGCCTTGCGTCGCGATGGTGACCGCGATGGCGATGATCATCGCCGCCGCCGGCGTCAGTCCTTGGGTTTTGTGGTCCCACGACTGGTAGGATTCGTTGACCGCGCGCCAGTTGACGTCGTCGCGTTGGGCGATCTGGCCGACCCAGGCGGTGCGCGGGTCCTGGGCCAGGGCGGCCAGGGATGACTGCAAGTCACCGGATGCGCGGTAATCGGCCACCACGCCCTGGGCTGCGGACACCGACAGGGCGCCGCCGGCTTCCAGTTCGGTCATCACCACCTTGGTGCCGGACTCGCCCTTGTCGCGGGTGGACTGCCAGACCAGGCTTTTCTTTTCGGATTTTTCGTGGATGAAGGTGCT
>JACMLB010000252.1 GCA_014379805.1 Rhodospirillales bacterium | reverse complement strand
GATTATTATGTGTGGAGCGACGACAACTCGCGCTACGCCGGCACCCGTATCATCTTCACCGACACCGAGAAGTCCAATTGGACCTGGGATGAGGAGGCCAAGCAGTTCTTCTGGCACCGTTTCTTCTCGCACCAGCCCGACCTCAATTTCGACAACCCCCGCGTGGTGCGCGAGATCATCGCGGTCATGCGCCATTGGCTGGACATGGGGGTGGACGGCATGCGCCTGGACGCGGTGCCGTATCTTTGCGAGCGCGAGGGCACCAATAACGAAAACCTGTCAGAGACCCACGGCATCCTGAAGCAGCTGCGTCGCGCCCTGGACGAAAGCCATCCGGGCCGCATGTTCCTGGCCGAGGCCAATCAATGGCCCGAGGACGTGCTGCCCTATTTCGGTTCCGGCGACGAATGCCACATGGCGTTCCACTTCCCGCTGATGCCGCGCATGTACATGGCCATCGCCCGCGAAGACCGGCACCCCATTACCGACATCATGCGCCAAACCCCGGACGTGCCGGACAATTGCCAATGGGCCATCTTCCTGCGCAATCACGACGAACTGACCCTGGAGATGGTCACCGACCGCGAGCGCGATTACCTGTGGACCACCTATGCCACCGACCGCCGCGCCCGCATCAATCTGGGCATCCGCCGCCGGCTGGCGCCGTTGATGGAGAACGACCGCCGTAAGATCGAGCTGTTGAACTCGCTGCTGTTCTCCATGCCCGGCACGCCCATCATCTATTACGGCGACGAGATCGGCATGGGCGACAACATCTTCCTGGGCGACCGCAACGGCGTGCGCACCCCCATGCAATGGACCGAGGACCGCAACGGCGGTTTCTCGCGGGCCGATCCCGCCAGCCTGTTTCTGCCCGCCATCCAGGACCCGGTCTATGGGTTCGAGGCGGTCAATGTGGAAGCGCAGATGCGCTCGCCGTCCAGCCTGTTGAACTGGATGAAGCGCATGATCGCCGTGCGGCGCGGGCGCAAATGCTTTGGGCGCGGCAGCCTGAAATTCCTGTATCCCGCCAACCGCAAGGTCCTGGCCTATTTGCGTGAGTACGAGGACGAGCACGTGCTGTGCGTGTGCAATCTGTCGCGCTCGGCCCAGGGCGTGGAGCTGAATCTGGGTGCCTATCGCGGGCGGGTGCCGGTGGAGCTGACCGGCCAGTCGGCCTTCCCCCCCATCGGCGAGTTGCCCTATTTCCTCACTTTGCCGGGCCACGGCTTCTACTGGTTCCTGCTATCGGCAGAGACCGACCCACCGGCTTGGCACGTGGACTATCCCGGCACCATGTCCGAACTGATGACCATCGTGGTGCGCGAGGGCTTTGCCGAGGTTCTGGCCGGCCAGGGACGGCGGTTGCTGGAGCAGGATGTGCTGCCGGCCTATCTGCACCGGCGCCGCTGGTTCGCCGACAAGGATGTGGGCATGAGCGGGGCCGAGATGATCCGCTGGGCCGAGCTGGCGACCTCACGCGGGCATTGGGTCATGGGTACGGTGGCGGTGCGCCGGGGCGACGGCGGCACCAGCACCTATCTGGTGCCCTTCGGCCAAAGCTGGGGCGAGGCGGGCGAGGAGGCGTCTCATGCCAGTCCCGGCGGCCACACCATGGCGCGGTTGCGCAAGGGCGCCCGTGTGGGCGTGCTGACGGATGCCTTCTGCGACGACGATTTCCTGCTGGCGCTGGTGGAGGTCATGCGCGAGCGGGCCGTCCTGCCCGGCAGCGACGGCAATATGGCCGGAAAAGCCACCAATGCGTTCGACCGCATGGAGCTGCCAGATGTACCGGAGATAACCCGCATCGCCGTGGAGCAATCCAACAACTCGGCCATTATCGGCGATGCGGTGGTGCTGAAACTGATCCGCCGTCCCAATCCGGGGCCAAATCCCGAAGTGGAGATGGGGCGCTATCTGACCGAGACCTCGCCCTTCGCCAATACGCCGCCGCTGCTGGGCTGGGTGGAGGATGTGGATTCCGCCGGACGCTCCAGCGTGGCCGCCGTGCTGCACGGTTATGTGCGCAACCAGGGCGACGCCTGGGAATGGACCTTGTCACAATTGGGCCGCTTCCTGGACGAGGCCAGTTTGTTGCCGCCCGAGGAACTTGCCAGCCGGGTGGACCAAGGCACCATCGCCGATTATCTGGCCTTCGTCGCCGTCATGGGCCGGCGCACCGCCGAAATGCACCGGGCACTGGCCGCATTCACTCCCGACCCGGATTTCGGCGCCGAGCCCGTGGACCGCGAGGATTTGAACCTGTGGCGCGAGCGGGCGTTGGACCAAGCCCGCCTTGCCATGACGGCCCTGGCCCGTTGCGATTTTCCCGAGGCCCGTTGGCTGGTGAACCATGCCGACGCGCTTGCCAAGGCCATCACCGACCGCGTCCCGGCCAGCCCGTTCGGCCTGAGAATACGCATCCATGGCGATTACCATTTGGGCCAGATGCTGGTGACCATGAACGATGTTCAAATCATCGACTTCGAAGGCGAGCCGGTGCGCGCCATCGAGGCTCGCCGGGCCAAGGACAGCCCGCTCAGGGACGTGGCGGGCATCCTGCGTTCGCTGGACTATGCGGCGCAGGCGGTGCTCATGCGTATGGCGGCGGCCCGGCCCGATCTGCCCCAGCAATTGGAAACGGTGGCGCGGGACTGGCGCGACAAGGTGACCGCCACGTTCCTGTCTACGTATCTGGAAGCGGCGGACGAGGCCGGGGGGCTGGGGCTGGAGACTCCCGAGGCTCAACGCTTGCTTGATCTGTTCGCCATGGAAAAAGCCTGCTACGAGATCGTGTACGAAGCCGCGCACCGCCCCACTTGGTTGCCTGTGCCGGTAAGGGGGCTTATTGCGCTGATGGGGGCGACCGAGTGATTTTCTCTCGCCAGCCATTGTCATCCCGAACGAATGTGAGGGATCCCATCCTGGCAGGGCGGGTGGCAGTCCTGACACGGTGTGCCAGGCGGAGATCCCTCCTCCCGTTGGTCGTTCGGGATGACAAGACGGGTGTGAAAATGCGGCATGCCAGAAAATAGCGCGCTGGTGCGAACAAGCGTAATTTGTCTTTCCAAGCGAACGGGGCGATGCTTGGCTGCTGCCGAGTGAAGAAGGGAAAAGAAATCCATGGCGAAAAACCCCATCAGTCTGGTCGCGAAGCCGGATTCCGACGCCATCGTCAGCGGCACCCACGGCAATCCCTTCGGCGTGCTGGGGCCGCATAAGGTCAAGGGCGGCAACGTCATCCGCAGCTTCCAGCCCCAGGCGCGCCGGGTTTGGGCCACCGGCCCCGGCGGCGACGTGGAACTGGCCCGCATCCATCCCGACGGCCTGTTCGCCGCCACCGTGGACGATGCCTTGGCCAAGTCCTATCACCTCCGCATCGAGCAGGGCGACGGGCGGCTGGAAACCGTCGAGGACCCCTATCGCTTCCCGCCGGTGCTGGGCGATCTGGACATCCACCTGCTGATCGAGGGCAATCATCTGCGCACCTTCGAAAAGCTGGGCGCCCATGTGGTGACGGTGGATGGAGTCGAGGGCGTGCACTTCGCCGTGTGGGCGCCCAATGCCAAGCGGGTGTCCGTGGTGGGCGACTTCAATCACTGGGATGGCCGCCGCCATGCCATGCGCCTGCGCTATAACGCCGGCGTGTGGGAAATCTTCATTCCCGGCCTTGCCAACGGCACTTTGTACAAATACGAAATCATCGGCGCCGCCGGCCAGTTGCTGCCGCTGAAGTCCGACCCCTACGGCCATTTCGCCGAGGTGCCGCCGCGCACCGCCTCGGTCGTGTGGGATCTGGCCGAGCGCGATTGGCAGGACGGCGACTGGATGGATCGGCGTCAGGCACGCCACGACCGCCACGCCCCGGTTTCCATCTACGAATGCCATCTGGCCTCGTGGCGCCGGGTGCCCGAGGAAGACAGCCGCTCGCTGACTTATCTGGAACTGGCCGACCAGCTCTCGGAATACGTCAAGGATTTGGGCTTCACCCATGTGGAGCTGCTGCCGGTCCACGAACATCCGTTCTCGGGGTCGTGGGGCTATCAGCCGGTGGGCCTGTTTGCCCCCACCTCGCGCTTTGGCAACCCCGAGGAATTCCGCGCCTTCGTCGAGCGCATGCACCAGAACAATGTGGGCGTCATCATCGATTGGGTGGCCGGTCACTTCCCGTCGGACCCGCACGGTCTGGCCTTCTTCGACGGCACCCACCTATACGAGCACGAAGATCCGCGCCTGGGGTTCCACAAGGATTGGAACACGCTGATCTTCAATTACGGACGGCGCGAGGTGGTCAACTACCTCGTCTCCAACGCGCTGTATTGGATCGAGCAGTACCACATCGACGGCCTGCGGGTGGATGCGGTCGCTTCCATGCTGTACCTGGATTACTCGCGCGAGCCGGGCGAATGGATCCCCAACAAGTTCGGCGGCAACGAGAACCTTGAGGCCATCGCCTTCCTGCGCCGCATGAACGAAGTGGTGTACGGCGAACATCCCGGCGCCATGACCATAGCCGAGGAATCCACGGCATGGCCCATGGTCTCGCGGCCCGTCTATATCGGCGGCTTGGGCTTCGGCTTCAAATGGAACATGGGCTGGATGCACGATACGCTCCGCTTCATTTCCAAGGAGCCCATCCACCGCCGCTATCACCACGACGATCTGACCTTCGGCCTGCTTTACGCTTTCCACGAAAACTTCGTGCTGCCCCTGTCCCATGACGAAGTGGTGCACGGCAAGGGCTCCATCTTCGGCCGCATGACCGGCGATACGTGGCAGAAATTCGCCAATCTGCGCGCCTATTACGCCTTCATGTGGACCCATCCCGGCAAAAAGTTGCTGTTCATGGGGTCGGAATTCGCCCAAGAGCGCGAGTGGAATAACGAAGGCTCGCTGGATTGGCACCTCATGGATGATCCCCTGCATGAGGGCGTCCACCGCGTCATCCGCGACCTGAACAAGCTGTACCGGGTCGAGCCGTCCTTGCACGAATTGGACACCGATCCCCACGGCTTCGCCTGGATCGACTGCAACGACCGCGACAATTCGGTGCTGACCTATCTGCGCAAGGCCAAGGACCAGGACGACATCACCGTCATGGCCTGCAACTTCACCCCCGTGGTGCGCGAGGGCTACCGCATCGGCGTGCCCCATGGCGGCTTCTACCACGAGCTGCTGAACACGGATTCCGAATGGTATGGCGGCGGCAACGTCCATAACGAGGGCGGCCGTCACGCCGAGGAACTGCCGTGGCACGGCCATCCGTTTTCGCTGAACGTGACGCTGCCGCCTTTGGCTGCGGTCATCTTTAAGCGCGGGCGGTAATTTTCTAGGACTAGACCATCCATGACCATCCGCCGCCGCATCTGGCCCGGTTCACCCTATCCCCTCGGGGCGACCTGGGACGGGCATGGGGTCAATTTCGCCCTGTTCTCGGCCCATGCCCAGAAGGTGGAGCTGTGCCTGTTCGATCATCACGGACGCGAGGTCGAGCGCTTGGCCCTGCCGGAATACACCGACGAGGTCTGGCACGGCTATCTGCCCGAGGCGCGGCCCGGTCTGCTGTACGGTTATCGGGTGCACGGGCCCTACGACCCCATGAACGGGCACCGCTTCAATCCGCATAAGCTGCTGATCGACCCCTACGCCAAGGCCATGTCGGGCACGGTGATCTGGTCGGACACCCATTTCGGCTTCAAGCTGGCGTCCTCCAAGCAAGACCTGATCATGGACCGGCGCGACAATGCGCGCTTCCAGGCCAAGTGCCAGGTGCTGGACACCGCCTTTACCTGGGGCGACGACCGCAGGCCCAACGTGCCATGGTCGGAAACCATTGTGTACGAGGCCCATGTGCGCGGCCTCACCATGCGCCACCCCGAGGTCGGGCCTCAATATCGTGGCACTTTCCTGGGGTTGGCCCAGCCGGCGGTGATCGACCATCTGGTCAAGCTGGGCATCACCAGCGTCGAGCTGCTGCCGGTCCAGGCCTATATGGACGAGCGCCATCTGACCGAGAAGGGCCTGCGTAACTACTGGGGCTACAACACGCTGGGCTATTTCGCCTGCGACCCGCGCTACTATGGCGCCAGTGCCCACGGCGACTTCAAGACCATGGTCCAGCGCCTGCACGAAGCCGGGATCGAGGTCATCCTGGACGTGGTCTACAACCACACCGCCGAGGGCAACCAGCTGGGGCCGACGCTGAGTTTCAAGGGCATCGACAACGCCAGCTATTACCGTCTGGTCCCCGGCCAAGAGCGTTGGTACGAGAATTATTCGGGCTGCGGCAATACCCTGCAGCTCAGCCATCCGCGCGTGTTGCAGATGGTTATGGATAGCTTGCGCTACTGGGTCGAGGACATGCACGTGGACGGCTTCCGCTTCGATCTGGCGGCGTCCCTGGCCCGCGAGAAATCGGGCTTCGACGGCGGGTCGGGGTTCCTCGACGCTGTGCGCCAGGACCCGGTGCTGTCGCGGGTCAAGATGATCGCCGAGCCGTGGGACATCGGCGGCGACGGCTATCGCTTGGGCGGCTTCCCGCCGGGCTGGTCGGAATGGAACGGGCAGTACCGTGACAGTGTGCGGCGCTATTGGCGCGGCGATGGCGGGTTGATCGGCGAGATGGCGTCAAAGCTGACCGGGTCCAGCGAGATGTTCGGCTGGGGCGGCAGGCGTCCTTGGGCGTCCCTGAACTTCGTAACCTGCCATGACGGCTTCACCATGGCCGATCTGGTCAGCTATGACCGCAAGCACAACGATTCCAACGGCGAGCATAATCGCGACGGCACCGACGCCAATTATTCCTGGAATTGCGGCCAAGAAGGCCCGACCGAGGACAAGCGCATTCACGGCCTGCGCCGCCAGCAGATGCGCAATATGCTGGCGACCCTGTTCCTGTCCCAGGGCGTGCCCATGCTGCTGGCCGGCGACGAATTCGCCCGCAGCCAGGGCGGCAACAACAATGCCTATTGCCAGGACAATGACATCGGCTGGATCGATTGGAACAACATCGATGCCGGGACGTTGGAATTCGTGCGCGCGCTGATCAAGCTTCGCCGCGAGCACCCGGTCTTCCGCCGCCCCCGTTTCTTCGACGGCCGCCGCATGCCGGGCAGCGCGTTGAAAGACATCACCTGGGTGACGCCCGAGGGCCGCGAGATGAGTCAAGCCGACTGGACGCTGCCCTATGCCCGCTCGCTGGGTTTCGTGCTGGGCGGCGAGTCCTGCGCCGTGGATTCGGTCACCGGGTGCGAGGATGCGGACGACACCTTCATGGTGCTGCTGAACGCCTATACGGAAATTCTGTTCTACACCCTGCAGCCGGTTCAATTGGGCAAGGCTTGGGAGGTGGTCATCGATACCGCCCGGCCCGAGGGCATCCTGGCCAATGAAACCTGTGGTGCCGGTGCCCGCTTCCCGTTGAAGCCCCACTCGCTGGCGGTGTTGCGCCGTCGAAACGGAAACCGGAGCCACTGATGCGCAGCACACACGTCATGCCGTTCGGGACCGCTTGGGAGCCTGGGGGGACCCGCTTCCGGCTGTGGGCGCCCGATTGCGGCGACGTGGCACTGCATCTGCTTGGCCGGGCCGACCAGCTTATGCCCAAGGATGCCCAGGGCTGGGCGGAACTTTTCGTGCCTGGGGCAGGGGCGGGGGCGCGCTACGGCTTTCGCGTCGGCGACTTGATCGTGCCCGATCCGGCTTCGCGCTATCAGCCCAACGACGTGCACAATCTGTCCGAGGTGATCGACCCCGAAGAGCACGACTGGACCGACCATGCCTGGGCCGGGCGCCCGTGGGAAGACGCGGTCGTTTACGAGCTTCACGTGGGCACCTTCACCCAAGAAGGCACTTTCCGCGCCATTATCGACAAGCTGGATTATTTGGCCGATCTGGGCGTCACCGTCATTGAACTGATGCCCGTGGCGGAATTCCCTGGCGGGCGCGGCTGGGGGTATGACGGCGTGTTGTTCTATGCGCCCGAAGCCAGCTATGGCCGGCCCGAGGATTTGAAGGCCCTGGTGGACGCCGCCCATGCCCGTGGCCTGATGGTGATGCTGGACGTGGTCTACAACCATTTCGGCCCCGAGGGGAATTACCTGCACGCCACCGCCAAGCGCTTCTTTACCGACAGGCATCACACGCCGTGGGGTCAGGCGGTGAATTACGACGGCGCGGATGCCAAGCCGGTGCGCGAATTCATCATCCATAACGCCCTGTACTGGCTGGAGGAATTCCACTTCGACGGCCTGCGGCTGGATGCGGTCCACGCCATCGTGGATGACAGCGTCAAGACCATGCTGGAGGAACTGGCCGAGCGGGTGCGGGACGAGCTGCCCGATCGCCACATCCATCTGGTGTTGGAGAATGACGACAACGCCGCCCATCTGCTGTCGCGCGACGGCAAGGGGCGTCCGCGCCATTACACGGCCCAGTGGAATGACGATATCCATCACGCCTTGCACCGTCTGCTGACCGGTGAGGCCGGCGGTTATTACCGCGATTATGCGCCCAACCCCATGACCCATCTGACGCGCTGCCTGACCGAGGGCTTCGCCTATCAGGGCGAGGATTCCGAGCATCGGGGCGGCGCGCGGCGGGGAGAACCGTCGCAGCAATTGCCGCCTGGTGCGTTTGTTGGCTTCCTGCAGAACCACGACCAGATCGGCAACCGCGCCCTGGGGGAGCGTATCGACGCCCTGGCGCCCTTGCCGGCGGTGCATGCCGCCACCGCGTTGCTGCTGCTCAGCCCCCAGCCGCCCATGTTGTTCCAGGGCGAGGAATGGGGGGCGTCGACGCCGTTCCTGTATTTCTGCGATTTCGGCCCCCAACTGGCGAAGTCCGTGCGCCAGGGGCGCCGTCGCGAGTTCGAGAACTTCCCGCAATTCCAGGGCAAGAATGCAGCGAAAATTCCCGATCCGGTGGACCCTTTGACCTTTGCCAAATCCAAACTGGATTGGGACGAAGCCAGCCAGCCGCCCCATGCCCATCGGTTGCGGGAAGTGCGCACGCTGCTGTCCATCCGCCGCCGCGATCTGGCGCCGCGCCTGTCCGGCATGGTGGGCGGCTGCGCCACGTTGGAGATGTTGGGCTCGCTTGCCTTCAAGGCGCAATGGCGGCTGGGCGATGGCAGCCGGTTGACGGTCATTGTGAATTTCTCGGCGGTGCCCTTGCCGGGTATCGTTCCCGGCGAGGGAGTATTGTTATATTCTACCTACGGAGGGGTTGGCGCCCTGCCGGCGTGGGGCGTGGATTGGTACTTGGACGCGGATAAGGGGGAATGATGGACTCGGTTGAAGCACTCGACCGGCTGGCGCAATTGGCCGGCATCGAGGACGGCTGGTGGGATTTCTTCGGCACCTGGCGCCCCGTCTCGGTGGACACCAAGACGGCGTTCCTCTCCGCCATGGGCTTTGCCGTCGGCTCTGAGGTCGACATCTTCGCCAGCCTGGAAACGCTGGAAACCCGGCCCTGGCGCCGTTGGCTTGAACCGGTCGCCGTGTTCGACGAAGGCCAGGGCGAGCCCTCAGTCACCTTCACCGCCTCTGCGTCGCGCGACAAGCACGTCATTTCCTGGGGCCTGGAGGACGAGCTGGGCGTGGTTCATACCGGCCAGTTCCAGGTAGATACCCTGGAATGGCTGGAGGAACGCTGGATCGGCGGCAAGCTGTTCAAGCGCTGGCGCTTCCCTCTGCCCTGCCTGCCCCCGGTGGGCTATCACCGCCTGCACATGACCTCCATTGATGGCGGCTCAAGCTCCATGGACGTGATCGTCGCCCCGGCCCGCGCCCATGTGCCGGACGTGGTGGCCGACGACCGCCGTGCATGGGGCCTCGCCACCCAGGTCTACGCCCTGCGGACCGAGACCGATTGGGGCGTTGGCTCTTATAAGGCGTTGGAAGAACTGGCCGTGGGCGCCGCCAAGCTGGGCGCCGACACCATTGGCATCAATCCACTGCACGCCCTGTTCGCCAATCAGCCCGAGAAGTTCAGCCCCTACGCCCCGTCGTCGCGCCGCTTCCTCAACACCGCCTATATGGATGTGGAGGCCATCCCCGAATTCAAGGAATGCCTTGAAGCCAAGCGCATGTTCGCCTCGCCCGGCTTCCAGGCCAATCTGGCCCGCATTCGTGGCTATCGGCTGGTGGAATATGTGGACGTGGCGCGGCTGCAGCGCCCCATGCTGGAAATCCTGTATGGCTGGTTCCGCAAGGAGCATCTGAATTCGGCGCGCGGTCAGACCTTCCGCGCTTTCCAGAAGGAAGGCGGCCGCTTCGCCGAGCTGTTCTGCACCTTCGAGGCCCTGCACGAAAGATTCCTCAAGGAAGACAATGGCTATTGGCGCCATTGGCCCGAGGGCTTCCGCCATCCGTCCTCGCCCGAAGTCGCCAACTTCACCCTGGAGAACCGCGAGCGCATCGAGTTCTTCTGGTGGCTGCAATTCATCGCCGACCAGCAATTGCAGGCCGCCCATGAGGGCTCCCGCGCTGCCGGGGCCGGCATCGGCCTGTACCGCGATCTGGGCGTCGGCATCGCCGGCGACGGCGCCGAGGCGTGGCTGGAGCAGGACAATCTGTCCCTGGGTGTCTCCGTCGGCGCACCGCCCGATCCGTTGGCGCTCAAGGGCCAGGATTGGGGCCTGATCCCCTTTAACCCCATTGCCTTGCGCGAGGCCGGCTATGCCCCGTTCATTGGCGTGATGCGGGCCAATATGCGCCATGCCGGCGCCTTGCGCCTGGACCACGCCATGGCCTTGCAGCGCCTGTACTGGGTGCCGCCGGGAGCCTCCGCCGATCAGGGCGCCTATGTGCGCTATCCGGTGGAGGATCTGTTCCGGCTGGTGGCGCTGGAATCCAAGCGCAACAGCTGCCTGATCATCGGCGAAGATTTGGGCACCGTGCCGGAAGGCTTCCGCGAGCGCATGGCGTCCATGTCCATGTTCGCCTACCGGGTCATGGTGTTCGAGCAAAGGGATGGCCGCTTCAAATCGCCGGCTGAGTTCGACGAGACCGCTTTGTCCATCTTCGCCACCCACGACTTGCCCAGCGCGCGGGGCTATTGGAACGCAACCGACGTGGCCTTGCGCGAAAAGCTAGACCAATACCCGCGTGAGGGCATGGGCGAGCAGGAGTGGGCCAACCGCCACTCCGATTGCGAGAAGCTGGTTGCCGCCATGGCCGCCGAGGGCTTGCTGCCGGCGGACTTCCCCATTGGGGCGTTGTCGGATGCGGATGCCGACCGGCTGACCCAGGCCGCCCATCTGTATCTGGCGCGCGCCAAGTCCAAGCTGATGATGGTGCAGATCGAGGACATCCTGGGCCTGGACACCCAGATGAACCTGCCTGGCACCACCGACCAGCATCCCAATTGGCGCCGCCGTTTCCCGGTGGATGTGCAAACGGTGCTGGCCGATCCTCGCCTAATCGATCTGGCCGGGCGCCTGAAGGATGGCCGTGGGAACAGCGGCGGCTGATGGGGGTTGGGAGGGGGCATTGCTGTGAGGTGCCCCCTTGTTCCCGCCCAACATCCCCCGTGCCACCTACCGCCTCCAGCTTCACCGCGACTTCACCTTCGCCCATGCCGAAGCGGTGGTGCCCTATCTGGCCGCCTTGGGCATCAGCCATCTCTACGTCTCGCCCATCCTTAAGGCGCGAGCCGGGTCGCAGCATGGCTATGACATCATCGACCACAATGCGCTGAACCCCGAGCTGGGCGACCGCGCCGCCTTCGAGGCGTTGTGCGCGCGGCTGGCCGAATACGGCATGGGGCTGGTGGTGGATTTCGTGCCCAACCATATGGGCGTGGGCGGGGCCGACAATGCGTGGTGGCTCGACGTTCTGGAGTGGGGCGAGGACAGCCCCTATGCCCGCTTCTTCGACATCGACTGGCAACCGCCCCGGCGCGAGTTGAAGGGCAAGGTGCTGCTGCCCTTCCTGGGCGACCATTACGGCGCCATCCTGGAGCGCGGCGAGTTGGTGCCCAAATTCGACCGCGACGAGGGCACGCTGAGCGTCTGGTACTGGGAACACCGCTACCCCATCGCCGTGCGCGACTACCCCGAGATACTGCAAGCGGCGGTGCGGCCCGGCCCAGGGGACGATCTGCTGGACGTGGTGCTGGACTTCCGCGCCCTGGCTGCCGGTCAGGCTGGGCGCTCGGCCCAATCGCGGCGGTCCCGCTCGGTGCAATGCAAGGCGCGGCTGGCCGGGCTGGTGGCGGTCAAACCGGCATTAGGCGATGCCATCGATGCCGCCTTGGCGAAGCTGGCCCAAGACCCGGCCCGGCTGCATGACCTGCTGGAGCGCCAAAGCTACCGGGTGTCGTACTGGCGCGTCGCCGCCGACGAGATCAATTACCGCCGCTTCTTCGACAGAAGTGGCGGATGTGCTGGTATCTATTTGAAATTACAGGGTTTGTTTCTGCGGTTGCAGCATCGGTTGCCACGCCATTGTCACAGACAAAGGAAAAACTTAGACAAACGGAGTTGTCCGTTTGAGGTTTTGTCCATTTTTGCCAAATTAAATATGATTCTGCCACAGCTATGTCCGCTTGTCAGGTTCGACGTTATTATGAGGTTTCTATGTCGGATGGCAAAGGCAAAAGTCTTAAGCGGCGTGATGCCGCCGAATACCTTGGCGTGCCCGTAGGGACTATGGAATCCTGGGCCAAACGCGGCATCGGCCCCGAATACACCAACCCGACCAGAGGCAAGGGGGGCACCTCCGGCACCGCCCTTTACGTGCTTGCCGAGCTGGACCGCTGGAGGGCGTGCCTCACCACCCCCCAACCCTGGATCGGCCCGCGTCGTGGCCGTAAGATCGGATCGCGCAATAAGCCGAAGGCTGGCGCGAGCTCACCGACAGAATCCGTATGATCGCACCACGCTCCAGCCTTGGCGCTGTTCTGTATCCATTCCCTTTGGGACATTTACCAACCCGGCGGTCAAGCTGCCAATGTGTGTGCACTTGCGTATAAGGGCGGCCATCGCGCGGGAGGGGAAACGCCGAGCGACCCAATGGTCGTAAAGGTGGATTAAATTGTATCGCCTACTATAGCAGGACGGCTCTCCTCTCACGGCGGCAGCCGGGGTTCGAATCCCCGTGGGGACGCCAAATTCCAGCAAGTCGTTGATTTTGCTGGATAAAATTTCAGGCCGTCGGTGCCGTGTGATACCGCTCTGTGGTACACACCGAGGCCCTGATGACGGCAACTTTCGCTCCCTACATCATCCGGCGCTATAGCGCCTTTTATGTGCGCATTCGCGTCCCTGCTGACCTGACCTCTGCACTGGGGCAGACCCATCTCGTCCGCTCGCTCCGTACCTCCGACCCGCGCCGCGCCAGGGGCGAGGCCGCCCGGCTGTTGACTGCTGCCCATGAGGCGTGGAATGTGCTGCGGGAAGAGGTGACCATGACCGAAAAGTTCCGATTCCTTCCCAACCCCCGCGACCCTTCCCGCTACACCGGAGAGGGAATAGACCTGCCTCGCATGTCGCCAGAGGAGACCCAACGTCGTTATCGCGAAACGATCAGTCGACTGATGGAAAAGACCGGTGCGACGGCGTCGGAAGTGGAAGTGGTCCACGCCAGATTGTTGGCCGACATGGCCGCCCGCGACTACAAGCACGCCACGGCGATGCAGCAGGAGTTGGCCGCCCGGTTGGCAGAGGCGGTCAGGAATATGGAAGCTGGCAACAATAGTGCGCCCGCCGCACCGCCTGCTCCTGTGCCACCCGAAGCCCAGGCTCCCTGGTCATCTCTGGTGGAGAAATTCTTCGACGACCGCCCGTCGCTGTCAGAGTCGGCGCGAACCTCACATCGACAAGCTTTCTCTGACCTGGAAGCGGTCATCGGCCCCAAGCCGTTGGGCGATGTCACCAAGACACACATCAAGGCGTTCGCCGACTATCTTCGCGACAAACCAATCAACCGTGCCGGGCGGACCTCCCTGTCACGCGGCAGCATCGTCAAGTTGCTTCAGCATGTGCGGGCCTACTTCGGTTGGACGACCGAGGCGGGTTTCATTGCCGCCAATCCAGCCGAAGGCGTAAAGCCGCGCACCGCGACGCGACAGGAGCGAGACGGCGTTGACGAGCGTCGTGCCTTCACCACAGAAGAATGGGTGGCGTTGTTCGATTCGCCATTGTTCACCGGTTGCAAGTCTCCCAGCCGCCGATCCTCGCCGGGGCGGAACGTGTATCGCGATGACAAATTCTGGTTCTTCGCGCTGGCGGCCCTGACCGGCGCCCGTGTCGAAGAGGTGGCAGCCATGCCTTCTACCTTCGTGAATCTTGGCGGAGTGCTCTGCATCAATCTCAAAGATGTCGAGGTCAAGACCGGGGCAGGCAGGCGCCTCATCCCCATCATCCCAGAGCTTCACAAGCTGGGAATCGTTCATTGGGCCGCCGAGCAAGCGCGCCGGGGAAGAGGATTGGTCACAGGCCCCAACGCTAGCGGGGATTGGTCGAAATGGACCAATCTTTACCTCGACCGCCTCGGCCTCGATGACCACACGCTGGTCACTTACTCGCTACGGCACAGTTTCCGTCAGATGCTTAGGGCAGCGGACCTCAAAGACGAACTTTCCGACAAGGTGTTCGGCCATGAAGGCAACAGCGTCGGTGCGCGGTATGGTCGCGACCTTTCGCCCGATGAGGCGAGGTTGGTCGTTGACAAGGTGCGCCCGCTCGCGTCCCTGATGCACCTTTACCCGCCGCCGTTGCCCCGCTGACATGTGACATTTTCGCCACTATGGGGAAGTTGCAAACAGAGGCCGCGCAGGAACGACTTGCGGTTTCGGGAATCCTGGCCGGAAAATGAAAACTGCCAGCGTCACTGGGGTTCCCGCCCCTCGACTGGCAGTTTTCAGCACACGCAATGACAAGGATGCAGCACGCCCCCCTGCCGACGCAATCTTTGTCGTTGCCGCCAAGGGTGGTGGCAATGGGTCTGGTAATTTCCCCTTCGATTCTCGACCGCCTGCTGACGAATGCTTCGCGATTGACCCGTGACGCGGCTCACGACGCTTGGCTGGCCGGACTCCAGATCGCCGCCGTCACCTACGAGGACGTCAACCCCTACAAGTGGGTACGCGGCGTTACCCCCAACCACCACCAAAACCACGTTGCCGACCTCGCCGGGCTGACCCCTGCCAAGGCGGTGGCCGTCTACGACGCCCTCAACGCCGAGGAGCGCCGGGAACTGCTGCGCGTGGTGCGCTGGGATGTCGCCGGACCGAAGAAGGCGCCCAAGGAACGTGGCAAGCTGACCTGGGACGAGGTGCGCCGGGGTCTTGAGTTTCGGCCTGCCCGCCGCGCCGTCGTCGGGGAGAACTTGGCTGCCTATTACCAGTTCCTGACCAACCGCCCCTTCGCCGAGGCAGCCGCTAAGCGGCTGGCCGCCCTGCGGCAGTACGTTGACGACGCCCCGTATTGTTGGCCACCGGAAGCGCGCGCCATCGCCGTTGAGCAGGCGGAGGAGGCGGAGGACGAGCAGATGCAGCGCGACCTCCGCGAGGTCGCCCACACCAGCACATTGTTGCAGCAGAAGGAATGGGCGGAGCGTCACATCCGCATCGCCGCCAGTATCTATGCCGACTACAGCCGCGAACTGGCCAAGGAGGTGCATGATGAGGCCCGCATCCACGCGAACAGCGTGGCCCGTCGGCTGCGCTACTGCTCGCCGTACCTGGACCACGTCATGCCTGCCGTCCCCGCCATCCCGCAACGTAGCAAGGACGAGGATGATTACCGTCATGTCGGCGGCACGACCGGACCATGGCGAGATGTAACCATTGCCTGCAACATGGCCCCCGAGCGCCATTGCTTGCCTGCCGCCCTCACCGGGGAGGCGCATTACCCGACCCTGGCCGATCCGACCGCAGAGCAGGCAGTGACGAAGGCTTTCAAGGCCGCCTGTGCTGCCCACCGGCTGGCCGATGACATCGAGCGGCGTTACCGTGCGACCTGCCAACTCGCCCACATCGCACGCATCGGCAATCAGCGGGTACAGGCAGCCCGGCTGGCAAAGCAGGTCGCCCGGCTGGAGTGGGACAATGCTCGGGTGGACGCACTGCTTGCCGACGAGGATCTGCGCCGAGAACAGGTAGCACTTTATGGTGAGAAGGAGGTTATCGACGCCTGCCACGAGGTATCGGTGCGTGGCCGGATGCGTAGAGCCATTGATGAAACCGCCGCTCATGCCACCATGGTGCTGGGACTGACCGGCGGCCCGAAATGGATGCACCTGCCCGCCCAGGTCACGGATACCGAGCTGAAACGGGGCAAGGAGCGGGCAGCGCTTAACCGTGCGCGCCTGGAGGAGACTGTCTATGTCCTGCGCGATGACTCTGGCGCCGTCATCCTCGACGATAATGGCGAACCCATCGTGGTCAACGCCGCCGAGGCCGCCGACGTTCGGGTCAAGGCGCGTAACGCCCGGAACTATGCTCTGTGCCTTGGTGCCCAAGGTGACGCGGAGCGGCGGGGCTGGACTCTGGTTTTCCTCACGCTGACCTTGCCGGGACGTTGGCATGCCAATCCCAGCGAGGGCCGGAACACTTATGACCCATCCCTTGGTCCCATTGAGGCCCGCCAGGAACTACAGGACAGGCTCCACCGTGCCCTGGCCATGGTCTCCGACCGGGGCATCCGCTACTACGGTCCCCGCGCCCGCGAGGGCCAGGAGGATGGCACCCCGCACGACCATTTGCCGCTGTTCGTCGCACCCGAGCATGTGGAGTCGCTTCTGGAATGCTTCGAACGGCACTTCCCCGAACCGCTGGAAGTGGAAGCCCGCGAGACCGAGGAGGCCGGGGACGAGGTGCGGGCGCAGCAGTTGCGTGACCGTCTGGACGGGATTTCGCGCGACAAGCGAGTAGGCTGCAACTCTCGTGTCTGGACGGCAAAGGACCAACACGACGACCCCGACGCCAAAGCTGCCGTGGCCTCTTACATCTACGGCTACGCAATGAAGACCACCACCGACGCGCTGGATGATGACGATGGCGCGGCGCGTGGAGCCTGCTGGGCGCATGAGCGGCGCATCCGCCGTTGGGCTTGGGTCGGCTTGCGGCGTGGCCTCCTGACTGACTGGGACGCGATCTATCGCCAAAAGCAGCGGCCTCAAGACCCCTATATCCGTTCGGTGTGGGACGCGATGCAGGCCAAGGACTGGGCCGGGGTGTTCCGTCTGCTGGATGCCACAGGCGAGGCTGACCAGCCGCCGTTGGCACGCGACTATGAGGAGGTCGTGGACCGCCACGGCAAGGTCGTGCGCCGGGCAATCGCGGTCGCCAACGCCGCCCGTCCCGTTGCCGACTGGACCGAACATAACGTGGTCTGGTTGCGCCGCCAGGGTGAGCAGTTTGTCGCCGCGCGCAAGGCCGAATGGCAGGAAGAATGGGACGATCTTCAGACGACGCTTGCACTTAGCGAAAGTTACTCAAGGGCCGGGGCTATTGCCCCGTCCTTATCCGCCGACGGGTGGGTTGAAGTTGGAATCTTGGCCGATGAGTACGCCGAGGAGGCGTGGATGGCCTCCCAGGACCCTCCCGACGACGAATTCTGTGACGAAATCGACGAAGCAATGTGGTGGTGACCGGCAGGCCATGGAGGATGCTGTCAACAATCTTGCCGGCAGGGGCCGGTGATGTGGCGGCGTGAAAGGAATCGCGCTTCGCGCAGGAGCCATACGAGGTGCAACTCCCCGCCGCCCAGGACCGCCGCGCCCCGCAATCGAAAGGATGACCAAGGATGACAGACCCGAAGCGCATTAAGGACACCGTCGAATTCATTGGTTCGTTGGAGGCCCTCATCCGTTCGACAGCCGATATCCCAGATGACGGCAGCTATCGTTGCCCGGCCTGTAGCGCCAGCGAACAACTGACCGACTGGGAACGCACTGAAAACGGCCGAATTTGCAAGGCTTGCGGTCACACGGTTCGCAGGAGCTGAGCGCCCAACCGGGGGCCGTTGATGCGGCGGCAGGAGGAGCCGCGCTTCGCGCGGAGCCGGGCGCTTCGCGCTATCCCCGAACTTGGTGCAGTCCCCCGCCGCCTATGAGAGGTGGAGGCGGTCAACGCCGGAGGGCGGGAGCGGTCTGCGGGGGCTGGAGCGCGGTGAGGCAGTTGTCGGCTTCCGCCCACCGGCGCTGGAACCGCTCCCGCTGGCACTCGGCATCCGTCCGCAGGTGGCGCTCGTTGACTAGTTCACGGCGCAGGGATGCCGCTTCGGCCTCGACCTGCTGTAGCCGCTCCCGTGCCTGCTCGGCCTGCCGATCTGCCTGCCGGGCCGTTCGGGTGGCGTCGGCCAATTGGGCGCCGACCTCGGCACGGATTTCAGCGCGCGCGGCAGTCTTGGCCTGCTCCAGCGCCTCCGCCGCCTCCGCTCTGGCGGCGGTAACCTGCTGATCGGCCTGCTGGCGTAATCGGGCTTCAACCCCACGCAGTCCCGTCCATAATCCGCCCAGCAGACGCCCCAGGCCGCGTAGACGGTTGGCTTTGGCCTCAGCCTCGGTGACGATGAGCTGCCCCCGGTCCCGTGCCACAGCCAGGATAGACCGGGCCTCCTGTCGCGCCCTGGCAGCCAGTTCGTGCCGGTGGTCTTCGGCCTCGGCAGCAGAGACACGGGCCGCAGCCTCTGCGGCGGTTGCTGCGTCCAGACGGCCCCGCACATGGGCCTCGGCGCGTCTCACCGTCTGGCGGGCACGGTTGGCATGGTGCAGCACCTTCGCGGCATCCTTGGCCGCCGCCCGCTCCGTCTGCCATTGGTCGCGGGTCAAACGTCGCTTGCCGGGGCCACGCCGGGTAAGGCCGCAGGCCACGCCGACCGCCTCATGGTAGCGGTCCTGCATCGCCCGCAGCGCGGTCTTGTACGCTACGTCACCGGCAGCGTTGGCGGCTTTGCCATCCTGGCCGGTGGCCTTCGCGGCTTCCACCGCCGCCGACTTGGCCGCCCATCCAGGGTGCAGCGGCTTGGCCCGGAGTTCGGGGTCATCGGTCGCCATGAGAAAGGCGTGGAGATGCGGGTGCTTTTCGTCGTCATGGCGGACGACGGAGACAAGCCGGTCACCCCATTCGGCTTGCAGCCATGCCAGGGTGCGCGCCTGCCAGTCGGCCACCTCTTGGGCCACCGTGGGGTCTGACCGCACCGCCTCTGACAGTGTTGGATGGCTGGCAACGACGGTGAGGAGGGTGTGTTGGTCCTGACGGATGTGCCGCGTCTTCCCCGCCGCCGTCGTTGTCATCGCAGCCGCCGCTAGCCGGTCATGATCGGCCAGAAGATGATCGGGTTCCGGTCCATAGACGATGGTCGGCGGCAGCGGCGCCGCGACATGCTGGGATGCCTCCGGGCGCCGGGTCGCTTCGGCGAGGACGAACGAGACCGAACCGCCTGCCTTGTCGGTTTTGCGGGCGTAGGTCTGGATGTGGAGGAACTGGTACCCCATGGACGGCTCCCTGCCTGATGGTGTTGCAGTCAGCGTGGGGCACCGGCTGGCAAGGGAGAGGTGGGACGGCGAAAGGTGTAGTGACCGACTACCGCTATTCCGGCGGGCTGACGCCCGCCTCCATAGCTATCGGCTCTCCGAGGGACATTTCCTGGGCGTCAACGTCGTAGGAAACACAGAGCCCCCTATTCTGCTTTAGCTTTGCCAAATATATGTTTAGACAATCCACTAATGTCTTTTACAACATCTCTTGCGAGAGAGCTCTCCGCACGAGACATTTCAAGCTCAATTGTTGTCTCACCCTTCTTCAATACGAAGTTTCTCTCAGTCTTCACCAAAGCCTGTATGCAAGCCGCAACGAGTTTTCCGTCATTCATGTTCACTGCATTTGCAAGTGCCAATATACGAGATTCAACATTTGTGAGCTCATTGTGAACATACTTTATTTCGTCCAGTGTTCTTCTATACAAGCGCAAGAAGAAGAACGCTAGAACCTCTACCAACAAGACCATGCCGCCTCGTGGAAGATAGTATTTTGCTACAGTTAGCCAAGTAATAGAATAATCAATCGAAGTAGATGTCGGGCCGCCGTCTAATCCGCTGTAAATTAGATATATTCCAAACCCGGCAAATGAGACTCCGGCCATTAAGTTTATACCAGACCTTATTCCAAGGTCAGCGGCTAACCCTCTTAGTCGCGTTTTTAGCCCGGAGGCGACTTCCTCTCCAAATTTCCTTGCTGCGACTTCCTGCAGTCCATTCTGCAACTTCGCAACAACGTCCGATGTTAATTTTTCCTCAACTTGAGAGCGTATGACATTTGATAAGTAATCACGGTCGTCATTGTTGATTTGAATTGTTTCCGCACGCTCAGAATATACGCCCTGCGCTTCGCGCACCATTCCCTGAATTTCTTCACGACTCGGCAGGTCGCGTATTTTTTTAAGAATTTCACGGTCGATTTCAGAGGAATCTATTGTCGAAGTTGACGAGGAGGGGCGAGACGACGACATCCATGTCATTCCGCCCATAAAGACCGTCGCAGCCCATGCAGCGGCTGCAAACATGGACAACTCTTCGCGCCTATATCCATCATAGACGCCAACAGAGAGGTAAATAGTCAGCCCCATGGCGGCAGCCAGACCGAGGATGAAATACATCTTGAAAAATTTCTCGAATCCTCGCCCGAGAAACCAAACGCTGTATAAGCCCGCCGACATGATACGCCTCCGCATTGCTTGCCGTACGATATACGGGGCTCACTAGGCGCACAACCGTCAGGGGGCAACTTGCCGAGGCTTAGGCGCTAATTCCGGCGCATGCGGGCGCCAATCAAATTGCTTTGGCAGTGGTGCCGCATCCGCTGGTAACCCGAAAGGTACCCCTGAGTGGAGCCCGTCCAGCGGCACGCCCAAACAATCCATGGCTCGTTCGTAGACCGCCATGCGATTGAGCCCCGCCGCCTCGATCTCGGCCAGCGGCGGCAAACCGTTATCCGCCCACAGTCGGGCCTCCGACAAGTGCAGGCTGTTGACCCACGCCCGCAGGGGAGCGCGTAATTGTGGCCCAAACACCGGCCAGGGCTTCTCCGCCGACCCGCCGAGGCGCCAATCCAGATAGTGCCGCAGGCAGTAGACCTGCCCCCGGTCAGTGGCTCGCCAGCCTGTCAACACCCCGAACGGTGCCGGGACGATGGCCAGCATCACCCGCTGGCCCGTGACTACCGATAAGGGGAGGGAGACCAGAGCGGACAGCAGGTTGAGCAGCAGCACTCCCTCGGGGCTTGTTAGGATGTCGGCCACGATGCCATCGACCGACCCAAGATGGCGCCGGGGACCGGCCAAACGCTCCGCCCGCCTCTCGTCTCGGTCTAGCAGATTGTCGAGTAGGTCAGGATTGCACTCTGCCTGCGCCAGCAACTGGCCGACCCGCCGCCGCTCCCGCAGCCGAACAACCGCCCCTAGGATGGCGGCCCGATCCTCTGCCGACACCATCCCCAGAGATGGCCCGCCGCCCCCGTCGATTTGAAGGGCGATTGTCTGCACGCATTCGAAGGACAGCGGGGACTGGGGTTGTTCGGCCATGGGGCACCTCCACGGCCATTGTCAGTGATACCCACGCAAGGTACGTGGGGGTATCGTCACCGTGAATGTTGACACCACCCGCGCCTGTGATACACATCGGTGCATCACGCGCCTCCGATGGCAAATCTGGTGTGTTTTTATCTAGAGTCATCAACATCTTGTGGGTAAATTGGCTCACGGTCCCCGTGGGGACGCCAATCGCTTTTAGCGCATTGATAATCAAGCCCAATTCGGCGTGTTATACCAAGTCCCTGTGAGTGAGACTCACGGAGGGGATTCCCAAACGCGCAGCAATCTGATTCAACATGGCAAACATCAGGGGGTTTGCCATGGCGGCTGCGGTTCAGCTTCGCGGGGATTTCTCGGCATCGACTCTGCGTG
>JACMLB010000251.1 GCA_014379805.1 Rhodospirillales bacterium | reverse complement strand
GTCAGGTCAGCGACAGCACCCGCATCGCCGGCGAGGCCGAGCAGGAGGCCGAGAAGGTCCGAATCATCGTGCAAGGCTTGGCGACGGCAGCCGAGAGCGAGGGCGAGGTGGACCAGCTGATCAAAGATATCGCCAGCCAGACCAACCTGCTGGCCTTGAACGCCACCATCGAGGCGGCGCGCGCGGGTGAAGCCGGCGAGGGCTTTGCCGTGGTCGCCAACGAGGTCATGGGGCTCGCCAACCAGACCGCCAAGGCGACCGAGCAGATCGGCGGCCAGATATCCTCGATACAGGGCGCCACCCAGGAAGCGGTGCTCGCGATTCGCGGCATCGTCGGCACCATCGAGCAGATCGCCACTATCTCGGGCGGCATCAAAAGCGCGGTGGACCAGCAGAACTCGGCCACCCAGGAAATCGCCCAGGCTGCCCAGACCGCCGCGTCGGGCACCCAGCAGGCGGCCGTGGAAATCGCCGAGGTGTCGCGTTCCACCGACGAGACCGGCGAGAAGGCCCATGAAGTGCGGAGCTCGGCCAACGGCGTGCGTGAGCGCCTGGGAACCATGAAAACCGCCATCGACGGCATCATGCGGGCCAGCTCGGACGACAACCGCCACAACAACCAGCGCCATACGGTCAACATGGCCGTCACCATCATGCTGGCCGGCGAGAAGCGTCCTTGCCTGCTGCAGGAAATCGCCCTGATCGGAACCGGCATCCTGGACCGTCCGCTGGACGGTCAGCGCGGCGCCGAGTTCGAAGCCGAGCTGCCGAATTTGGGCATGTGGAAGGGCTCGGTGGTGGCTGTGACCGACCAAAATACGCATGTCCGCTTCGATGTGGACGAAGCCCAATCGGCCAAGCTGGAAGAATTCATCTCTGCGCGCCAACGCGCCAGGGGTTAAAGGGGGATGTCCGTGAAATACGAGATCACCGATGATGAGGCAGGGCCAACCCTGCTTCTCAAGGATCAGCTGACCTTTGCCGACCGTGATCTGTTCGACAGCGTCATCGACAAGCTGATGGCCCGCAACAAATCCAAGATGGTGGTGGACCTTAGCGCGCTGGACTACATGGATTCGGCGGGCTTGGGCATGCTGCTGACCCTGCGCGACCGGGCCGAGAAGGCTAAGGCCGACGTGTCCATCCGCAACCCCCGTTCGGAAGTGCGCGAGCTGCTGGTGCTGGCTTGCTTCGACTCGCTGTTCGCCATCGAACAGGTCTGACGCGGTGACCGAGGGACATTCGCGCCCCACCCGCTGCATGGTCGTCGATGACGAGCGTATGAACCGTGAAGTGGTCATCGCCAACCTGCGCGCCGCCGGCTACGAAACCGTGTCCGCCGAGGACGGCCAACAGGCCTGGGTCGCGCTGGACAGCGCCCCCGACGAATTCGACGTCATCGTTCTGGACCGGCGCATGCCGCGCATGGATGGCATGGAATTGCTGGCCAAGCTGAAGGCCGACGAGCGCCTGCGCCATATCCCGGTCATCATGCAAACCGCCTATGCCTCGTCCGAGGACGTGGTCGAGGGCATCAAGGCCGGCGTCTATTATTATCTGGGTAAGCCCCTGGACCGCCGCCTGCTGTTGTCGGTCACCGCTGCCGCCATCGCGGAACACCAGCGTTTCCTGCGCCTGCGCGACGATCTGGCCAAGCGCACCAGCGCGCTGACCCTGATGGATACCGGCGCCTTCCACTTCCGCACTTTGGCCGAGGCCAACACCTTGGCCGTGGCCCTGGGGCGCGCCTGCAAGCGCTCGGCCCATCTGGTGGTGGGCCTGTCCGAGATTTTCACCAACGCCATCGAACACGGCAATCTGGGCATCACCTTCGACGAAAAAGCCAAGTTGCTGGCGGAAAAGCGTTGGCGCGAAGAGGTTGAAGCCCGGCTGGACGCGCCGCAGAACCACGACAAGCAGGTCACCGTCACCTTCCAGCGCCTGCCCGGCGAAGTCCGCATCACCGTCCATGACGAGGGCGAGGGCTTCGATTGGCGCAGCTATATGCAGCTGGACGCCGTGCGCGCCTTTGCTGTGCACGGACGCGGCATCGCCATGGCCCGCCAGCTCTCCTTCGACGCCTTGGAATACCGCGACCCCGGCAACGAGGTGGTGTGCGTCATCCGCGACAGCGTTGACGAGGTTCCGGCTGCGGTGGACACCGATGGGACGGAGGCGCCGGAACAGGCGGCAGAGTCGACGGTGGTCACCATCCCCGACGAGATGCACGTCGCCCGGCGCATGCAATGCGAATTGCTACCCCATGCGGTCGAACTGGAAGACGCGCTGGACCGCTACGGCTACAAGATCAGCGGCTTTTTCGAGACGTCGTCGGCGCTGGGTGGCGATTTGTGGGGCCTCGAACCCTTGGACGATGACCGCTTCACGCTGTGGCTGGCCGATTTCTCCGGTCACGGGGTGACGGCGGCGCTCAACACCTTCCGCCTGCATACCTTACTGGCCCAAATCTCCACCGATCGCGACCGCCCTGCCGTGTTCCTGGCCGAGGTCAACCGGCGCCTTGCCGGCCTGCTGCCGCTGGGCCAATACGCCACCATGCTTTACGGCGTATTGGACGTGCGCACCGGCCTGTTCACCTATGCCGCCGCCGCCGCCCCCGGCCCCATCGTTGCCGCCCCCGGCCAAGCGGTCGCCGTGGGTAATGGCTCGGGCCTGCCCTTGGGCGTGACGCGCTCGGCAAACTATGTGGAACGCACTTTGGCACTGCCGCCGGGCGCCGCCTTGTTCCTGGCTTCCGACGCGTTGACGGAATCTCCGGCGGAAGACAGGAGCAAACTGGGCCCGTCCGGCGTGGTGGAGCTGGTGGAACGGGTCATGGCCGAACGTGGCGGTGACGTGGATGTGGATTCCATCCTGGCCCCATTCCTCGCTACGGTGAAGCGGCCGTTGCGCGACGATCTGACGGCGGTGTGCTGTTTGCGGCCTGCGGGCTAGATGTGTAGCCCTCGCCGGGCGCGGGCGTCCGCCCGCTTGGCCGCTCGTTCAATGCTCGCAGGAGCGCTGCGCCTCAGATTTGGGGTCTTCGCGGATTTCCGGGGAGTGCTTGCCAAGCCCACGGTCGTCACCCCGGACAAGCGTAGCGCCGATCCGGGGTCCAGGGTTGGTGCGCGGCAGGCGCCTGAGTCAATGGAACACAGATAAACACAGATGCGCCTGACGGCGCTTACACAGATGAACACAGATTATTTTCATCTGTGCAGCCGCGTAGCGGCATCTGTGTTCATCTGTGTTCCCAAAAAAAACCCAGCAGCCGATTCGCCCCACCATAGATCCCGGATCTCCGCTGCGCTTCGTCCGGGGGTTTGGGGGCCTTGCGAGGCCTGTCCCCGCTAATCCGCGATGAACCTAAATTTGAGGCTCGGCGCTCTAAACCAGGATATCCAGCAGTTTGCTGGAATCGGCACGGAACGATGTGCCGCTGCGGATCCAGGTCGTGCCGGCCTGCTTGGCGACAGCACCGGCCTTGTCGTCCAGTGCCGACAATTGAGCCGTGACCTCTTGTGAGGTGTTGCTGGTCATCATGGCAATCTTGTCCATGGCACCGCGTAGCGCGGTCAGGGCCGACTTGATTTGCCCAGCGTAGGGCTCTAGCGCCGGGTCAGCTTCGCCGCTGGCTACCGATCCGTCGGTGGTCTTTAGTCCGTTGACCACATCGGTCAGTGCGTTGAGCATCTCTCCAGCAGATTTGGTCAGGCCGGAAAGGTTGCCGGTTTTGCCAGTTCTGATGGTGGCGTCGGCCTGTACCCCGACCACATCGGCCATCTGTTTGAGAATTTTCAGCTTATCCTCAGGCTTTTCCGCAGCAGCCAAATCAGTAGCCGTGGGAATTTTGGTGCGGCCCTGGCTATCGGTGGTGAAGGACGTGATGGTGGAGGCGGCGGCGGACGATGCCTGGCCGTAAAAACCGGTGAAGGCATTGTCCTTCTGGTTGCCCCACAGATAGTCGGAAAGATTCATGGTCCGCCCCTAATTCAACCATTGAGAGGATGACTCGGGGCTGGTTAAGGATTGATCAACGGATTGGATGGGTTCAATTTTACAGTCCGGATGCAAAGAGGGCCGCCCCCGAGGGAGCGGCCCTTCTGCATTTTACCGCTTCAGCGGCTTGTACTTGATGCGGTGGGGCTGGTCGGCATCGGTGCCCAGGCGGCGATGGCGGTCGGCCTCGTAATCCTGGTAGTTGCCTTCGAACCACACCACCTGCGAATCGCCCTCGAAGGCCAGGATGTGGGTGGCGATGCGGTCCAGGAAGAAGCGATCATGGCTGATGACCACGGCGCAGCCGGGGAATTCCGCCAGGGCGTCTTCCAGGGCCGACAGGGTTTCCACGTCCAGATCGTTGGTG
>JACMLB010000250.1 GCA_014379805.1 Rhodospirillales bacterium | reverse complement strand
GGCGTCGCCGCGTTGAAGGTGCTGCAGGGCCAGAAGGTCGACGTGGTCATCACCGACGTCAACATGCCCGAGATGGACGGCATCACCCTGACTCGCAAAATCCGCACCCTGCCCACCCAGGTCGGCACCCCGATCCTGATTCTGACCACGGAAAGCGACCAGTCCAAGAAGGATGAAGGCCGCGCCGCCGGCGCCACCGGCTGGATCGTCAAGCCGTTCAGCCCCGACAAGCTGTTGCAGATCGTCGCCAAGGTTTGCCCGTAAGCGCGTGGTTTTGATGGTGGGGGGCGAAGCATGAGCGAAGACCAGGGCTATGACCTGTCGCAGTTCAAGGCGACCTATTTCGAGGAATGCAGCGAGCTGCTGGCCAATGCCGAGGAGACCATCGCCCGGCTCCAGGACGGCAGCGGCACGGACGAAGATCTGAACGCGGTTTTCCGCTGTGTGCATTCCATCAAGGGCGGCGGCGGTGCCTTCGCCTTTGAAGATCTGGTGCGCTTCGCCCACGTTTTCGAGACCGCTCTGGACGCCCTGCGCTCGGGCCGCGCCGAGATGTCGTCCCATGTGGCCGATTTAATGGTGCGCGGCAACGACGTGCTGGGCGACTTTGTGCGCGCGGCCCAGGAAGGCATCGCCCTGGCCCCCGACCACGGCGACGACGTGCTGGCCCATCTGGCCGGCATCACCAGCGGCGGCCCCGCTCCCGCTCCCACCGCCGCCAAGCCGGCTGCCCCGGTTGCCGCCTCTGTCCCGGCGGCCGCGGAGGAATCGGCCTTCAAGACCTATCGCATCAAATTCGTCCCGACCCCGGCCATGCTGAAGACCGGCAACGACCCGCTGCTGATGATCCGCGAGCTGGCCGCCATGGGCGATCTGGAAGTGGTCGCCGACCGCTCGCGCCTGCCGGCCCTGACGGAGATGGATTCCCAGGCATCCTATCTGAGTTGGTCGTTCACCCTGCTCACCGATAAGAGCAAGGACATCATCCGCGACGTGTTCGAGTTCGTCGAAGGCGACACTGCCGAGGTGACCATCGAGGAAGTGGTCGGCGCCGTGGAAGGCGACGGCTGGGGCCTGTTCGAGCCTTTGCCCGCCGAGCCCGCCAAGGCCAGCAGTGCCGTGGAAGGCGACGGTTGGGGTCTGTTCGAACCGCTCCCCACCGCCGAACCCAATGCCCAGGCCGCTCCCGCCAAGACGACGGCACCGGCAGGCGCGCCGCCCGTGGCCTCCGGCGGCCCGGTGCACACCGCCTCGATCCGCGTGGATTTGGACAAGGTGGACCGGCTGGTCAACATGGTGGGCGAGCTGGTCATCACCCAGGCCATGCTGGGTCAGCAGGCCAGCGGTTTCTCGGTGGAATCCCATCCCGAGTTGTTCCAGGGCCTGCAAGAGTTGTCGCACCACACCCGCGAGCTGCAGGAAAGCGTCATGGCGATCCGCGCCCAACCGGTGAAGGCGCTGTTCTCCAAGGCGCCGCGTCTGGTGCGTGACCTGTCGTCCAAGCTGGGCAAGCAGGCCCGTCTGGTCATGAGCGGTGAGAACACCGAGGTGGACAAGACGGTGATCGAACAATTGTCCGATCCCCTGACCCATCTGATCCGCAACGCCCTGGACCACGGCCTGGAAACCCCGGAAGAGCGCATTGCCGCCGGCAAACCGGTGGAAGGCACCATCCATCTGGGTGCCGAGCACCGCTCGGGCCGCATCATCATCGAAATCACCGATGACGGGCGCGGCATCGACCGCAAGCGCGTGCTGGAGAAAGCTATGGAGAAGGGTCTGGTCGAACGCGGTGCTCAGCTGACCGACGAACAGATCGACATGCTGATCTTCGCGCCGGGCTTCTCCACCGCCGCCGCTTTGTCCGACGTCTCGGGACGCGGCGTGGGCATGGATGTGGTACGCAAGAACATCCAGGACGTGGGCGGCCGTGTGGTGGTGCAATCCACTCCTGGGGCCGGCTCGCGCTTCATCCTATCACTGCCGCTGACGCTGGCGGTCATGGACGGCATGCTGTTGGCCATCGGGCGCGAACGCTATGTTCTGCCGCTCACCAACATCGTGGAATCCCTGCGCCCGGCGCCTCAGCAGGCGCGGACACTGGTCAATGTGGGCGACGTGCTGACCTTGCGCGGCGAATACATCCGCCTGATCCCGCTGCATGAATTGTTCGGTATCAAGCACGCCATCACCGATTTCACCAGGGGGCTGGTGGTGGTGGTCGAGACCGAGGGCGGCGACCGCATCGGCTTGCTGGTGGACGAGTTGCTGGGCCAGCAGCAGGTGGTCATCAAATCGCTGGATTCCAACTTCCGCCCGGTGGAAGGCATTTCCGCCGCCACCATTCTGGGTGACGGCCGCGTGGCCTTGATCCTGGACGTGGGCGCCATCCGGGTCATGGGCGAACGGTTGCTCGGCCACAGCGGCGAGGTGGCCGCTTAACCGTCAACGGGAACATCGGACGGAAATATAAACTTTAAGCGCATGAGGGTTCGTAATACGTTAGCGTAGCAAAGCTGCCTAAATCGGGGGAGGGAGCATGGAGACCGCGACCAGAAGCGTTGAGGGCGACACGCGTCAATTCATTTCGTTCACCATCGGTGACGAGGAATATGGCGTCGACATCATGGCCATCCGCGAAATCAAGGGCTGGACGGCCACCACCGAGCTTCCCAATACCCCCGACTACATGCGCGGCGTTATCAATCTGCGCGGCGCCATTATTCCCATCCTCGATCTGCGGGCCCGTTTCGGCGCCGGCGTGACCGACGCCCAGGCCCGCCACGTCATCATCGTGGTGGCGGTGCGCCAACGGGTGGTCGGCATTCTGGTGGACGGGGTGGCGGACATCATCACCGTGGCCGTGGGCGACATTCAGCCGATCCCCGAACTGGACCATGGCGACACTGCGGACTTCCTGACCGGCCTTGTAACGGTCGAGGGACGCATGGTGGCGCTGCTGGACCTGAATACGCTTTTCCATATGGAATTAGACATCGACGCCATCGCGGCGGCCTAAGAAAGAGGAAAGCCAAGAATGGCTAACAAAACTTCCGGATTGACCGTCAAGGGCCGCATCTATGGCGGCTTCAGCACCGTTTTGCTGTTGCTGCTGGCCGTGGCCGGCGTGGGTATCTATGGCTTCAAGACCATCGGCACCAACGTGGAGCATTACGCCACCGTCGCCGGCGCAACGTCGCGCCTGCAAACCATTGAGCGTAACGTGGTGAGCCTGCGCCGCAACGCCTATATCTATGCCCAGGAAGGCACGGATACAGCGTTGGCACGGGTGCGCGAATTGCAGCCGGTGTTGCGCAAGGATTTGACTGACGCCGTCGCTGGGGCGACCTCGCCCGAGCGCAAGGCCACCTTGGAACAGATGCTGCGCCTCTTCGAGCAGTATTCTACCAATTTCGACAAGATCTCTGCCTTGAAGGGCCGAACCGATAAGCAAACCCAAGACTCTTTGATCCCCACGGGCAATGAGCTCAGCAAAATTCTGTCATCGCTGATCGAGAACACCATCGCGGCGAAGGACTGGGATACCGCCTCCTACGCTGGGCGCGCGCAAGATCAGGTCTCCAGCATGCGCCTGATTGCGGTCAAGTTTTTGGCCGACCCCGACCAAGCCCTGATCGACAAGTTCAGGCAACAATCGGCCAGCGCCGAAAAGTCGCTGAAAATCCTGCTGGACACCGAGAAAGACCCGGAACATCGCCGCCTGATCGAACCAGCGGTGGCGCTGCTGCCCAATTATGAGCGCACCTTCCTGGACGTGTCGGTCGCCATGCTCGAGATCGAGCGCCTCACCAACAAAGAAAATGCCGTTTTGGCTGCCCAGTTCGGCGAATTGGGCGCCAAGACCCGTGAGTCCGCCGTGGACACCATGGATAGCATCCGCGACACCACCCGCTCCGTGCTGTCCGCCCAGGAAGGCATGGGCATTGGCGTTTCCGCCATCGCCCTGGCCCTGGGTCTGGCCTTCGCCTATCTGATCGCCCGCTCCATCCTGGTGCCCATCACCAACATGACCGATGCCATGGGCGAACTGGCCGGCGGCAAGCTGGACGTCACCGTGCCCGCT
>JACMLB010000035.1 GCA_014379805.1 Rhodospirillales bacterium | reverse complement strand
CGCGATGGCAAGGTGGATGAGAAAGCGTTCCAGGAGTTCGTCGCCTGGCAGATCGCCGAGGGCACCCATGCCGTGGTCCCCTGCGGCACCACCGGCGAGTCCCCGACCCTGTCCCATGAGGAGCACAACCGGGTCATCGAGCTGTGCCTGGAAGTCGCCAAGGGCAAGGTCCCGGTCATCGCCGGCACCGGTTCCAACTCGACGGAAGAGGCCATTTTCCTGACCCGTCACGCCAAGGATGCCGGCGCCGACGCCGCCCTGGTGGTGGCGCCCTATTACAACAAGCCGACCCAGGAAGGCCTGTTCCGCCATTACGAAGCCATCGCCAAGGCGGTGGACATTCCGATCATCGTCTACAACATCCCCGGCCGCTCGGTGGTGAATATCACTGTCGAGACCTTCACCCGTCTGGCCAAGCTGCCCAATATCGTGGGTGTCAAAGACGCCACCGCCGATCTGGCCCGCCCGCTGCAAATGCGCGTGGCCGTAGGTGAGAAGTTCTGCCAACTGTCGGGCGAAGACGCCACCGCCACCGCCTTCCTGGCCCAAGGCGGCGTCGGCTGCATCTCGGTGACCTCGAACGTGGCGCCCAAGCTGTGCGCTCAGATGCACAACGCCTGGGAAAAGGGCGATCTGACCACCTGCTTCGCCCTGCGCGACAAGCTGATGGCCCTGCACGACGTTATGTTCATCGAACCCAATCCGGTTCCGGCCAAATACGCCGTCAGCCTGTTGGGCAAGTGCCTGCCCGACGTTCGCCTGCCGCTGGTGGGATTGACCGACAGCACCAAGGCCAAGGTCGAGGCGGCCATGAAGACGGTCGGCCTGATCTAGTTAGACCTTGTCACATCACGCAATGCGGGGAATCCTTGGGGTTCCCCGCATTTGCTTTCCACGGTAACCTTCCCCCATGTCCCTTCCCGACCGTATTGCCGCCCAAAACCGCAAGGCCCGCCACGAGTTCACGATCATCGATACGGTCGAGGCCGGCATCATGCTGGTCGGTACCGAGGTCAAGGCGTTGCGCGCCGGCAAGGGCAACATCAGCGAGGCCTATGCCGGGCCTCGGGGGGATGAAGTCTGGCTGTTCAACGCCTATATCCCCGAATACCAGTCGAGAATGCCGTTCCCAAGCGATACCCGTCGCCCGCGCAAGCTGTTGCTGCACAAGCGTGAGATGCGCAAACTGGCGAGCGCGGTTGCCAAAGACGGCATGACGCTGGTCCCGCTGGACATCCACTTCACCGAGCGCGGCATGGCCAAGGTGTTGCTGGGGCTGGCCAAGGGCAAGAAGCACCACGACAAGCGCGAAGCCGACAAGAAGCGCGATTGGGAACGCGAAAAGTCCCGAGTGATGCGCGACAAGGGCTGATCACCCAGGAGGTCCCATGGCCGACGACGACGTTCCTCTCATCGGCAGGATCAAGGACAAGCTGGTTGAGACCAAGGAGAAATGGGCGCGTGAGGGCCGGGCCCTGACCGGCGCGCCAGCACCGAAACGCCGATTGCCGCCGGGGCAGCGGGAAACCGCCGACTGGCCGGTGCTCGATCTGGGTATCACCCCCAACCTTGTCCCCGCCGATTGGTCGTTGACCGTGGGCGGTGCGGTTGAAGCCCCGCTGAAATGGTCATGGGACGATTTCCTGGCCCAGCCGCAGACCGAACTGACCACCGACATCCATTGCGTCACCACGTGGTCACGCTACGACAATGCCTGGAAGGGCGTGTCGGCCCGCCATCTGCTGGCCCTCGTGCGGCCACGGGCCGAGGCCAAGTTCCTGATGTTCCGCTCCTATGACGGCTACACCACCAACGTGCCCTTGGATCGTTTCGCCGATGACGACGTGTTGCTGGCCCATTCTTGGCAGGGCGAGCCGCTGTCGCGCGAGCATGGCGGTCCGGTGCGGGTGGTGATCCCCAAGCTGTATTTCTGGAAAAGCGCCAAATGGCTGCGCGCCATCACCTTCATGGACAAGGACGCGCCCGGCTATTGGGAACTACGCGGCTATCACGACGAAGGCGATCCGTGGACGGAAGAGCGTTACCGGTAATCACCCGACCGCAGCCAACACGGCGGCGCTTTCAAATTCCAGCGGCACGCGGATGGTGACGGTGGTGCCCTGACCCGGTTGGCTAACCACCGACAGGGTACCGCCATGCAGTTCGGCAAAGGAGCGCGCCAGCGGCAGGCCTAGCCCGGTGCCGTCATAGCGGCGCGACAAGGTGCCATCCACCTGACGGAACGGTTCCATGGCCAACAGCATTTCGTCTCCGTCCATGCCGATGCCGGTGTCGATGACGTTCAGCACCAGCAGTCCTTCATCAGTGAAGGCTTCGGTGATGACCGATCCGCCCTGGGGCGTGAATTTGACCGCGTTGGACAACAAATTCGCCAGGATTTGCATCAACCGGCGACGGTCGGCCATGATGGGCGGCAGACCAGTCTCCACCCGACACACTAGTTTCACACCACCAATGTCCGCGCGGCCCAGTACCAACCGGGCGGTCGCCTCGATAACCTCGTCCAGCCGCACCGCCTCCAGGCTTAAGGTCATCTGCCCGGCCTCGATCTTGGCGATGTCCAGGATGTCGTTGATGACCGACAACAGATGGCGCCCGGACGCGACGATGTCCCCGGCATATTCCGTATAGCGGGCGTTGCCCAGCGGGCCAAAGAGACCGCCGGCCATAACTTCGGAAAAACCGATGATGGCATTCAGCGGCGTGCGCAACTCATGGCTAACCGAGGACAGGAATTAGCTTTTAGAGCGGCTGGCGATCTCGGCTTGCTCCTTGGCCTCCATCAGATCGCGCGTGCGCTCGGCGACCCGGCGCTCCAGGCTGTCATTGAGGGAAAACAACAGCCGTTCGGCAGCAACGCGGGCGGTGACGTCGGCGGCATAGATGTTCACATAATCCGGGCCGGCCAACGGCACCATGGTCAGCGACAAAACCTTGTCGCCCACCGCCACTTCATCCTGCAGGCGTTTGCCGCTGGACAGCGCTTCGGCGACGGCGCGGCGCCAAGCCGGCGGGATTTGACGATTAATGCCGCAGCCCCATTCGGCCAACAATTCTTCACTGGCAGCATTGGCGTGGCGAACGGTGCCATCAGCGGCGATACGCAGCACCGGGTGCGGATTCTGTGCGGGGAACAAGGCAACGCTTTGTAGAGCCTCTTCGACCCCTCGGCGTTCGGTGACGTCAGACACCATGGTCTGGCCGGGCTCGATGGCTCGCACCTCAAACACGCGCAGCGACCCATAACCGTCATTCAACTTAAGATCGCCACACCCGCCGAGGAACGGCGCCAACCCACCGCAATGGGCAGCGAAATCGGCCATCACCGCATTCTCAGCCACCGGCCCCGCCGCAGTCATCCGGATGATTCCCACGCCCAGCGAATCAGTCACCAACTGCAGCAGACGCAGGCGTTCAGCTTGGTTGCTGTCGGTCGCCAACCGTTCCGGCACCATTCTGCCGGCCAGCACGCGTGCGGCGCAGCTCAAGCGGGAGAGGACGGCGCGCATAAAGACCACAAACCCGCCCTCCTGGTTGAATACCATATGGGATGATGCGCACACCGCTAATGACCTGCCAATTCCCCCATTTGGTGGATCCCCTGCGCAAAAGAATTACGGAACGCCGTTCAGGCGGATGCCGGCTCTAAGGAAAAGCTGCGGATTGCGAGCTTTGCCGTCCACCATGACCTCATAGTGCAGATGGGGTCCAGTGGAGCGCCCCGTACTGCCGAGCAGGCCCAGGCGCTGGCCCACTGCCAAGTATTGGCCGGCATGCACATGGATGGCGGCCAGATGGCCGTAACGGGTGTGCACGCCAAGACCATGGTCGATTTCGACCAAGCGGCCATAGCCTCCTTTGCGACCGGCGAACACTACCCGGCCCGGCGCAGTCGCCACCACTGGCGAACGTAACGGTGCCAGCAGATCGATGCCGGTATGCATGGCGCGGCGGCGGTTAAGGGGGTCCTTGCGCAAGCCGAAGCCCGAGGACACGGCATAGCCGTCAAGCGGAGCCGCTAACGGCAACACTCTAAGCGCCCGGCTGAGGCGGTCCCAGCGTTGCACATCTTCATGCACGGGTGGCACGGCGGCGACGAAAGGACCGCCCTGCCCGCCCCGGCGGATCAAGCTATCGACCTTCAACCCGGTGCCTGCCAGCACGGTCTCGATGGCACGAATGTTAAATTGGGCCATGCAGCGCAAGCGGGCGTCGTGGGATTTTAAGGAACAGGTTGGAACATTGGCCCAGGCCGCCGTTATTGCCAGAGGCCACCCCAACAGGCCAGCCAACATTAGGGATAGCCATGGACGCCGATGGGGGGTGCTGGCCGACATCGGAGGCTCCTCCGTTTACCGTCATCCTCGCCTTTGGACATATGGGTGCGCGCCTGCCGCGGGAGATTCCCTCGGAAGGTTGCGTGGCGGCACGCAGATGGTAGGCTCCAGCCCGCGCGTTTTCGTATGATGAGGTCCCCTTTGGTCATTACCCGCCGCCGCGACGGCATTGCCGCCTGGCACCCAGCATTTCTTGCCGCTACTTGGTTCGGCTGCGGCCTGCTGCCCAAGGCGCCGGGAACCTGGGGCTCGGCTGCCGCCCTGCCCTTCGCGTGGGTGCTGTACCGATTGGGCGGAAGCTGGGCGCTGCTGGCGGCTTCCGGGCTGTGCTTCTTGGCCGGCTGGTGGGCTTCGGCCATCTATGTGCGGCGCACCGCAGTGGCCGACCCGTCCGAGGTGGTCATCGACGAGGTGGCCGGGCAATGGCTGGTACTGGCCGCCGTCCCCGCCGATCCACTACTATACGTCGCCGGCTTCCTGATCTTCCGCGTGCTCGACATCTGGAAGCCCTGGCCGGCAAGTTGGGCCGACCGCCATGTGGAAGGCGGCTTGGGCGTCATGCTCGACGATATGCTGGCAGCCGCTTACGGAGCGCTGCTGATGGCGTTGGTCGCCTTGTGGTGGAGCCTGCCGTGACAGAAGACCTGACCGCCGCCGCTGCCCGCGTGCTGGCTGCCTGCCAGGCCAAGGGCATTAAGTTGGCCACCGCCGAATCCTGTACCGGCGGCTTGGTGGCGGCAGCGCTGACCGCCATCGCCGGTTCCTCCACTGTGCTGGAGCGCGGTTTCGTCACCTATTCAAACGAGGCCAAGGCGGAAATGCTCGGCGTGCCCATGGTGCTAATCCAGACCCACGGCGCCGTCAGCGAGGCAGTGGCGCGGGCCATGGCCGAAGGCGCGCTGACCCACTCGCACGCTCAACGCTCCATTGCCATCACCGGCATTGCCGGCCCAGGTGGCGGCAGCGCCGACAAGCCGGTGGGATTGGTTCATTTCGCCGCTGCGTCAGTTGGCGGCATGACCATCGCACGGCATGAGATCTTTTCCGGCGACCGGGATGCGGTGCGCCATCAGGCCGCATTAACGGCTTTGAAAATGGTCGGCCAGCTTTAGAGCCGCGCGCAGCACTGCCAGGGGCACCGTGGGCGCCGTGGCCTCCACATGGATGTCACCTTGGGTAATGGCGGCGTAAGGAAACAATCCGCTGACGTCGAAGCCCACATGCAAATGCCAGCCGGGCAGCGCCACCGCCACCAAGGCGCGCGCCGCGTCCACTGAGCCGGTATAGATGTTTGCCGGCAGGCTTAGGCTTTGCGCCAGCATGCCGTCCAAATCGGCATCGGCACCCGTTGCCACCTCCAAGCGTTCGGCCAGAGCCCCCCAATCCGCCATTCAGCAGCCCTTTCATTGCGCGCCCGGTGCGCCCATCATCATACCAAAGAGATTGGCCCCACCATAGAGACACAGCCATGGATGTCGTCCCGCTACTAGCCCGCATGGGCATCATGGTGTCGGAGTTGAGTGGCGATCTGGCGGTGCGCAGTCCCATTGACGGCGCCGGCCTTGGCCGCGTGCGCTCCATGGACAATGCCGAGCTCGCCTCGGCGGTGGCGCGCGCCCATGCCGCCTTCCTGTCCTGGCGGCTGGTTCCACCACCGCGCCGGGGCGAGCTGATCCGCCTGTTCGCCGAGGAATTACGCGGTCACAAGAACGACCTTGGCCGTCTGGTCACGGTGGAAACCGGCAAAATCCTGCAAGAGGGCCTGGGCGAAGTCCAGGAGATGATCGACATCTGTGACTTCGCCGTCGGCCTGTCGCGCCAGTTGCACGGCCTGACCATGGCCTCGGAACGCCCCAACCACCGCATTATGGAAACGTGGCTGCCCCTGGGCGTGGTCGGCATCGTCACTGCCTTCAACTTCCCCGTGGCCGTGTGGGCGTGGAATGCAGTGCTGGCCTTGGTGTGCGGCGACGCGGTGGTGTGGAAACCGTCGGAGAAGACGCCGCTTTCGGCGCTGGCGGTCAAATCCCTGTTGGCCCGCGCCGCCGAGCGCCTGGGCGGCACCCCCAGCAGTTTGTTGGAGGTCGTGATTGGCGGGCACAAGACTGCCGAAGCTCTGGCAGACCATCCCCAGGTGCCGCTGGTCTCCGCCACCGGTTCATGCGCAATGGGCAAGGCCCTGGCGCCGCGTATCGCTGCCAGATTGGGCCGCGCGCTGCTGGAGCTGGGCGGCAACAACGCCGCCATCGTCACTCCCTCCGCCGATCCCGAGCTGACCTTACGCGCCGTACTGTTCTCCGCCATTGGCACCGCCGGACAGCGCTGCACCACGTTGCGCCGGCTGATCGTCCACAACTCCATCCGCGATTCCCTGGTGGAACGTCTGAAGCAAGCCATGGGCAACGCCGCCATCGGCGATCCACTGGCACCAGGAACCCTGGTGGGGCCGCTGATCGACGGCAGCGCCTTTGTTGCCATGCAGGCCGCGCTGGCCCAAGCCGAGGCCGATGGCGGCATCCGTTTCGGCGGCGAGCGTGTGGATGTGAAGAATTGGCGCGACGCCTGGTATGTGCGCCCCGCTTTGGTGCTGATGCCCGACCAAACCGCCATCGTACGCCAGGAGACCTTCGCCCCCATCCTCTACGTCATGGGCTATGACGATCTCGACCACGCCATCGCCATGAACAATGAGGTGCCGCAAGGTCTGGCGGCCTCCATCTTCACCAACGATCTGCGCGAGGCCGAGCGCTTCCTGTCTGCCTCCGGCTCCGATTGCGGCATCACCAACATCAATATCGGCCCTTCGGGCGCAGAAATCGGCGGCGCCTTTGGTGGCGAGAAGGAGACTGGCGGAGGGCGCGAGGCGGGCTCGGATTCGTGGAAGGCCTATATGCGCCGCGCCACCAACACCATCAATTACGGCCACGACCTACCATTGGCCCAAGGGATCATCTTCGCAACCGGACCCTGACGCCAGCTGGGACACGATTTGGGTTTGAACCGAATTGGCCTTTTCCCCTAGTCTAAGGCACAGGGCATTGGGCAGGGCATATGAGCATCGACGAGACAATGAACGGCGGCGGATCGGCCAAGCTGGAGCGCATTAGCTTCGCCGCCGGCGACCGCATATTCTCCCAGGGCGATGCCGGAGACGCTGCCTACATCCTGCACCAGGGCCGGGTCACCCTGTTCCAGCACCATGAAGGCCACCGCATCGAGGTGGGCGATATCGTCAGCGGTGAGATTTTCGGCGAAATGGCGGTCCTTGATGGTGGTCGCCGCAGCGCCAGCGCCGTTGCCGCCGAGGATTGCGTCATCGTCCGCGTGCCGCAGCCGCTGTTCCAGGAAAAACTTGACGGCACCGACCGCTTCATCAAGGCGCTCGTCCATCTGTTCATCAAGAACATTCGTAATTCGCCCAAACTGTTCCTGCGCCGCCCGCGCAGCTTCCGCGACCACATCAAACAAATGTCGGTCTTCTCGTGGAACATGCGCCGCTTCGCCGGCCGCATGTCGGATAATGCCACGGCTGACGAGGTGCTCGACATCCTCGACCGCCTGGACGGCTTGCTGGGCGACCTTGCCAACGTGGCCGAGCAGACCCCGGACAAGCGCCACGATTTGATCGTCGATGACGATCTGAACGGCGTCAAATTCTCGGATGTCATTGGGACTGAGGGCCGACGGCAGCTTTAACCCCCCAACCGCGGTTCGATGTGGATTGTGCCCATGTTCCCCCCTGCACTAAAGAAATGCACTAGACATGGGGATGAACTATGGGCGATCGCAATTATGACAAAAGCATTATGCGGAAGACAACTTCAAGTAATCGCATGTACTGCAACAATTAATTACGCACAACTCAGCGTAACGGCTCCGCCATCATCGGCTCCCGAGACGGCACGCTGGTGACCGGCTCCGATTGCGGCTCGGGCTCATAGCGGGTTGGCTGATAGGTTGGCGCGGGCTGCACCGGCTGGGCGATCGCCGGCTGTTGCGAGCCGCGCTCCTGGCTTTTTTCGTAGGACTTGACCCCATGGGCAACAAGGTCTGGGACGCCGCAACCGGCCAAAGCCAGCGGGACAAGGACGACAAGGGCAAGGCGTGTGGGCTTCATCAGGCTGTTCCCATCCATTGGGGGGCGGACGCTACACCCGTCGCGCATGGGACAGCAAGGGTCGCTTTTGGGACATGGCTAGGCCCCAATTGGTTCGACGCGGATCAGCTGGCCGGCCTCGACTTTAACCAATTGGCGCACGTCGTCATCGGTGCGCGCCCATACATTGGCGGGCATGGCGAGCCGAATTTCGTCTGCCTGAGAATTTGGGGTGGGACCGAAGCCGATAACCACCGCCTCGCCCTCGACCCGATAGGCCAACTCTCCCGGCTCAACCACCTCGCGGGCATCGGCTTCCCGTTCAGCCCGCACCGGCGCGGTGAAATAGACCTCCTCACCCCAAGTGGTCGCGCGCGATTCAAAGGGAGCGGCAGCGTAGAGCGCGGCAGCGGTGGGAGTGTCGAACAGCTCCGCGTCAATGGTGACCGAGCCGATGGTCATCCGGAGTTTACGCATGGCCTACCCTTCCCTCTCGCAGCCGCGGCACAGCCAACAATGTGCCTGCATACCTTCTACCACATGGGTATATCCGATAGGTAAATGTGGGATCGGCTGCCGGAAAAGAAAAGGAGCCCCCGGCCATTGGCCGAGGGCTCCTAAGACTTTCAGCCGGCACAAGCCTATTCGGCAGCCTGGGACAGTTTGCCCAACACGCTACGGGTATGCTTGGCGATCATCATCTCTTCATCGGTGGGAATGACGAAGACCGGGACCTTGCTGGCGGCGGT
>JACMLB010000006.1 GCA_014379805.1 Rhodospirillales bacterium | reverse complement strand
GTGGGCTTGTCGAGGTACAGGGTGTTGATCAGCGCCCTCGCCTCGCCCAACGCCACCGGGGTCAGGTTCATGCGGTCGGTGACGTCGCCCACGGCGAAGATGGAGGGCACGTTGGTGCGCGAGAATTCGTCCACCAACACGGCACCGGCGGGTGTCATGGCCACCCCTGTGGCGTCCAGGCCCAATCCGTCGGTGTTGGGGCGCCGGCCGGTGGCATACATGACCAAATCGGTCTCGATGGTCTCGTCACCGGACAGGCGCACGGAATAGCCGGTCTTGGTCTTCTCAATGGAGCGCACTACGGTTTCGCAGCGCAGTTCGACGCCTTTCTTGACCATCTCTTCGTGCAGGGCGACCCGCACATCCTGATCAAAACCACGCAAAACCGTGTCGCCGCGCAGCACCTGGGTGACCTTGACGCCCAAGGCGTTGAAGATGCCGGCGAATTCCACGGCGATATAGCCGGCGCCGACGATGACCATGCGCTCGGGCAATTGCATCAGATCCAGCGCCTCGTTGGAGGTGATGGCGAATTCGATGCCCGGCAGTTCGGGCAGGCTGGGACGGCCGCCGGTGGCAACCAGAATGCGTTCTGTGCTGTAGCGCTCGCCCGCGACTTCGACCGTGTGCGGGTCGATGATTACGCCACGGCCGGACAGCAGGGTGACGCCGTTGTCGCGCAGGATGCGGTTATAGACGGTTTCCAGCCGGTTCAGCTCGGCGTTCTTGGCGACGATCAGCCGCGCCCAATCGAACGAGACCGGCCCTACGGTCCAGCCAAAACCTTCCGCATCGGCGATGTCTTCCGCGAAATGAGCGCCGTAGACCAACAGCTTCTTGGGCACGCAGCCGCGCATGACGCAGGTGCCGCCCACACGGCTTTCCTCGGCCGCTGCAACCCGTTTCCCCAGCTGTGCCGCCAAGCGAGAGGCGCGCACGCCGCCGGACCCGGCGCCCAGGGTGATAAGGTCGAAGTCGTATGTGGCCATGGGAGTTCTCCGCGTTGATTGCAGGAAAGTAGCAACCTTATAGGGGAAGCACCACCGTCACCGTGGTGCCGCGTCCCATGACGCTTTCAACCATCACGGTGCCGCCGTGCAGTTCAACGAAGCTTTTGGCCAGGGGCAAACCCAGACCGGTGCCGGGATAGCGGCGGGACAACGACGAATCGACCTGGGCGAAGGGCTCCATGGCCTTGGCGACATGGGATTGCTCCATGCCGATGCCGGTATCGGTCACCGACAGGGTAATTCCGGCGGGTCCGCTGTCGCCCACCAGGAAGATGCTGCCGCCCTCGGGGGTGAATTTGACCGCGTTGGACAGCAGGTTGAGCAAGACCTGCTTGAGCCTGAGCGGATCAACCAGCCCCATGCCCAAATTGGAGCCCAAGCTGCATTCCAGCGTGACCCCGGCCTTTTGCGCCCGCTCGGTCATCAGCCGTATGGCACTGTTGGCGATGGCGCGCAAATCTGATGGCTCACGGTTCAGCACGAACTTGCCGGCCTCAACCTTGGCAAGGTCCAGGATATCGTTGATGATTTCCAGCAGATGCGAACCCGATTCATGGATGTCGTGGATGTATTCCGTGTAGCGCGGATTCTGGACCGGCCCCATGACCTCAAGCCGCATGACGTCGGAAAAACCGATGATGGCGTTCAGCGGCGTGCGCAATTCATGGCTCATATTTGCAACGAATTCGGTCTTGGCACGATTGGCCAATTCCGCCTGATGCTGCGCTGCCTGGGCCTCGCGGGTGCGCGCGGTAACACGCTGTTCCAATAATTCATTGGCCTCGAACAGGTCGCGCTCGGCGTTGCAGCGGCGGGTGACGTCGGTGCCCACGGCGACAACGCTGGCGCCGCAATCCTCGAACCGGGCCAGGTTCCATGACAGCATCCGTGCCGCCCGGCCCGGGCGGTAGACCGGTATCTCGCGGTCGCGCACTTCCTCGTCGCGCTGGGCGGCTTCCAACAGCGGGGCGAAGGCGGTTTCCAGATCGCCCAGAACCTTGGTCCAGTGGCGGTCTATGGCGTGAACCCGCGCCATGTCGAACACCATCTCGGCCTCACGGTTGAACTCCTGGATGACGCCATGGCGGTCGATCATCAAGATGACGCTGGCCGCCGTCGCCACCAGCGAGCGGAAGCGGCCCTCGCTGGCCTTCAGGCTGGCCTCACGCAGCTTGCGTTCGGTGATGTCGCCGACAGAGCCCACCATGCGGGTGCCGCGCCCGGTCTCGTCGCGCACTGCCAAGCCGCGCGCCAACACCCATCGATAATTGCCCGCATGATCGCGCACCCGATATTCGCATTCGAAATGCTCGGTCTGTCCCTTCAGATGGTCCACCAAGGTGGTCTCATAAAGGTCGCGGTCGTCAGGGTGGACCAGTTCCAGCCAATCGTAGGATGTGGTGTGCAGGCTCTCGCTGGCGAATCCCAGGATGGATAGCAGCCGGGCCGACAGATACAGCGCCTTGGTGTTGGCGTCCCAATCCCATAAGCCCTCATTGGGGCCGCGCATGGCGAGCGCGTAGCGTTCTTCGCTGGCGCGCAGGGCCTCTGTGGTGGCGAACAGAGCGTCTTGCGCACGTTTCGCCGCGATTTGGGCGGCTTCCAACTCGTCGATACGCGACAGCAAGCGCCGGACCATGCGTCCGCGCGTGGCCCTGCGGGCAAATCCAGGCTTTGAGGGGGGCTTGAAAACCTCCACTGCGCGCCTTCCTCCCTGACGTTCAGGCCAGAAGCTTACGCTGTGCAGGATTGGTATGACAACTTGAATGGACGCCTCGCGAAGAGGCGCCCATTGCTCAGTCGGTTCAGCCCGCCGCGCGCTCGCGGGTGGACAGGCCGAATTCGGCTTCCACGTAGGCCACCAGTTCAGCCACCGCGTCGTCGATGGACTTGCCGGTGGTCGCCAGCGTCAGCTCAGGTGCTTCCGGCGCCTCGTAGGGAGCCGAGATACCCGTGAAGTCCGCGATTTCCCCCGCACGAGCCTTCTTGTACAGGCCCTTGGGATCGCGGCGCTCGCACTCCGCCAAATCCGTGGCGATGTGGATTTCGTGGAAGGCGTCCGGGTCGATGGCGCGCACGCGGGCGCGGTCTTCCTTGGCCGGACTGATGAAGGCGGTCACCACCAGCGCGCCGGTCTTGGCGAACAGATGGGCCACTTCGCCTACGCGGCGGATGTTCTCGGCGCGGTCGGCCTGCGAGAAACCCAAATCCGAGCACAGGCCCTGGCGCACATTGTCACCGTCCAGCACGGAAACCTGCCAGCCCTTAAGGAACAAGCGGCGTTCCACATCCATGGCGATGGTGGACTTGCCGGCGCCCGACAGGCCGGTCAGCCACAGCACGCCGCCCCGATGGCCGTTGGCCTTGGCGCGGGCGTCCACGGTGACGGTGTGTTCCACGGCGGTGATGTTGCGCGATTCGCCCACCGCTTCGCCGATGATGCCGCCGCCGACGATGTCATAGCCCTGAACCAGCACGAAGCGGCCCAGCCGGGCGTTGACGGCGAACGGGTCCAGCGCCATGGGAGCACGGGCGCGCAGCACCAACTCGGCCACCGAGTTGCGGCCCACTTCGCGGCCATCGTGGTTGTTGAGGTCTTCAACATCCACCACGCGCTCGATGGCGGCCACTTCCACCGGATATTCGGCGGTGGCGAGCTTCAGCTTCAGGCGCGAACCCAGAACCAGCGGTTCGCGGCCCAGCCAGAACACGCGGGCACGGATGGAATAGGCCAGCACCGGCGGCGCTTCCGCCAGATGGGCGATCTGGCCGCGTTCCACGAAGATGGGCTCGTCCAGGGTCACGCCGACGCCGCGACCGGCGCCTGCGGCCACGGTGGACACGTCATTGCCGGCCCAGCCTTCAATGCTGGCGATCTTGGCCGACTTGCCCGACGGCGCGAACACCAGACGGTCGCCCACTTTCAGGCGGCCGCTTTCGATGCGGCCGGCGATGATGCGGCGCTGATCAAATTTATAAACGTCCTGGACCGGCAGGCGCAGGGGCATTTCGGTGGCCGGGGCCGCCGAATTGAAACCGTCCAGAGCGTCGATGATGGTCGGACCCTGATACCACGGGCTGTTGGCCGAGCGGGTCTTCACATTGTCGCCGCCACGCGCCGCCACCGGGATAACGTGGGTGGGCGTGACGCCGATCTCGGCCAGATAGCCACGAATTTCAACTTCCACTTCCTTGAAGCGCTCGGCGCTCCAATCCACCAGATCCATCTTGTTGACGACCACGGCGATCTGGCTGAGGCCCAGCAGATGCAACAGATAGCCGTGACGGCGGGTCTGTTCCTGCACGCCCTCGGCGGCGTCGATGATCAGCAGTGCGGCTTCCGCAGATGCGGCGCCGGTGATCATGTTCTTGAGGAATTCCTTGTGACCGGGGGCGTCGATGATCAGCACCGGGCGCTTGCCGGAATGGAAGCGCAGCTGCGAGGTGT
>JACMLB010000249.1 GCA_014379805.1 Rhodospirillales bacterium | reverse complement strand
TAGATAGGCGTCTTGATCTTGGACAGGTCGATATCGACGCCGTTCAGGTTGATGCCGCCCGGAGTGATCAGCCGGTTTTCCTGGTACATCTTGCGCAGATAGAAGCTGTGCATGGCGGCCGGCATGCGGGTCGAGTCCGAGTTCCAGTACAGCAGATCGAACGGGAACGGGTCTTTGCCCAACAGGTAGTTATTGACCACGAACGACCAGATCAGGTCGTTGGCGCGCAACATATTGAAGGTCATGGCCATGTCGCGGCCATCAAGGAAGCCGTGCTCACTCATCTTCTCTTCGATGCTGGTGAGCTGCTCCTCGTCGATGAACACGCCCAACTCGCCCGGCTCTTTGAAGTCGGTCATGGTGGTGAACAGGGTGGCCGAGGCGATGCGGTCGTCGTTCTTTGCCGCCATGTAAGCCAGGGTGCACACGGTCAGCGTGCCGCCCAGGCAATAGCCGACCACATTGACCTGCTTCTCGCCGGTGGCCTTTTCGATGGCATCCAGGGCGGCCAGCGGGCCTTCCAGCATGTAATCGGCAAAGCCCTTGGCGGCCAGATGCTCGTCCGGGTTCACCCAGGAAATGACGAACACGGTGTGGCCCTGGTCAACCGCCCATTTGATGAAGCTGTTCTTGGGGCGCAAATCCAGGATGTAGAATTTGTTGATCCACGGCGGCACCACCAGCAACGGCTTTTGCAGCACGGTCGGCGTGGTGGGCGTGTACTGGACCAGCTGCATCAGATCGTTCTGATAGACCACCTTGCCCGGGGTGACGGCGATATTCTCGCCCACCTTGAAGGCATCGTAGTCGGTCATCTTGATGGCGAGCTTGCCCTTGCCGCGCTCAAGGTCGTCCAGCAGGTTGTTCAGACCCTTGACCAGATTTTCGCCGCCCGATTCGATGGTGGCGCGCAGCACTTCGGGATTGGTCAGCACGAAGTTGGACGGCGCCATGGCGTCCACGAACTGGCGCGTATAGAAATCCACCTTCTGCGCGGTGTGCTCGTCCATGCCCTCGACGCCGTGCACGACGCCGTGCATGTAGCGCGCCGACAGCAGATAGGACTGCTTGATGAAATCGAAGACCTCATTGTCTTCCCACATTTCATCTTTGAAGCGGCGATCGGCGGCATCGGGCTTGGCCACCGGCTCGGCGTGCTCGCCCAAAAAGCGCATGGCGGTGTTCTGCCACAGGGACATGTAGTCCTGCCAAAGATGCAGATTGGCCTCCACCAGCTTGGTGGGGTCCGACATGATCTTCGCCGTCATCTCCAGGAACGCGTTCCCGAGGTTGAGCGGGTCCAAATTCGGGGCAGCCGGATCTGCCGCCTGACGGGTCAAAAAATCCGCGACAATGCGTTGGCTGCGTTCTGCGATGTTGGTCATCGCCTTAGAAAGCTCGGCGGGATCCACCAGCTTGATATCTGTGCCCATTTCTTCAGCCATATGAGTCCTCGTTCAGGTGCTTAAAGAACGCTAACGCACACTCAGCGGCAACACCGCATAAGGGATACGGACCTAGGAAGGAAGGCGGCACTCCCCCTTCGCAACGTTCATATAGACCTATATACTTTCGATCGCCGGCCTGTTAAACGTGAACTTGCCGTAAAAGTTTTCCGTGTGTCCGATTTCAGTCGATTTCATACGTCGTAAGGGGTGGTAGAGAGACCATGGTGCGTCGTTTCGAACTGGGCTTCCGTCGCAATCGCGACCGCGCGCTTACGGCCAGCAAAGCTGTGCTGATGATGGCTGTTCTGGCCGGCTGCTCGTCGGTTCCCGACGCCATCAACCCCGTGGAATGGTACAAGGGCGCCAGCGATCTGGTGACCGGCACCGAACGCCCCGAAGTGGCCGCCCCTGCTAAACCGAAGGGCGAGTTCCCCGATATCAACAAGACCGTCGCCGCCGATACCCGCAAGGACCTGACCAAGGGCCTGCCGGCGGACCGCAGCAATTCCAAATATGCCGAGCCGGTGCGGCGCGAAGTCACCCCGACCAAGCCCTTGGCCCGCCGCGCCCCGTCTGCCACCGACACCCAGGTCGCCGGCGTGCCGGCCAAGCCGTCAGTCATCGCCCAGGAATTGTCCGACGGCCCGCCGTCCTCCATGGACATGACCCCGCCGGCGCGCGCCGAAATTCCTGAAAACGTCGCCATGCCCGGACGCGGCAAGGGCAGGCCGTTGCAGGACCAGTTCCAGCGCCGTTTGGCTGAATCCGCCCAGCAGACCGTTCGCCCCGGCATGGTCGACATGCCCCAGCTGGCCAGCGCCAGCCGTGGTTTCGAGGACGAGCCCATCCATCTGGTGCCGCCGTCGTCCCGGCGCGTCAAGGGCGGCGGCAAGGGTCTTGCGGCCCCGCTGCCCGAGCCTGAGGCGGCTGCCAGCTTCCAGATGGCGTCGGTTGATTTCCGCTCGGGCTCTGCCGAACTGACCGCTGCCGACCGCCAGTCCATCGCCGAGGTGGCACGCGTTTACAAGCAGACCGGCGGCATTGTCCGCGTGGTCGGCCACGCCCCGGCCCCGCAATTCGGCAATGCCGACGCCGTGCAGGACATGATGAGCGGCCTCGAAACCTCCATGAAGCGCGCCAATGCAGTCGCCCGTGAACTGTCCAAGCGCGGCGTACCCGGCTCGAAGATCATGGTTGGTGCCGATCCCAACGCCATGGCCGATGCCGGCGCCCGGGTCTTCCTCGACGTCATTTGAGCACCCGCCGAAGTCAAATCGCTGAAGCTTTGAGGGTTATCGCCCCCAAGGTTCCTGCGTTCGAGCGCGATGCCATCCTTGACCACGCCCAGGATTCTACCGGCCTGAAGACTGCGTCGCCGCAGACCGCTGCGTGGCTTTCGCTGGTGTCCTATATTCGCCACAATTTGACCGAGTACGACGACTTGCTGGCTGACGGATACGATGTGGACTCGGCGCGCCACTTCGTCGTGGACACCATCAACGAAATCCTGGCCGATTGGGGATGCCGCCGTCAGGTGGACGGCGATGCCTCCCCCGACTAGCCGGGCCCAGCGCATCCGGCCATGCCCCGCCTCGCCCCTTGCGCCAGCCACGCCCGCCCGGCACCTTAACCCTGCATCCGGACGCTCTTGGGATGAAGTGTTCGCGCTGGGGCTCTACCCAAAAAGATATCGATTCTTAAGCCTGTCCGCGCTAGATATGGCCCTTCCCAGTCCTCGCGACCGCCCTTCCAGGGCTAGGGTTTGTGTGAGGCCTGATTGGCGAATGAGAGATCGGCAGCATGAGCACGGAATCGGAATTCCATCGGATTAAACGCCTTCCCCCCTATGTGTTCGCCGAAGTGAACGCCATGAAGGCCCGAGCTCGTAACGCCGGCGACGACATCATCGATTTCGGCATGGGCAATCCCGACCAGCCCACCCCCGCCCAAAACGTGGACAAGCTGGTGGAGGCCGCGCGCAATCCCCGCGCCCACCGCTATTCCATGAGCCGCGGCATTCCCGGCCTGCGCAAGGCCCTGGTGAATTACTACCACCGCCGCTTCAACGTGGAGTTGGACCAGGAATCCGAGTGCATCGTCACCCTGGG
>JACMLB010000248.1 GCA_014379805.1 Rhodospirillales bacterium | reverse complement strand
GCGCCAGCCGCCGCAATCCCAACCCGATGCCGCCCAGGCTGACGGCCATGCCGGCGGCAAGCACGGGGGCGGACAGGATGCCGTCGGGAATGTGCGCCACTTACTTCATGTCCTGAGTCTTGACCCACATGACCGCACCCAGCTCCACCGGAGCCGGCTTGCCGTTGGGGCCGGGCATGGGTTTGCCATCGGTCAAAGCGGCAAAGCCCCACCAGCCCGCACGCGGCATGGTGAAGCTGAACTGGCCGGTGGCATCGGTCTTGATGATCTGGGTGACGAAGGGATCGCTGGGGGCGGTGACGCTGCCGTCATTGCGCCACTCAACCTCCATCTCGGCGAAGGGAACCGGCTTGCCGTTCTTGCGCACGATGCCGCGGAACTGACTGCCGGTCCACAGACCGTAGGGCCGCACCAGGGGCTCGATCTCCACCGGCAGGCCGACCATCTTGTCCCAGCCGGTCCCAGAGCCCAAATCCACCACCACCTTGGCAAGCTGGACGATGTACTTGCCCTCGGCGGCCTCCCAATAGGGCGCCGGTTCCACGAAGAACACGTAATCACCGGGTGCGGTGGCCTTGGTATTTGCCTCGAACGTGGTCTTGCCGTCGCGCTTCACCAGAGCCAACTGCGCCGTCAAATCCTGGGTCTTGCCGCCTGCCATCACACCGAACCGCACCGGCGCCGCCATCTCCATCGCCGGCCCGCGCTCCATGGGGTGGGTGAAGGCAAGCTGCAGCCGGATAATGCGGTCGCCATTGTCCGGCAGAATGTCCGCCGCCGGGATGATTTCCAGGAAATGGGCCGAGGCCATGGTGGGGAGCATTACGAAGGCGGCGAGCAGGCGGCGAAACATGGGGTAATCCTGGTTTGGGATTATGCGACCGGCTTGTTCAAGCCTCAGGCCGTAAAAGATTATGCGACTGCGTCTAGGTCTTGGGGGCAGCTTACGCGGAGCAACCGCAGGTGCCAATGACCAATCGCGTACGTCGTCGTCTGAGGCGGGCATGACAGCTTCATGACCACATTCCCCCTTGCCCGGTAGGGGGATGGTCGGGTGGCGTTGCCTCTGCTAGAGTTCCGCCAAAGAATATCGGGAGTAACCGACCATGCCGCATCCGACCCAATTGCCCGCTTGGCGGGCGCTCGAAGCCCACGCGAAGGGCATGGAACCGGTTCAGATGCGCGACATGTTCTTGCGCGATTTGGGCCGCTTCCAGGCGTTCTCGCTGAAATTGGGCGATCTGCTGCTGGATTACTCCAAGAACCGCGTCGCCCACGAGACCATGGCCCTGCTGAACGACCTTGCCCGCCAATCGGGGCTGGAGGAGTGGCGCGCCAAGATGTTCGACGGCGCCCCCATCAACACCACCGAGCACCGCGCCGTGCTGCACGTGGCGCTACGCAACCGGTCCAACCGTCCGGTCATGGTGGACGGCGTTGATGTCATGCCCGCCATCAATGCCGTGCTGGCCAAGATGAGGGATTTCTCGGACCGCGTGCGCAGTGGACAGTGGAAAGGCGCCACCGGCAAGCGGATCGCCACGGTGGTCAATATCGGCATTGGCGGCTCGGACCTTGGCCCGGTCATGGTGACCGAGGCGCTTAAGCCCTATCAGCAGGACGGCTTGGCGGTGCGCTTCGTCTCGAACGTGGACGGCACCCACATGGCCGAAACGTTGAAGGCGTGCGACCCGGAAACCACCCTGTTCATCATCGCCTCCAAGACCTTCACCACCCAGGAAACCATCGCCAACGCCACCACGGCCAAGGACTGGCTGGTGGCGAAGCTGGGGGCTGCGGCGGTGCCCCATCACTTCGTCGCCCTGTCCACCAACGAAAAAGCATGCACCGCCTTCGGCATCGACCCGGCCAACATGTTCGAGTTCTGGGACTGGGTCGGCGGGCGTTATTCCCTGTGGTCGGCCATTGGCCTGTCCATCGCCATCGCCGTTGGCTTCGATAATTTCGAGGCGCTGCTGGACGGCGCCCACCAGATGGACGAGCATTTCCGCACCGCACCGCTGGACGCCAACATGCCGGTGGTGCTGGGCCTGTTGGGCATCTGGTACAACAACTTCCTGGGCGCCCAGGCCTATGCGGTGCTGCCCTATGACCAGTACCTGCACCGGCTGCCCGCCTATCTGCAGCAATTAGACATGGAATCCAACGGCAAGGGCACCGCACGCGACGGCACCCCGGCCACCTGGCAAACCGGCCCCATGGTCTTCGGCGAGCCTGGCACCAACGGCCAGCACGCCTTTTATCAACTGATCCACCAGGGCACCAAGCCGATCCCCTGCGACTTCCTGGCCGCTGCCACCACCCATAATCCGGTGGGCGATCACCACGTCATGCTGCTGGCCAACTTCCTGGCCCAGCCGGAAGCGCTGATGCGCGGCAAGACCCTGGCCGAGGTCAAAGCCGAGAACCCGATCCTGACCGATGCCGAAGCCGCCCACCGCGTCTTCACCGGCAACCGCCCCACCAACACCCTGCTGTACAAGACCCTGGACCCGCACACCCTGGGCATGCTGATCGCCCTGTACGAGCACAAGGTCTTCGTCCAGGGCATCCTGTGGGACATCAACTCCTTCGACCAATGGGGCGTGGAATTGGGCAAGCAGCTGGCGAAGAAGATTTTGGGCGAGCTGACCAGTCCCGACGAGGTGACCAGCCACAACAGCTCCACCAACGGGCTGATCGCGGCGATCAAAGGGATGCGGGGGTAGGGTACTCGGCACTCCCACGCCGTCATGCCCGGACTTGTTCCACGGCTGTCCGGTTTAAATTAGACACAGAGGCACAGAGGCACAGAGAGTCTTTACCAGACGGAGCCCGATCGGGTTCCGCTTGCTCGGTATATCTCTGTGTCTCTGTGTCTCTGTGGTTAACTAACGATGCCCGCTAAGGGGCAAGTCGTTGATTTTCTGATAGTTTGTCATCCCGAGCGAACGCGAGGGATCTCATCCTGGCACATTGGAGTCCCGTTCTGACACGGTGTGCCAAGCGGAGATCCCTCCTCCCGTTGGTCGTTCGGGATGACAGTCTGATTTAAACCGGACACCCGTGGGTCAAGCCCGGCCATGACGATGGGGAGGGGCGGAAGGGAGTAACCCCTACTCCTCCGGCCTCCAAGTCAGCGACGCCCCGCCCTCGCCGCTGCACATTTCCGACAGCTTGGCCGCCGACAGGCGTTGCGACAGCACGCCGTTGACGATGATGGTGCCTTCCTTGGACAGGCGCCACCCCACCTGAACGCAGGGCTTGGACGGCAGGGCCTCGGCGGTGACGGTGCTGCGGCCATTGGCGCGGGTCACGGTCAACGCGCCGCCGAAGACGTGGACCGGGGCGACGGTGCCGTCGGCGGCGGCTTGCATCTGGTCGAGCAATTGATCCACCGGGTCCAGCCGGGCCACCCTGGCCGGCATGACATACCAAACCACAGCTGCGAGCAGGGCGGCGGCGATGACCAGCACGGCGATCAACCCGCCATGGCCCGATTTGGGCGCCGGATGCGGATGATGGTGGCCGGGAGCCTGATGCTTCGGCGCCGGTTTGGGCGCCGGGTGATGTGGCGGCTGGTGCGCCATCGTCGGGACTATTGTTCGTGCCATGGGACGCCTCCCGCATCCGCCGATCTGTGCTTAACTCTACGCTCACAAAGGTGAATCAGGAATGAAGCTTGGCGCGGCCCCGCGCCTGCGGCTAGACTCCGCCCATGTCCATCCGTCTGCTGCCCCCCACCCTGGTCAACCAGATCGCCGCCGGCGAAGTGGTCGAGCGCCCCGCCTCTGCCGTCAAGGAATTGGTGGAGAATGCGCTGGACGCTGGCGCCGGCCATATCGACGTGGTGCTGGTGGAAGGCGGCCAGGCGCTGATTTCCGTCACCGATGACGGCGGCGGCATGGCGCCGGACGAATTGACCTTGGCGGTGGAGCGTCACTGCACCTCCAAACTGCCCGACGACGATCTGGTCCATATCCGCCATCTGGGCTTTCGCGGTGAGGCGCTGCCCTCCATCGGTTCGGTGGCGCGGCTGACCATCACCTCGCGGCCCAAGGGCGCCGATTCCGCCTGG